>VEPA01000240.1 GCA_012026675.1 Betaproteobacteria bacterium | reverse complement strand
GGTCATGGTGGTGCGTACCTTGTGGCCGGGGGCCAATGCGCAGCAGGTCGAGCAGCAGCTTACCGAACGCATCGAGAAGAAGCTGGCCGAGCCGCCCTGGGTCGATGTCTTGCGCGCCGCATCCCGCCCCGGCGAATCGCTGACCATCATCGTCCTCAAGGACTACACGCCGAAGCCCGAGGTGCCGGAAGCCTGGCGCCAGGTGCGAAAGAAGCTCGACGACATCCGCCACACGCTGCCGCCCGGCGTGCAGGGACCTTTCCCCAATGACGAGTTCGGCGATGTCCAGATCAAGATCTTCGCCCTCGTCGCACGCGACGACAAGACCGGCTACGGCATGGGCGACCTGCGCCGCGAGGCTGACCGCCTGGCGCGCGAACTGCGCCGCGTCGAAGATGTGAAGAAGGTCGAGCTGATCGGCGTGCAGGATGAAAAGATCTACATCGATGTCAGCCCGGCGCGCCTGGCCGCCATGGGTCTGGTGCCAAGCCAGGTGTTCGACGCCTTGCAGCGGCAGAACGCGGTGGCGCCGGCAGGCCACGTCGAAACCGAGACCGATCGCGTACGCCTGCGCGTTTCTGGCCCCTTTGACAGTGTCGATGCGCTGCGCGAAGCCACGCTGGCGGTGGGCGGGCGCACTTTCCGGCTGGGCGACATCGCACGCTTGACACGCGGCCTGGCCGATCCGCCGCAGCCGCGCATGCGCGTGGCGGGGCGCGACGCGATCGGCCTCGGTATCGTCATGGCCAAGGGCGCCAACGTCATCGATCTCGGCGAAAAACTGAGCGCGGCGATGGCCCGATTGCAGCAGGACCTGCCGGTGGGTATGGATGTGCACGTCGTCTTCGACCAGCCGCAGATCGTCAAGACTTCGCTCAATCTGTTTCTGCGCACGCTGGGTGAAGCCGTGCTCATCGTGCTTGCCGTGTCCTTCCTCAGCCTTGGCTGGCGTACCGGCACGGTCGTGGCCCTGTCGATCCCGCTGGTGCTGGCGATGACCTTTTTTGCCATGAAGATTTTCGGCATCGACCTGCAGCGCATTTCGCTGGGTGCGCTGGTGATTGCGCTGGGCCTGCTGGTCGATGACGCAATCATTGCCGCGGAGATGATGGTGGTGAAGATGGAACAGGGCTGGGACCGCTTCAAGGCGGCGACCTTCGCCTACACCTCGACGGCGTTCCCGATGCTGACCGGAACGCTGATCACGGCGGCGGGCTTCACCCCGGTCGGTTTCGCCAAGTCGGGCGCCGGCGAATACACCATTTCGATTTTCCAGGTGGTCACCATCGCCCTGCTGGTGTCGTGGATCGTCGCCGTGGTATTCACGCCCTGGCTGGGCTACAAGCTGCTCGATCCGGTCAAGCTGCGCGCAATCGCCGAGAAACACGGCGGAGACATCTACGATTCGCCCTTCTACCGGCGTTTCCGCGCGCTGGTGGTGTGGTGCCTGCGCCATCGCTGGATAGTGATTTTCACCACAATCGCGGTATTCGTGCTGTCGCTGGCGGCCTTCAGCAAGGGCGTACAGAAACAGTTCTTCCCGGCCGCCAGCCGGCCCGAAATCATGGTCGACATCTGGCTGCCGCAGGGAGCCTCGCTGAAGGCCACCGAGCGCGAGGTCAAGCGTGTCGAGGCTCTGCTGGACAAGGATGACAACATCGCCTCGTGGTCGTCCTACATCGGCAACGGCGCGCCGCGGTTCTTCCTCTCGCTGGACCAGCAGTTGTTTGCCGACAATTTTGGGCAGATGGTGATCGTCACCAAGGGCCTGACGGAGCGCGAAACCGTCAAGAAGCGGCTGGAAGCAGCCTTCGATGCCACCGATGGTTCGTGGTCTCATCTGCGTTTGCGCGTAGTGCGCCTCGAGAACGGGCCGCCGGTCGGCTACCCGGTACAGTTCCGTGTCCTCGGCGAGGACCTTGTCGCGCTGCGAGGAAATGCGGAAAGCATATCCGGGCTCATGCGCGCCCATCCCAATCTGCGCAATGTGAATTTCGACTGGAACGATCGCATCAAGTCGGTCCGGGTCGAGATCGACCAGGCGCGCGCCCGCGCGCTGGGCGTCTCCAGCCAGGACGTGGCGCTGACTCTGCAGGGCTGGCTGGTGGGCGCCACGGTGACCCAGTTCCGCGAGAACGACCAGTTGATCGATGTGGTCTGGCGGGCGGATGCTGGGCGTGGCGGCGCAGATGTGAACAAGGGAATCCCGTCCGATCCGCATAGCCTGACGCGCCTGCCCGATCTCGATATCGTATCAACAAGCGGCCGCCATATTCCGCTGGCCCAGGTAGCGCGACTGGTGCCGGTACTCGAAGAAGGCCTGATCTGGCGTCGCGATCGCCTGCCGGCCATTACCGTGCGCGCCGACATCGTCGGCAGCGTGCAGCCGCAGGCCGCGTCGGCGCAGATCGATCAGCAGCTCGGCAGTCTGCGGGCGAAGCTGCCGCCGGGCTTCCGCATCGACGTGGGCGGCTCGACGGAAGAGTCGGCCAAGGGCGAGAACTCGATCAAGGCCGTGGTGCCGCTGATGATAGTCGGCGTCATAACCCTGCTGATGATCCAGCTGCAGAGCATCAGCAGGACCGTCATGGTTCTGCTCACGGCACCGCTCGGACTGATAGGCGTGACGCTGGCCCTGCTGATTTTCCAGGTCCCCTACGGTTTCGTCGCCAATCTTGGCGTGATCGCGCTGATGGGCATGATCCTGCGCAACTCGGTGATCCTGGTCGACCAGATCGAACAGGACGAAGCCGACGGCAAGAGCGCCTGGGACGCGATCGTGGGTTCGACCGTGCGCCGATTCCGTCCCATCACCCTGACCGCGGCGGCCTCTGTCCTGGCCATGATTCCGCTGACCCGCCAGGTGTTCTGGGGTCCGATGGCGGTGGCCATCATGGGCGGCCTGATTGTCGCCACGCTGCTGACCTGCCTGTTCCTGCCAGCTCTTTATGCCACCTGGTTCAGGGTGCGGGAACCGGATGCCGAGTCAGGCGTCGAAGCGTAGAATTCGGCCTCTTCCGGCATGGTCTATATATTAGATTATGCTAATATTCATTTTCTGGAGATGTGATGAATTTCGAACAAGCCCGGTTCAACATGGTCGAGCAACAATTGCGCCCCGGCAAGGTGCTGAATCCCGACGTGCTGGACATATTGTTCATGGTCAAGCGTGAAGAGTTCGTTCCGCCCGCCCATCGTCGACTGGCCTTCGCCGACACGCAGATTCCGCTCGGCGGAGATGCTGGCGCCTGCATGTTTGCCCCCATCGTCGAAGCCCTTGCCCTGCAGGCGCTGGCGATGAGAAAGCATGAAAACGTGCTGGAAGTCGGCACCGGTTCCGGCTACATGGCCGCGCTTTTGGGCGCCCATGCCGATCATGTGTGGTCGGTCGAAATCGATCCGCAACTGGCGGCTACGGCACGCGAAAATCTGCGTCGCGCCGGCGTCACCAACGTCACGGTGGAAATCGGAAACGGTCTGACCGGCTTGCCGGCCCACGCTCCCTTCGACGTCATCATGTTGTCGGGCGCCGTCGCCAAGGCGCCACAGGTTCTGCTCGACCAGCTCAAGTCGGGAGGGCGCCTGTTCGCCATCGAAGGCGCCGCCCCGGCCATGCAAGCGGTGCTGTATACGCGGGCAGACCAGGGCTTCAAGCGCCTGGCCGTGTTCGAAACCGTGACGGTTCCACTGCGCGAGGCCGAGCCAGCGCCAGCGTTTGTTTTCTGAAACATGCGCCAGCTTTCCGCTTCCCAGCTCAGGGACTGGCTCGCCGACACAGGGCGGACCAGGCCGGTGCTGCTCGATGTACGCGAGCCCTGGGAGTTCGAAACCTGCCGCATTGCCGGATCGCTGTCCATGCCCATGCGCGGCATCCCCGCCCGCTATCCTGAACTGAGTCGAGACCAGGACATCGTCATGGTTTGCCATCACGGTGCGCGCAGCTTCCAGGCCGGAATGTTTCTGGAACAAATGGGCTTCGACCGCATACTCAACCTGCTGGGCGGCGTGGCCGCCTGGGCGCGGGATGTTGATCCGGCCATGCCGACGTATTGAAATGAAACCGGAACGTAACGCGGTGAACACCATGAACAAGAAAACTCCATTGCTGGTTGCCGGCTGGATCGCGGCCACCTTTGCCGGGCCCGGTTTTGGCGCCGACCTGATGGCCGTTTATCGCGACGCCGTGGCCTACGACGCGCAATACGCCGCGGCGCGGGCGGCGCTCGAGGCCGGTCGCGAAAAGCTGCCCCAGGGCCGTGCCGGATTGCTGCCGAATGTCGGCCTCACGGGAAGCACGGTATGGAATGAGTTGGACACGAACTTCCGTACTCAGGGTGTGCAATCGCGCGACAGCCAGTACAACACCAACGGCTGGACCGTATCCCTCACCCAGCCGCTGTTCCGCTGGCAGAACTGGGTTTCCTATACGCAGTCGGAACTCGCCGTGGTACAGGCCGAAGCGCAGTTCCGCGTGGCACAACAGGAACTGATCATACGCACGGTGGTAGCCTACTTCGACGTGCTGGTGGCGCAGGATGTGCTGGCGACGACGCAGGCGCAGAAGGCGGCGATTGCCGAGCAACTCGAATCGGCCAAGCGCAATTTCGAGGTCGGCACCGCCACGATCACGGACAGCCAGGAAGCCCAGTCGCGCTACGACCTCGCCATCGCGCAGGAAATTGCCGCGCAAAACGACCTCAACGTCAAACGCCAGGTATTGCGCACGATAATCGGCAAGGAGCCGGAAGGCCTGAAGCCCGTCAAATCGGGGGTGCGCCTGGATATGCCGCAGCCGCCCGACATCGAAAAATGGGCGGAAATGGCCGAAACGGGCAGCAACGTGGTTCAAGTCTCGCAGGCCCAATACGAGATTGCCATGCAAGAAATCGAAAGACAGCGCGCCGGTCATTACCCCACCGTGGATCTTGTCGCGACGCGGGGCCGCAGTTCGACCACCAGCACCGTCGTTGCCGGCGTCACCGCTGGCGGCTCCGGCAGCGACACCGATGCGAGCACCATCGGCCTGCAACTGTCGATCCCGATCTTTGCCGGCGGTGCCACGTCATCCAGGACACGCGAAGCCGTCGCCCTCAAGGAAAAGGCCAGCGCCGACCTGGAAAACGCTCGCCGCACGGCGGCGCTCAACGCGCGTCAGGGCTATCTGGGCGTGCACGCTGGCGTAGCACAGATCAAGGCATTCGAAGCGGCCCTGGCCTCATCGCAGTTATCGGTGGATTCGAACAAGCTCGGCTATGAGGTCGGCGTGCGCATCAACATCGATGTCCTGAACGCCCAGAGCCAGCTCTATGAAACCCGGCAGAAGCTGGTCAAGGCCCGGATGGACCTGTTGATCTCCCTGCTAAGGCTCAAGGCGGCTTCCGGCAGCCTGAACGAAGAGGATGTGGCAGCGATCAACGCGCTGCTGGAATGATCAATTCCAGCGTGCGCGCCGTGGCGCCGCGCTGGCGCGCGGCGAATGCGCGCCCGGCCTCTCCCAGCTGACGCCGGCGATGCTCGTTGGACAACAGGGCATTAACCTGATTCACGAGATCATCGGCATCGCCGATGGCCAGTGCCGCACCGGAGGCGATGGCCTCGCGCGCGGCCTCGGCAAAATTCCGCGTTGATGGGCCGATCAGGATAGGCGTGCCGCAGGCCGCCGCTTCGATCAGGTTCTGGCTGCCGAAATCGAGCAGGCTGCCGCCGATGAAGGCAACATCGGCCGCAGCATAAAAGGCGAACATCTCGCCCATGCTGTCGCCGAGCAGCACCTCGGTCATCGCCTCGATCGCGACATTTTCGCTGCGCCGCTGCAGCGAAAAGCCGTGTGCGGTCACCAGCTTCGCCACCGCATCGAACCGCTGCGGATGGCGCGGAACGATGACCAGCAGCGCCGTAACGCCAGCGCCGTCCCGCAAGGGGATACCGCTTCGCATAACTTTTTGCTTGTCTTCTTGCAAGGCTGACTTCCAGGCCGCCAGAATTAGCGCTTCCTCGCCTTCGCGCGTGCTGGCGGCGAGCCATACGGGCCGATTGCCGCAACGGGCGCGAAGCTCGCGGCCAAGGTCCAGTTGCGCCGGCGGCGCCTCGATGTCGAACTTGATGTTGCCGGTGACGGTGATCCGCTGTGCGCCGAGGGCTGCCAGACGCGCCGCGTCATTGGCCGTCTGCGCGCCGATGGCCGTCAGGCCTTGCAGCGCTTCGCGTGCCAGCGCGGGGAAGGCCGCATAGCGTTGCGCCGAGCGCTCGGAGAGGCGGGCGTTGACCAGCCACAGAGGTACGCCGGCCTTGCGGCAGGCCGCGATAAGGTTAGGCCACAGCTCGGTTTCCATGATCAGGCCGAATTGAGGCCGGTAGTAGCGAAGGAACCCCCGCATCGCCCAGGGCGTGTCGTAAGGCAGATAGATGCGCTCAACGCTGTCGCCGAACAAGGTCTCCGATGTGGCGCGTCCGGTGGGCGTCATGTGCGTGAACAGGATGCGGTGAGCGGGATAGCGCTCGCGCAAGACGGCTACCAGCGGCTGCGCGGCGCGTGTTTCACCGACCGATACGGCGTGCAGCCAGATCGTCGGGCGGGAGTGGTCTTGCCGGTCTGCTGCGGGAAATAATCCAAAACGTTCGGACCAGTGCCGCAGATATTCGGCTTGGCGGCGCGCGCGCAGGAGCAGATGCAGGGCCGCCCACGGCAAAAGGGCAACTGCGGCGAGGGTATAGAAGAAACGCGCCATCAGAGCAGGGGCGCGGCGGCGGACAGAACGTCGGCTACCTCTGGCGGCTGGCCGCGCGAACCGAGATTGATGGCCGGCGTGCCGGCAAGAACGCCGGTCAGCTCGGGATCGGAGGCGTTGAACAGCGCCAGCACCGGCCGTCCGAGTGCCGCGGCCAGATGCACCAGACCGGTATCGACGCCGATCACGATGCGCGCGGCGGCGAGTTGTCCGGCGAGGTCCGTGAGATTCATGGGCGGCAAAACTCTGGCGTCGGGGATGGCCTGCGCGATCCGGGCAGCGCGCTCGCGCTCGGGCGCGCTGCCCGCCGCCAGCAGGCACGTCAGTCCGCGCTCGCGCAAGGCGCGACCGAGTTCGATCCAGCGTTCTTCAGGCCACAGCTTGTCGTCACGCGAGGTCGCGGTGAGCAACACTGCACTGGGTCCGCTGATAGTCGGCACTGGCGCTACGGCAAGGCCATAGTCCGGCGCCGGCGTGGCCGCATAACCGGCAGCCAGCGCCGCGAGACGCCTGTTGCGCAGGACGGCGTGAAGATTCTTCGGCACATCGAAGCTCGCATCGTAAAAGCGCGCCGCCAGCGGTTCGCGCGCCGCCGCCGCCACATAGCCGCAGCGTTTGCCGCGCGCCATGCGGGCGATCAGCGCACTTTTCAGCAGGCCCTGGGTGTCGATCACCAGGTCGTAGTCCTGCTTTTGCAGCCTGGTACGAAAGGCCCTGATTTCCCGCCAGGTAGTTGGCGCGAGCAGTGACTTCCGCCAGCGGCGCAGCGCTACGGGAATCGCGTTGCGTACCCCGGGATGCAGGCGGGCAATATCGGCAAAACCTTCTTCGAGCACCCAGTCGATTGCCGAGCCGGGAAATTGCGTTTGCAGGTCGGTAACGACGGGCAAATTGTGGATGACGTCGCCCAATGACGAAGTCTTGACGAGAAGGATGCGCATGAGTCGCGCAATTATCCGGGATTGTTGAATGAATGGGACAACCCGGATTTGGCTTTTTCGCTTGGGGCCCCGGCTTCGCCATGTATGCGAAAATGCCGGCTTTTCAGAGAAGCTGCCCATGAAAGTCCTTGTCACCGGCGCGGCCGGGTTTATCGGCATGCACGTCTGCCAGCTTTTGCTGACACGCGGTGACGAGGTGGTCGGTGTCGACAACCTGAATGATTACTACGATGTCGCCCTGAAAGAGGCGCGCCTGGCGCGGCTTGCACCCAATCCGCGCTTCAGTTTTTCCCGACTGGACATCGCCGACCGGGCAGGCATTGCCGCCCTGTTCGCCGCAGAGCGCCCGCAGCGCGTGATCAATCTTGCGGCGCAGGCCGGCGTGCGCTACTCGCTGCAGAACCCGCATGCCTATGTCGACAGCAACGTGGTCGGCTTCGTCAATATCCTTGAGGGCTGCCGCCACAACGGCGTCGAGCACTTCGTTTATGCCAGCAGCTCCAGCATCTACGGCGGCAACGAGCGCATGCCTTTCTCGGAGCACGACAACGTCGATCACCCGGTCAGCCTTTACGCCGCGACCAAGAAGGCCAATGAGCTGATGGCGCACACCTACAGCCACCTCTTCAATCTGCCGACCACCGGCCTGCGCTTCTTCACCGTGTATGGGCCCTGGGGCCGCCCCGACATGGCCCTGTTCCTGTTCACCAAGGCCATCCTCGAAGATCGGGCCATCGACGTCTTCAACCACGGCAAGATGCAGCGCGACTTCACTTACATCGACGACATTGCCGAAGGCGTGATCCGCGTCCTCGACCGCCTGCCGCAGGCCGATCCGGGCTTCGACAAGCAGGTGCCCGATCCGGCGACGAGTTGGGCACCGTATCGCGTATTCAACATTGGCAACCACCAGCCGGTCGAACTGATGGCCTATATCGAAGCGCTCGAAAAGGCGATGGGCAAGACGGCGAAGAAAAACTTTCTACCCCTGCAGGACGGCGATGTGCCGGCGACCCATGCTGACACGTCCGAACTCCAGCGCGTCACCGGATTTTCGCCGGCCACGCCGGTGACCGAGGGTGTGCGCCGTTTTGTCGAGTGGTACCGGGGTTACCATGGCTGAGGCGCGAATAATTCCGGTGGTTCTCAGCGGTGGTTCCGGCACGCGCCTGTGGCCTGTGTCGCGTGAGCAGCATCCGAAGCAGTTGCAGCCCCTGCTGGGCGACGGGAGTTTGCTGCAGGACACCCTGCAGCGTCTGCAGGGCCTGCCACTTGGCGCGCCGGTCGTCGTCAGCAACCAGGAATACCGCTTCATCACCGCCGAGCAACTGCGCGAGTTGCGCTTGCCCAAGTGGAGCCTGCTGCTCGAGCCGGCCGGCCGCAATACCGCGCCGGCACTCACCGCTGCCGCGCTCTACGCCATTCGCGACGGGGCCGATCCGGTGCTGTTGACCACGCCGGCCGATCACCATGTGCGCGACGCGGCCGCCTTCCGCGCCGCGGTATTGCGCGGATTGGCGGAGGCGGAGGCAGGCGCCGTGGTGACCTTCGGCATTGTTCCCGACCGTGCCGAGACCGGCTACGGCTACATCGAGGCAAGAGTCGGCGCCAGCGACACGGCGCGCGGCGCACCTGTCGACCTGCTGGCCTTCCGCGAGAAGCCGGATGCCGCGACGGCCGAGGCTTATGTCGCCGGCGGGCGGCACTTCTGGAACAGCGGCATTTTCATGCTGCGTGCGTCGGTGTGGCTCAAGGCCATCGGCCACTTTGCTCCGGAGATTCTCGCTGGCTGCACCCGTGCGGTCGCGAGTGCGAAAGACGATGGCGATTTCGTCCGCCTCGATGCGGCGGCGTTCGCCGCGTCCCCGGCGGATTCCATCGATTATGCGGTGATGGAAAAGCTGCCTGCCGCTTTGGCCCTGGACATTCCGGCGCGCGTCGTGCCGCTGGATGTTGGCTGGGCGGACGTCGGCGCCTGGGATGCGTTGTGGCAGGCCATCGCCCGCGATACGGACGACAATGCCGTCAAGGGCGATGTCTGGCTCGAGGATTCCCACGGCAACCTGGTCATCGCCGAGCATGGCCTCGTCGCCTGCATCGGCTGCGAGGACATGGTCGTCGTCGAAACGGCGGACGCCGTGCTGATCGCCCCCAAGGCCCGCACCCAAGAGGTCAAGCGCATCGTCAGTCGCCTCAAGGCGGCCGGGCGCAGCGAAGTCGAACTGCATCGCAAGGTGCATCGGCCCTGGGGCTGGTACGACAGCATCGACAAGGGCGAGCGCTTTCAGGTCAAGCGCATAGTGGTGCGTCCCGGCGCGACGCTGTCGCTGCAAATGCACCACCACCGCGCCGAACACTGGGTGGTGGTATGCGGTACCGCCAAGGTGACGCGCGGCGACGAAGTCATCCTGCTCGGCGAGAACGAGTCGACCTACATTCCGCTGGGTGTAAAGCATCGACTGGAAAACCCCGGCCAGATCCCGCTCGAGATCATCGAGGTACAGTCGGGCAGCTATCTCGGCGAGGACGACATCGTGCGCTTTGAAGACAACTACGGACGCAAACAATGACCAAGAAAATCGCATTGATCACCGGCGTGACCGGGCAGGACGGCGCCTATCTCGCCGAGTTTCTGCTCGACAAGGGCTACGAGGTGCACGGCATCAAGCGCCGCACTTCCCTGTTCAATACCGACCGCATCGATCACTTGTATCAGGATCCGCACGAGAAGAACCGGCGCTTCGTCCTGCATCACGGCGACATGACCGACAGTTCCAGCCTGGTGCGCATCATCCAGCAGGTGCAACCCGGTGAAATCTACAACCTCGCGGCGCAGAGCCACGTTGCGGTGAGTTTCGAGGAGCCCGAGTACACCGCGAATTCAGACGCCCTCGGCGCCCTGCGCGTGCTCGAGGCCATACGCATACTCGGCATGGAGAAGAAAACCCGCTTCTACCAGGCCAGCACATCGGAACTGTTCGGTCTGGTGCAGGAAACCCCGCAGAAGGAAACCACGCCCTTCTATCCGCGCAGCCCCTACGCGGTGGCCAAGCTCTATGCCTACTGGATCACGGTGAACTACCGCGAGGCCTACGGCATTTACGCCTGCAATGGAATCCTGTTCAACCACGAGTCGCCGGTGCGCGGCGAAACGTTCGTCACGCGCAAGATCACCCGCGCCCTGGCGCGCATCAAGCTGGGTTTGCAGGATTGCCTGTTCCTCGGCAACCTGGATGCAAAGCGCGACTGGGGCCATGCCCGTGATTACATCGAGATGCAGTGGCTGATGCTGCAGCAGGAACAGCCGGAGGATTTCGTCATCGCCACCGGTGTGCAATACAGCGTGCGCGATTTCGTCAATGCGGCGGCCGCGGAAATCGGCATTGCCGTCACCTGGCGCGGCACGGGAGTCGATGAAAAGGGCTACGACGCGCTGGGCAACTGCATCGTCCAGGTCGACCCGCGCTATTTCCGGCCGACCGAAGTCGAGACACTGCTCGGCGACGCGACCAAGGCGCGCGAGAAGCTGGGATGGACACCAAAAATTACATTTGCCGAGCTCGTCGCAGAAATGGTACGCGAGGACCTCAAGGTGGCGGAACGCGACGAGTTGATCAAGAAGCATGGCTACCAGGCCATGAATCGTCACGAATGATGGATGGATGATGGAGAGTTCGGCAAAGATCTATGTTGCCGGCCATCGCGGCATGGTCGGCTCCGCCTTGGTGCGCCGGCTGGAGCAGGCCGGTTATACGAATATCATCACTCGAACGCGCGCCGAACTGGACCTGCTAAATCAGGCGGCAACGCACGCCTTTCTGGCACAGGAAAGGCCCGACTTCATTTTCATGGCGGCGGCCATCGTCGGCGGTATCCACGCCAACAACACGCTGCGCGCCGACTTCATTTACCAGAACCTGATGGTCGAGGCCAACCTGATCCACGGCGCCTGGCTCGCCGGGGTTCAGCGCTTGTGCTTTCTGGGTTCGAGCTGCATCTATCCGCGCGAATGCCCGCAGCCGATCAGGGAAGACTACCTTCTAACAGGTCCGCTGGAGCAGACCAACGAGCCTTATGCGATCGCCAAAATCGCCGGCATCAAGCTCTGCGAAAGTTACAACCGCCAGCACGGCACACAGTATTTTTCAGCCATGCCGACCAATCTGTACGGCCCCAACGATCGTTACGACCTGGCCAACAGCCACGTCCTGCCGGCGCTGATCCGCAAGGCGCACGAAGCCAAGCAGCGCGGCGACAGCGAACTGGTCGTGTGGGGCAGCGGCAAACCCATGCGGGAATTCCTCTATGTCGACGATCTGGCCGATGCCTGCGTCTTCCTGATGGAAAGGGGCGTGACCGATGGCTTCCACAACATCGGTACCGGCAATGACGTGACCATTCGGGAACTGGCCGAGACCGTCATGTCCGTCGTCGGCTTTGCGGGGCACATTGTGTTTGACTCCACCAAGCCGGACGGCACGCCGCGCAAGCTGCTCGACGTCAGTCGCATGCGCGAAATCGGCTGGCAGGCGCGCACCCCGTTGCGCGAGGGAATCGCGCAGGCTTATCGGGATTTCGTGGCACGACATGGAACTTGACGGCCAGCGTCGGCGCCGCTTGGTCCGACGGCTTTGCGGTATTGCCTTTGCGGTGCTGGTTCAGGCGGTGCCCAGTGCAATGGCGCCGCTGTGGGCCGCCGACGTGGCACCGCCAGCCCTGCTCTTGGCCGAGCGCTATCGCAACGATATCGATGTCTCGCGCTATTGGGTCAGCGAAAAGCTCGACGGCGTGCGCGCCATATGGGATGGCAAGGCCCTGCAGTTTCGCAGCGGAAATCCGGTGCCTGCACCCCAGTGGTTCCTCGACGCCTTGCCCAGGCGGCCACTGGATGGCGAACTCTGGCTCGGACGCGGCAGTTTCGATCAACTCTCCGCCATCGTCCGCCGCCAGGCGCCCGAGGATGGCGAATGGCAGCGCGTGCGCTACATGATCTTCGAATTGCCGGGTGCGCCCGGCAGCTTTACCGACCGCATCGAACAGATCAAGGCTGTTACTGCCATAGCCAACCTGCCTTGGCTGCAAGCCATTCCCCAATTCCGCGTGCCCGATGCGACCGCGTTGCAGAAGAAACTGCGCGATATTGTCCGTCAGGGCGGCGAAGGACTCATGCTGCATCGCGCCGACGCCGCCTACGAAACCGGTCGCTCCAGCGCCATGCTCAAGCTGACCCCGTGGCTCGATGCCGAGGCGACGGTTATTGGTCATCGGCCTGGTAAAGGCAAATTCGTGGGGATGGTCGGCGCGCTGCAAATGGAAATGCCCGACGGGCGCCGCTTTGCCCTTGGCAGCGGCCTGACCGAGGCCGTGCGCCGCAACCCGCCGCTGGCGGGGACGCTCGTCACCTATCGCTATCGCGAGCTTACAAAAAACGGCATGCCGCGTTTTCCGAGGTATCTGCGGGTGCGTGATCAGTTGTGAATTTATTCGTCACCGCGCTCTGCGCATGAAGAACTGTCTTGCCATGTCCTGGTCGCGAGGCTTGTTCCATGGTTTGGGTCACACATAATGTATGGTCCAATCCATGCATTTGGTATAATCCCAAGTTCCGGAGCGCGCCTGCGCTAAAATACTCGCTTATCGACGCCCAATAGTCGGGCCAACCGCCATTTTGGAGTCCGTGTAATTTGAACTCACAATTTCAAAGTCCTACCCTGGCCGTTATCGGTCTGGGGTACGTCGGGCTGCCATTGGCAGTCGAGTTCGGCAAGAAGTTCAAGACCATCGGTTTCGATCTCTCCCAAACCAAGATCGATGCCTACCGGCGCCACATAGACCCTACGGGCGAAGTCGCTACGGAGGATCTCAGGGCTGCCGTGAGGGAAGGCGGACTTGATCCCACTACGGACCCGCACCGTATTGCCAGCGCCGACTTTCTGATCATTGCCGTCCCTACTCCGGTGGCCGACGCCCATGTCCCCGACTTTGGTCCCCTGATCGGGGCCAGTACGATCGCCGGTCAGCACCTGAAAAAGGGTGCGGTGGTCATCTATGAGTCCACGGTGTATCCCGGCGCCACAGAAGAGGTCTGCGTACCTGTTCTTGAAAAGCAGTCCGGCCTGAAATGGAAGCAGGACTTTCACGTCGGCTACTCTCCGGAACGCATCAATCCGGGCGACAAGGAACATACACTGACAAAAATCCTCAAGGTGGTGTCCGGCGATGATCCGGAGACCCTTGAGCGCGTGTCCGCGCTCTACGCCAGCATCATCACTGCTGGCGTACATAAGGCCACCAGCATCAAGGTCGCCGAGGCGGCCAAGGTAATCGAAAACACCCAACGCGACCTGAATATCGCGCTGATGAACGAGCTTGCCATTGTGTTCGACAAGATCGGCATCGATACTGCAGAGGTTCTCGAAGCTGCTGGCACCAAGTGGAATTTCCTCAAGTTCAAGCCCGGTCTGGTTGGCGGGCATTGCATCGGGGTCGATCCCTACTACCTTACCCATAAGGCCGAAATGCTCGGCTATCACCCGCAGGTGATCCTCGCTGGCCGGCGCATCAATGATGGCATGGCAAGCTATGTTGCCAAGCAGACGGTCAAGCACATGATTCAGGGTGGAGGGTGCAGCAAAGGCGCGACCGTGATTGTGCTGGGTCTCACGTTCAAGGAAGACTGCGCCGATTTGCGAAACTCCAAAGTGGCCGACCTGGTCTCCAATCTCCAGGGATTCGGCTTGAGTGTCGTTGTGCACGATCCGGTGGCCGACGTTGCGGAAGCCGAACACGAGTATGGCATTCGCCTGAAAGCCTGGGACGATTTGCCCCGCCAGGCCGATGCCATCGTGCTGGCCGTTTCCCACCGGCAGTACCTGCAAACATCCTTGGCCGATATACTCGCGCGCCTCAAACCGGGCGGTGTCTTCACCGACATCAAGTCTGTTTTTGATGCAAATGCAATCCGTCAGGCAGGCTTCATCTCCTGGCGTCTTTAACCAACTGGATACCAGCCACCATGTACCCAATTATTCAAGGTCGAAGGATTCGCATCGCCATCGTGGGCTGCGGGCGCATTTCCAAGAACCACTTTGGCTCGATCGAGAAGCATGGAGATCAACTCGAACTCGTCGCGGTTTGTGATGTCAATGCCGCTACCTTGCATGAGCACACCGAGCGTCACGGAGTGCCCGGCTACGCACGCATGGAAGAGATGCTGCAGAAGGAAAAGATTGACCTTGTCGCACTTTGCACGCCGAGTGGGCTACATCCGGAACAGGCCGCGATGGCCGCCAGGCACAAGGTCAATGTAATCACAGAAAAGCCCATGGCCACGCGCTGGAGTGATGGCATCGCTATGGTAAAGGCCTGCGACGAAGCAGGAGTTCGTCTGTTCGTGGTCAAGCAGAACCGCCGCAATGCCACCTTGCAACTGCTCAAGCGCGCCGTCGAGAAGAAGCGCTTTGGCCGGATCTACATGGTCAACATCAACGTGTTCTGGACGCGCCCGCAAGAGTATTACGATAGCGCCAAGTGGCGTGGAACCTGGGAGTTCGACGGCGGCGCTTTCATGAATCAGGCCAGCCACTATGTCGACCTGCTCGACTGGCTGATCGGGCCTATCGAGAGCCTTCAAGCCTATACCGCCACTCTGGCGCGCGACATTCAGGTGGAAGACACGGGGGTATTGAACGTGCGCTGGCGCTCCGGCGCCCTTGGCTCGATGAACGTTACCATGCTGACTTACCCCAAGAATCTGGAAGGCAGCATTACCATCATCGGCGAGAAGGGCACTGTGCGCGGTGGTGGCGTTGCCGTGAACGAAATTCAGCACTGGGAATTTGCCGAGCCTGACGAGGACGACGAGAAAGTTAAGGACGCCAGTTATGCCACGACCTCTGTTTACGGTTTCGGCCATCCGCTCTACTACGATAATGTCGTCAAGGTCATGCGGGGCGAGGTCCAACCCGAAACCGATGGGCGCGAAGGCCTGAAGTCGCTCGAGACCTTGATTGCGGTTTATCTTTCCGCCCGCGACGGGCGACGCATCGCCCTGCCGTTGGAGTATTGAAGTGCCCGTGAGCATTCATCCCACGGCCATCGTCGATGAAGGCGCGCAGATCGGCGACGGTACCCGCGTCTGGCACTGGGTACATATCTGTGGTGGAGCCAGAATCGGTACAGGCTGTTCTTTCGGCCAGAATGTCTTCGTCGGCAACAAGGTCGTGATTGGCAACAACGTCAAGGTACAGAACAACGTTTCGATTTACGACGATGTGGTTCTCGAGAACGACGTCTTCTGCGGCCCCAGCATGGTGTTTACCAACGTCATCAACCCGCGCAGCCACGTTTCGCGCAAGGATGAATACAAACCGACACATGTTGGGCGCGGTGCGACCATCGGTGCCAATGCCACCGTCGTCTGTGGACACACAATTGGCGAATATGCCTTCATTGGTGCCGGCGCCGTGGTTACAAGAGATGTAGCTTCCTATGCCTTGATGGCAGGCACACCCGCGCGGCGCATCGGCTGGATGTGCCAATGCGGTGAGAGGTTGCTCGGGCAGCAAGGCGAAACCACCTGTCAGGTTTGCGGCCTTGCCTACCGCCTGACCCAAGATACTTGCTATCTCAAGACTGTGCCGTAATCGGCGGCGGCATCAACGGCGCGATGACGGCGTGGGCCTTGGCCTAAGCGGGTCATCTTGTTGAGCTCTTTGAGCGGGACGAGCTCATAACGGCGATCAGTAGCGCCTCAACCAAGCTGTTGCATGGAGATCTGCGTTACCTCGAGACAGGCCAGATTCGCCTAAGTTTGGGAAGCCTTGCATAAACGCGCCTGGTGGATTATGCCGGGCTCCTCATCTGGCACAGCCGATCCGGCTCCTGCTTCCCCGCTGTATGGGAGATCTTCCCGGCCGTCGTGGCAAGTAAGAGTCGGTCTTGTCCTCTACGATATTCTGGCAACCGGTTCGGGTTTTCCGCGGCATCGATGGCATTCGGCCAAAGAGATTGTGAAACTCGACTCGAACTTACGGGCGGATGATCTTCGGGGCGGCTTCAGCTTCCACGATACCCAGATGGACGACCGTGCGCTCGGACTATGGGCGGTAGAACAGATCCGGGCAGCCGGTGTCGTCATTCACGAAGGCTGCGAAGTTACGGGCATCCACGCCACAGGCGCACTAACTATCGGGCAGCAGACCCGTCGATTCGACCGAATCATCAACGTCGCCGGGCTCGTGTCTGAGCAGTTCTTGCGTCGAGCAGGCATTGCCAGCAGGTACCAATTAGATTTGGTGCGTGGTAGTCATATCCTCTTCAAACAACCTTGCCCAGCAGGTTGTTTACTGCAGGTGCCGGGCGAACGCCGAGTTTTCTTCGTCCTGCCCGACCAGGGCAAAACGCTGGTCGGGACTACCGAGGTTCGTCAGGGCCTTGACCAGCCGATTGAATGCGACGACGGCGAGGCCGGTTCCTTGCTGGATGCGTATAATTCATACTTTTGCGCGAAGAAGGCAGCAGCAGATATCGTTGGCCGGTTTTCCGGACTGCGGCCGCTGGTTCATTCCGCTATAGATCCCAGCCAAGCGACGCGTGAATACGCGATTGAACGGCATGGACTACTGACCACGGTCTTCGGCGGAAAATGGACCACGGCCCGTCAGCTTGGACTCGCTGTAGCGAGGCAATTACAGTAGTACCTGATAAATAGCTTGGAGGATGCGACCATGATCATAGAAACCATCTGCGAGCATGGAGTCGTGCGTCTACCAGCAGAACTCAAGTTCCAGCACGATACCTTCACGGTAAAAGTAGAGGTGCCGGACAGGGAACTGTCTTCCGGGGCACAACCGCACACGGAACAACGAAGCCCAAACGACATGTTATCGCAAACTCGTTCTAGCCTTCGAGCGCGGTCGGGCCCCTCCATTCGTGACGAAATAGACGAAATTCTCGGCCCATGGAAACATCAGATCCAGAGCGGTCCGCTCCTTACTGCGGACGACTATGATCGACTTCGCCATGAAGCATTGAAGGAAAAATATCTTGATCGGAAATAAGCATCTGGTGCTTGATCTCAGTGTGATACTTGATCTTTGGCTGAAGCCTGAATCGTCACGCGCCACCGAAGAGATATTCGCTTGCGCCGCTGAACATGGCACGTGCTTGTGGGTGAGTGCCGCATCACTGCCGACGCTTGAATTCATCGCGGTTCGCCGATTTAAAGAAAAAGGGGTCAATGCTGATGGCGCAGCGCGCGATCTCGCCAAGCGGCTTATTGTCAATTTGCTGGGTCAAGTCAAGGTGCTCAGCAACAAGGGATTCGAACAAGCCGATGTTTATTTGCATGCCCACGAGTTCGAGGACGCGCAAATCGCGGCGAGCGCGCGTTGCCTCCCCGCCGGGCGAGTAAGACTTGTCTCTACTGACGCAAGCTTTGATGCGCTGGGCGAACTCCCCGTCTATCCTGCTGAGCAAGCCTTGGAATGGATGCAGTCGACGACCGGGTCAGCAGCCAACGAATTGAACTTCATAGACCTCGCGACCCAACAGGCCGCCCTGAGGCCGCAGATCGAGCGCAACATCGAAACGGTACTGCGCCACGGCCAATACATCATGGGCCCGGAAGTCAAGCAGCTCGAAGAAAAGCTCGCAACCTATGTTGGCGTCAAGCATTGCATCACAGCCAGCAGCGGCACCGATACGCTGTTGATCGCCATGATGGCACTGGGCATAGGTCGGGGCGACGAAATTATCACCACCCCATTCACCTTTGTTGCCACGGGCGAAATGATTGCGCTACTTGGCGCAACGCCGGTCTTCGTCGACATCGATCCGAAAACTTACAACATCGATCCCACTAGAATCGAAGCCGCCATCACGGCCAGGACCAAGGCCATCATGCCCGTCAGTCTTTATGGTCAATGTGCGGACATGGATGCCATAAACGCTATTGCCAACAAGCACGGCCTACCGGTCATCGAAGACGCCGCCCAGTCCTTCGGCGCTACCTACAAGGGCAAGAAATCCTGTGCACTTTCCACCATCGGATCGACAAGCTTCTTCCCGAGCAAGCCTCTCGGCGGATACGGCGATGGCGGCGCGCTGTTCACCGATGACGATGATCTGGCCAAGGCCATGCGAGAAATTCGCGTACATGGTCAGGATCGCCGCTACCACCATCCCCGCATCGGAATCAATGGCCGTCTCGATACGCTGCAAGCGGCCGTTGTTCTTGCAAAAATGGAACGCTTCAATTGGGAAGTCGAGGAGCGCCACAAAGTCGGCGATGGCTACACGGCGATGTTGGCATCCCGGTGCCAGGGCATCGTTACGCCCTACATCGAACCTTACAACACCAGCGTCTATGCGCAATACAGCATCCTGGTGGCGAATCGCGACAATGTTGCCAAGCGCTTAAACGAAAAGGGCATTCCGACGGCCGTTCACTATCCCGTTCCGCTCAATCAACAACCTGCTTACAGATCCGTCGGCGGCGGTTCGGCCACGCCGATCTCCGACGAAATCTCGCGCAGGGTCATGAGTTTGCCCATGGGCCCGGATCTGACCTCCTCGCAACAACAGGCCATCGTCGAGGTCTTGAACGGTTCGATAAACGCATGATCAAAGTGCTGACCATCGTCGGCGCGCGGCCCCAGTTCATCAAGGCTGCGGCCGTCTCGCGCGTAATTCGCGACAGCTTCGCCGGAAAAATTGAAGAAGTTCTTGTCCATACCGGCCAGCATTACGACGAAAACATGTCGCAGGTGTTCTTCGATGAACTAGATATTCCCCATCCAAGATACAACCTGGAAATCTCGGGAGGCCGCCATGGCGAGATGACTGGGCGCATGTTGGAATCCATCGAGAAAGTCTTGCTAGATGAAAACCCCGATTGGGTGCTCATCTATGGAGACACCAACTCGACCCTTGCAGGCGCTTTGGCCGCAGCCAAGCTTCACATGCCGGTTGCACACGTCGAGGCCGGATTGCGTTCATTCAACATGCGCATGCCGGAAGAGATCAACCGCATCCTGGCTGATAGAGTTTCAAATTTGTTGTTCTGCCCGACGGAAACGGCCGTAAAAAATCTCGCTGCGGAAGGCGTTGCTAAAGGGGTGTTTAACGTCGGCGATGTTATGTACGACGTGTCGCTTTTCTATCGAGAACTGGCTCGAGAGCGGAGCAACGTACTACGCGATTTCAAGCTAGACGAAGGGGGCTACGTACTCGCGACCTGTCATCGAGCTGAGAACACCGATGATCCAGTACGCCTGCTTGCCATTGTCGATGCCCTGGCCGCTATCGCACGCAGCATGCCCGTGGTTTTCCCGCTGCATCCGCGTACTCGCAAGTTGCTGACTGAGGATGGCCATTTAGATCGCCTTGGTATCGTCAAGCTTATAGATCCGGTATCTTTCATCGATATGGTTCGACTCGAACAATCCGCTCAAGCAATTGTTACCGACTCCGGCGGCGTGCAAAAGGAGGCGTATTTTTACGGTGTACCCTGCCTGACCACACGAGACGAGACCGAATGGGTAGAGACAGTCAATTCCGGGTGGAATAAGTTGGTCGGCGCGGATGCAGGCAGGATTACGCACGCATTCGTCGAACTTCGTCGCCCGGAATCGCATCACCCGCTATACGGAGACGGCCGGGCTGCCGAACGCATAGTGCAATTGCTTCTGGAGCATCGATCATGATCCTCGTTCTGTTGCCAGCATATAACGAGGAGAAATCCCTGCCGGCGCTGCTACCGAAAGTTCAGGCGGCGCTATGCAATGTGGCGGGTGGATACCGTATCGTGGTGTGCGACGATGGTAGCTCGGATCGAACGGCGGAACTGCTTGACGAATACGCACGCACGCTGCCGATCGAAATACTGCGCCACAGGATAAACCGTGGTTTGGGTGAAACGATACGTGACCTGTTCGAATATGCCGCTCTACACACGCAAGCGGGGGATGTGCTTGTGCGCATGGACTGCGACGATACCCACGAGCCCGAGACGATTGGCGCGAAGCTGGAGAAACTCAACCAAGGCTACGATGTGGTGATCGCCTCGCGTTTTGAGCCGGGTGGTGGCCAACATGGGCTTGACGCCTACCGTACAGCGATCAGCCGTGCCGCCAACGTGTTCATGAAGGTATTTTTCCCCATCAAAGGCTTGAAAGAGTATTCCTGTGGCTTTCGTGCCTATCGGGCAGAAGCCATTCAGCGCGCAATCGATTTCTACGGCAACAACTTCATTCAGTTGAAGGGCTTGGGCTTTACATGCACGTTGGAAAAGCTTATCAAGCTCAATATCCTTGGCATGCGTTTCGGAGAAGTTCCTTTCGAACTGCGTTACGACCAGAAAGTTAGCGAGAGCAAAATGGTCAGTTCGGTCACGACTCTCGGTTATCTCGTGATGACCTTGCTTTACCACTGGCCATGGGGCGGCTGGCGCTCAAATTACGGCAATATTCTGGCCACTGAGCAGGCCAAGGCAGCGAACCGCTAGGCAATGTGCGGCATAAGTGGCATTCTGGGTCCGGGGGCTGGCAGCGAGCGCAGCCGGGCGCTGGTGGCCGACATGGCGGCCAAGTTGGCACACCGTGGCCCCGACGACACAGGGTTCGCGCACGGCAACAACTTTGCGTTTGGTCACCGACGTCTGTCGATCATCGACATCGAGCACGGGCACCAGCCCATGTATTCGGAAGATGGCCGCTTTGTACTGGTCTACAACGGCGAGCTATACAACTTCGTCGAGCTGCGGCAAAAATTGATTCAGAACGGTGCGCGCTTCAGCACTTTTTCCGACACCGAAGTTCTGCTCAAGGCCCTGATTGCAGAAGGCGAGCAAGCGTTGCCACGACTCAACGGCATGTTTGCCTTTGCGTTTCTTGATACGCAAAGTGGCGACTGGTTGCTGGCGCGCGATGCCTTCGGTATTAAGCCGCTTTACTTCTCACCGCGCGACGACCGCATAGTCTTCGCATCCGAAATCAAGGCATTGTTATGTGATTCGTCCTTGCGTGCGGAAGCTGACTGGCATGGGATGGAGCAATACCTGACCTTTCAGTTCTGCCTTGGCGAGCAGACCATGTTTCGCAACGTGCGCCGTATCGAGCCAGGCTGCGCGATCATTGGAAATGGCGGCGAGATCAAGCGCATTACGCGCTACTGGGATACCGACTATCACATCGACGAAGCGCATCACGAGGACTACTTTGCCGATCGCCTTCGGGTATTGCTCAATGACTCGGTGCACTTGCAGACGCGCAGTGATGTCCCTGTCGGCGCCTATCTTTCCGGTGGAATTGATTCGAGCGTGATTGCTACGTTGGCGGCGCAATACATCGATGGCCCATCGCGACTATTTCACGGCCATTTTGCCGATGGACCTCAATACGACGAATCGCACCACGCTCGTACGGTTGCCAACGGGATTACCAATAGCCAGTTGCACTTTACAGCGCCCACGGCGGCGGACTTTGTGGCGGACATGCCCAAATTGATCTACGCGATGGACGAGCCCGTCGCCGGGCCGGGCTTGTTTCCACAATACCGCGTAAGTAAGCTTGCTGCGCAGCACGTCAAGGTGGTACTCGGCGGCCAGGGCGGTGATGAAATTTTCGGTGGTTATGCCCGCTACCTGATCGGCTATCTCGAGCAGGCACTCAAAGGCGCGATTTACGAAACACAGGAAGAAGGCCGTCACCTGGTAACGCTGGCATCCATTATTCCGAACCTGCCTCTACTGCGAGATTACCAGCCACTAATGCAGACTTTTTGGCGAGAAGGCTTGTTTGAGGATATGGATCGGCGCTACTTCCGCTTGATTGATCGCAGCCCGGACCTGAACAGCATTCTCACTGACGATGCACTGGCCCGTTTTGATGAGAAGCGGGCGTTCGGGGAGTTCCAGCGCATTTTCAATCATCCGGACACGCGATCATTTTTCAACAAGATGACGCACTTCGACCTGAAAAGCTTTCTTCCCGCCCTGTTGCAGGTAGAAGACCGGGTCAGCATGGCAGTCTCCTTGGAGTCACGTGTTCCGTTGCTTGACACCCGGATTGTCGACCTGGTTACCCGCATGCCGCCGTCCATCAAGTTCAACGGCGGACAAGCCAAGCATATCCTCAAGTGCGCTGCCGACAACATTGTCCCCGCGTCAATTCTCAAGCGAAAAGACAAAATGGGTTTCCCTGTGCCTTTTTCCGAATGGCTCAAGGGCGGTCCGGTGCACGACTTCGTCGGCGACACCCTGCTCGGCCAGCGCTCGCGCGAACGCGGTCTATTCAGGCATGCGGCGCTTGAGCGCCTGATTCAAGCGGAAGGCAGGTTTGGCCGGCAACTATGGGGAGCGCTGTGCCTGGAACTTTGGCACCAGACATTCATCGATCAGTGAATATTGCGAATAGCGAACTACAAAGCTCGATTCTCGCCGCTTTGCAGCGTTATTGGCCGAACGGCGCAGTACCAATCAAAACGCTACCGATACCGCGATGTTCAGTGCCCGACAGAGAGCCGTTGCCTCCACTTCTAACGCGCGTGAAGCTACCTGAGTGGGCGAGCGACTTGGCGCCCTCCATTGGATTGCCGGTGCCCGCCTATGCTGTTGTTGATAGTGCAGGGCCAGTCTGGAGCTGCACTGACTGGTGGCAAGTCGCGTTCTGGTATTTGAACGGTACGGCCGAACGTGCCTTCGAGGCCGCGCACGGGCCAATTCATTCCTATTCCTATCGCCTCGATGGGTGGGATCCATCCGTATGGGAGTGCGCCTGGGTGAATCGCATCGCGCTCTTTCTGCGCCGTTGGTCGGCACGCCAGCATCAGGCCGACGAGACCGAACTTCTGGGGGCGCTGCCCGAAGTCGAAATCGCGGTGACCCATGATGTCGATGCTGTGACCAAAACACCATCGATCCGCTTCAAACAATCGGCCTTTCAGGGATTCAACGGCATCCGCAAGCTTGCGCAGGGAAGTTTCTGCGGCGCCCAAGTGAAGTTTCGACAGGCAGCCAGGTTCCTATTCAGCGGCAGTGACTATTGGTTGTTCGATCACATAGCGACCATGGAGGAACGTCACGGCTTGCGCAGTTGCTTCAATGTCTATGGCGGGCGTGGCGGTTGGCTACGATCGCCCAAACACATCCTTTTCGACCCTTCTTACAATGTCGCCCGGTCGGATCTATCGCGTACCTTGAAAGAATTGGCGCTGCGAGGCTGGCAGATAGGTGTGCATCAGTCATTCGACGCGTGGCGGGACTCTGAACTCATGGCGGCCGAGCGCCAGCATGTTGAGCGAGCGCTTGAACAGTCGGTGACGACCTGTCGGCAGCATTGGCTGCGGTTTAGCTGGAAGCAAACGTGGGCAGCACAGCAACAAGCTGGCTTCAAACTGGACTCAACCCTTGGCTTCAATGACAGACCCGGTTTCCGCTGTGGCGCTGCGTTGCGGTTCCGCCCATTGGCACCAGGCGCCAAGGCTGGGCTCGAGGCGGTGCCGATGGTGCTGATGGACTCACATTTGTACGACTACCTGGCCCTGGAGTCAGCGGAACGATACCGTGAAATGCAGCGGTGGCTCGACGAAGTTCGCTTTGTACGCGGTCAGGCGACGGTGATCTGGCATACGCATGTGCTTGCCACCGATTATGGGTGGTCGGACGGCTTCGCCGAATTGTTGAGGCTCCTGGATCGAGGAAATTCGTGAGTCGAATTGTCATCAGCGCGATAGGGTACGACGCAACGGAGACGAAGGCCTGGGAGGACTACGTCACTGCGCATGCGGACGCAACGATATACCATTCCCTTGCATGGCGCACGATTTTCGAGCGAAGTTTTGGTTACCACTCGTGGCTCCTGGTGGCGCGCGACACGGTCGAGGGACATGTCGTCGGGGTTCTGCCGCTCTATCGTGTAGCCACGCCATTCTCATCGCGCTTGGTGTCGGTACCATTTCGAGATCGAGGTGGGCCGTTGTGGAGCAGCGAGGATGCTTTTGATGCCCTGATTGCCCGAGCCAAAGAACTACTCACCAGTACCGGTGCGGCTTACGTACATTTGAAATCCCTGCGCCCGTGGCCGTCGCCGGCCGTGCAGCGCAATGGACTGACGGAAACGATGCATTGGATGCGCAGTGTCGTACCGTTACAAGGCATTAACGCGGAAGCGCTGTGGAAGCGTATTGGAACCAAGACGCGCAACATGGTTCGCCAGGCCGAAGCCAATGGCTTGAAGTTTGCGGACATAACGGACACTGCGGATGCGTGCAGTGATTGGTATCGCTTGCACTTGCTGACCCAAAAACGTTTGGGCGTTCCGCCGTTTTCCCGCAAGTTCTTTGAACTCATGATTCGTGAACTGGGAAAGGCTGGGACCGTCCGGGTTTATTGCGTACAGAGGGACGGTGTCCCGCTTGCCGCAATGCTGCTATTGTGCCATCGTGACGTCGCAATTTATGGGTATTCCGCATCGTCCGCCGAGGCCCAACGACTGCGCGCCAATGACCTGATGCTCTATCGCGCGATATGCAAGATTGTCGAAGATGGGTTTGCATGTTTTGATATGGGCAGCGACGCGCCAAGCCAGGACAGCCTGCTGTTTTTCAAACGAAAATGGGGGGCAGCGCAGCATGCGATTCCTTCATACACTTTTGGTAAGGCAAATCTCGCATTGACTGACAGCACGTCGTCACACTATGCGCTAGCGCGAAAAATGTTTAGCCAACTGCCTACGGGAGTCACAGCCGTCGTGGGGAGCTGGGCCACCCGCTTTTTTGGCTGACAACTGTGCACCGGACACGATTACTCTCAACGAGATTTGGAGAATCACTTGCCGCATATTTATTTGGATGAGTTTAATCGCGTGGCTAAACGCGCTTATGCCATGTGGAACCGCGATCCTTCTTCTCCTTCATACGGCTCGTTTGATCGACTTTACTGGGGATGGAAGTTCAAGGACTTGAGCGATGCTTCTCTTCAGTATGGTGTGCGATTCGCGATTCAATATGCCGAACTTAAGGGGCTAACAGGCAGTCTTTCGCCATGGTTAGTGGCATACGTCGAGTATTGCGCAAAACTTCAGCATGCAGATGGTAGCTTTGATCAGTGCTATCCCTTTGAACGCACACCAGGCGTAGTGTATGACATATTGTCAACTCTAATTGTTGTACGCCAGAGCCCGTACCTGGCCAGCGAGAAAGCCCGATCTTTACTCGACGGAATCATTGAGCGTGCGGTACGTTTTGCTCTTCATACGGACGAGAAACATGGTGAAGTAGCAAATCATCTGGCAAGTTATGCGTATGAACTTATTAACTACGAGCACATGATCGGAGGACTTGATACACGGTCAAAGTCACAGCGATATCTTGATCGTTTGCTCGCCAACTTTGATTCGACTGAAGGCTGGTTTCTGGAATATCACGGACCGGACGCTGGCTATCAAACACGATGCCTAAGGTACCTGGCCAAAATTGCTGTGATTCGTGGAGACTCTAGCTTGTGGAGTGTAGTCGCCAAAGCTGCAGATTTTGTCGGGGAATTATTGATGCCGGATGGTTCTCTTCATCCAATGCTAGGTTGTCGCTCCTCTGCACTAGTGTTTCCTTCCGCATTTGAGCTGCTTGCGGAAAGAGATCCTCGCTATTTGTCTCTAGCGCATCGAATTCGGGAAGGATGGGAAAATGGAATGGTTCCTCTTCCTTCGGAAATCGATTTTGCGAATGCACTGCGCCTTGGAGACGACGCGCTTGATGCATTCAATGCATCTAGAACCAATCCATCGACCTTATCCAAAGTAGGGGACGAAGATATTCTTGTTGGACATCGGGACTTTCCTAACGCTGGAATTGCCATCCGCCGAAATCATAATATCTCGATTTATGTTGCGTACCGATTAGGGGGGGTTGCCGTCGCATATCAACGTCAAGAGAGTGGGCAATGGGTGCTTAAGTTGGAAGATAGCGGTTACTTGATACGGTCATTGGAGAAATTCGACTCCTGGCTTACCAGAATGCCTGGGTCCGGCCGACTCTTGGAGCTTAGTGATCAATGCATAAAGCTTGAGGCCAATTTTTATAAATCCTTACATGACGAAGTTACTCCGCTAAGGCTTATCATCTTAAGGATGTTAAATCTCACAGTACTGCGCTGGCAATGGGTTGGCGACCTGTTTAGACAATTCGTTGTGAAGAAGTTAATGAGCGGTTTGTATAACGATCCATTGACGCTACGCCGGGAAATTACGATTTCACCGTCGCAGTTAAACATCACTGATTCGATAGAGGGGAACAGTCGACTCAACGCAGCAGGATTTTCCCTTCTGCGCTGTCGCCGGACGACCGGGATCCACATGGCTACTTCACGATATTTCCAAGAACAAGAGCTGCAACCGGTTCAGTTTTCTTGGACGGAAAGAGAGTCATGGCCGACATCCTCTGGCAGCAAGTTTCAAGTTGCTGTCGATTTTGAAGCAGAGGGCTGGCAATGAAGATCGGGCTAGACGTCCTAAGAAAATCCCTCCACGCGCACAAGCACCCAGGAATTGCCGAAGAGACCTCATTTTTTTCATTAGTTAAGCAGGGGCTCCCTTATCTCACCAGTTTGAGTGCTACTGCGCGTCCGCCATTAACAATTTATTGGAATGTGAATAGCGTTTGCAACCTTCATTGCAAGATGTGCGATGTTGGAACGTTTAACGAGGAATCAAACTTTTACAAGAACTTGCGGATCGATCGCAAGCTCCATGAAATTTCCATCGAGAAGTTTTCGAGCGTGGTTGACGAAGTAGCCCGTTTTCGGCCGTTAATGGCCATCAATGGGACAGAACCTATGATGTATAAGCCTTTAGGTCGCGCTATCGAGTACGCTCGAAGTCGGGAGCTTGATGTAGCGGTCACAACCGGCGCTTATGATCTGCCACGAAGGGCCGAGGAATTGGCGAAGGCAGGCCTTGGAAGATTGAGCGTTAGCTTGGACGGCCCACCTGTGCTTCACAATGAAATTCGAGGCCGCAAGGACGTTTTTGAGCGTGCGACAGAAGGAATTGAAAAGTTTTGGATGGCCGCGAAGCAGCAGGGCTATACACCTGAGATATTACTACTCTACACCATCACAAATCTAAATTCGTCGGCAATGATCGAATTTTACGAGGCGGTCAAGAATCTGCCATTTCACCGGATAAATTTCGTGTTCATGAATTTCGTGACCCAGCAGATGGCTCTAGAGCATAACTTGAAGTGGGGGAAGAAATACCCCGCAACCGTCACATGCTTGAGCGACGAGGTTCAACCGTCTCTGATGGACGTCAGTGCGATAGAGACCCAGATTCTGGAAGTGAAAAAAAGGGCGGGAGACCGGATTAGCATCTTGCCGCTCTTTGACACGAATGACCTTCACAAGTATTTTCACCGAACGTCGGAGTTTATGGGGAACGTACCCTGTTTGAGTACATGGTACTTCGCGCAGGTCATGGCTGATGGCGAGGTTATCCCGTACACTCGTTGCTATAATGTTCCGTTGGGTAATATCAATCAACACTCATTTATGGACATTTGGAATGGCCCAGCAGCGAAAGCTTGGCGGCAAGATTTGCGGTCCAATGGGCGATTTCCTGGGTGCCGGCGATGCCCATTGGTATGCTGAAGCGGGTCGAATCAATACGACCTTTTCACGCAAACGCAGCTGGGACATTTTCCGTTTCCGTTGATTGCGATGCAATTGCGCATTACCTAAATTTTGCCCCACCGAACACCCGCGTTGGCCACGATCCATATAGCTACGCGGCCATGGGGCGACAGTTGCTGGATTTGTTCAACGACTGCAAAATCAAGGCCACGTTCTTTTGCATTGCCGATCAATTGGACGACTCGGCCACCCTCATGTTTTTTCGTGAGGCGGTGAGAACTGGTCACAATATTGGAAATCACACATACTCGCATCCGGACCTAGCAGTGTGCTCGCCGCAGGAGCACCTGAATGAAATCGAAAAAGGGCATGCGTTGATTGTCGAGCGGCTTGGCGTTATTCCAGTCGGTTATCGGGCGCCGGCCTACTTTATTACTGAAGATGCCCTGCTACGCCTCGCGGAATTGGGATACCGCTACGACACATCTGTATCAACAGCAACGCTGACGCGGTGGTTGCTGAAAACACTCTCTTTTTTCAAGCCAAACTACCGAGTCAAGAAAGCAGCATCACTGCACAACCAATTTGGCTCTGCACTACCGAGTGTGGTCTGCTTCAAGGATGGTCAAAAGATACTGGAATGGCCCATTCCAGTTAGTCTCGGTTTGAACTATTACGGCACTTTCCATTGCGTCGCGCCGAAGGCCATGTTTTTTCTCCAGACCAATTGGCTACGCTTCAGAGGCGCGCACGTCCATTATGAGTTGCACCCGATTGAATTGATTACCCCTGAAGCGCTGAAGGCATTTCCCTGGTTGCGGAACATTCCATTCGCTGATCGTGCCGACCTGTTTCCCTGGTTGCAAACGAGGCTACGTTACTTGAGTTCCCGTATGCGCAACGTCACCCTTGAGGCAATGACGGATGAAAGTATTCATCTTCTGTACAACTGAGAACATTTTCCACCCAGCAATGTTTCATAATATTCTTGTGAACCACCGCGATGAAATTGTCGGTGCGGCAATTTTTCCTGGACTAGCGAGTACCAGCTTGGCGAGAACTCTTAATAAGGCATACCGAATTGATGGCCTCGGGTTCCTGCCAAAACTGGTAGGACACTATCTAAAGAATCGCTTTCATTGTTGGTTCGACTCCCCACCTTACTATTCCACCGTTGATAAGGTTTTCGCGGTTTTTCGGCTACCTTGCTATCGCTTTGATAGCCCAAACGATCCGGCTGTCGCGGACCTCATGAGGCAACTGAAAGTTGACGTAATCTTTAACAACCAACCGAGGCGCCTCGGTGCATCTATATTGACCGTACCGACACTTGCTTGTATTAATAGACACACGTCGGAGTTGCCCTTCTATCGTGGCATCGAACCTGTCTTCCACGCACTTCGCGAAAGACAGCCGCATATTGGAGTATCAATCCATACGATGACTGCAGACTATGACGCGGGAAAGGTAATAGCAAAAGTCACCTTTTCGCCAGAAAAGAGCGTTTATGTTTGCTACAAAAAGGCATTTGATCTGAGTTCAGAACTGTTTTCACAGGCCTTGGCGAATCTTAGCCACAATATTGATTTTGGAACTATTTGCGCCGCGACCACAAACTACTACACGGAACCTTCGCCCCAGGAAATCAGGGAGTTTCGACAACTGGGTTGGACATATTTCTAGCGAAACATTTAACAATCCGGTGCCAAGTCTGGTACCAAACTCAAATTGAGCCAATCTTGTGGCGCGTTTGTTGGCGAAATCCTGGACAGTCGGCATGCCACTCAATAACGAACTATATTCACGATATCGCCGGACGGGAGCGTTCGATACTTATGTTTTGGGCAAAAGCACGCCGAACTTATGCAAATGTTTCCAAAGACGATCCGGATATTCGAACGTTCTTGGCGCTTGCAGATGGTTTCCAGAAAGATAGCTATAAAGGCATCGTAGGTATTGTCCAAGATGCTGGACATCGCTGGATAGCAGAGCGCACCGCCGAAACTTCAGGCCCAGTGTTAGAGATCGGATTCGGAGCTGGGCGCCATAGCTTATTCTACTCAGGTGACCCGAAGCGTTATTTTGTATCTGAGTACACTGCGACCCATTTGGAAACTGACGTGTGGAAGTCAGTTAAGGGCCGTAGTCTCCGATGTGATGCAAGGCAGCTCCCATTTTTCGGTGACACCTTTGAAACCGTAATCTCTATTTACAACCTAGAGCATATTCAAAATCTACAGGAAGTCTTTGAGGAGGTTTTTCGCGTCCTAAAACCCAAAGGCCGTTTCTTGATTGCATTGCCGTGCGAGGATGGACTGTCCTATAACATCGGCCGCGAATTGACCACTCGCCGACTTTTCCAGAAAAAGTACAAAGTTAACTATGACAAAGTAATTGCTCACGAGCATGAGTGGAGCTTTAAAGACATCTATCAACAATTGGCAGAAACCAAATTTGTATTCGGTCGACGTCGTTTCTACCCAACGCTATTACCTTCCGTCAATCTGAATTTGATCGGGTGCATTGAGTGCATCAAGCCTGCGCCCACTGGTCAAAATCGCTAGAAGCTCTTATCGCCAGTGCCAAGTCGTATAGCTCTCACCATCTAACGATCTCGAGCGATGAAGTTTTCTGCCTTGATCAAAATTGTGCTTGTTGGCGCCGCCATGGTGTTCGTGTTCAATAGCCCAATGTTTGCGCCGATGTCAAAGGGGGTGGGTCCCGGTTTGATGTGGGCGGCATTAGCAGTCCAGCCCCTGATAGTCATCGGGATACTAATATATGCATTCCGTCATGCGCTTCTGATTGGCGGGGCGCGCGTCCCGATATCAGTTGCTTTCAAGGCGGTCACCCTTGCTCAAGGGTTGAATCTAATTCTTCCCGCACGTTCCTCGGAGATATTGAAGGCCACTTATCTGCGCGACCATGCGGACGTTCCGCTCAGTGCAGCAATGTCCGCCATAGTTCTTGAGCGGACTGTAGATATCCTGATTGTTGCTGCGCTCGGTACTTTGGGTTTGAGCGTATTTCTTGACGTGGTGGACTATCGCATAGTGTTGGTTCTAACGGTAATGGGCGGTTTGGTCTTGGTGTGTGCGCTATTCCCGGCGAGGCCAGTCCAGGCGCTGACACGCCTGCTACCTTGGGGCCGCTTTTCCAATTTTGTCGAGCGCGTGTTTGTTCATTTTTCCGCCACTGTTCGGAGCCCGGTTTTTTATCAAGCTTTCGCGCTGGGTATATTGGGATGGGGGATTGCCTTCGGCAACATTTACCTGTTCATGCGGGTGGGAGGAAATATACCTGTGGAGGCGTCTGGCATACTTCTTATCTTCGTGCTGACGACAATTGGTTCTGGGATACCAGCATTGCCTGGGGGGCTCGGTACCTATGAAGCCGGGGCTGTAGTGGCGCTAAAAGCCGTTGGCTATTCTTTTGGAGAAGCGCTTCCTTTAGCTATTGTGTTACATGCCACACAGCTTGTACTGCCGCTTCTTCTCGCCTTAGTGATTCTTACTAAAGATCGGATGGGGTTAAGTTCGCTGATTGCCGACTTGCGAACCAGCATGCGCCATTCTAGAGATTCGTAACGATCAAGTTATCTATGCGCCTGAAGAACGACAATAACTCCGCTTCGGCGATAAACATTCCGCTTCATGCGGTCGAACTGATCCGGAAGATCATGCTGGCGATGGCAGTAATGTTAGCCGAGCGGGTTGGATTGCCGTCATGGATTTCGAAGCTGCGATTCAGCACACTACCACCTAGCGTTTGACGGCTGGGAAGTGAGTTCAAACATGCGAATTGCGTTGTGCTGAAACAAAATATTTCTAACGCGAGCGAACGTGCGGTTTCAATCCTGCTACTTGCGGGACTGTGCGTAATAGTGTGGCTGTATAAGCTACCGGATATAAGGTGGGGCATCGCATCATCTGGTTGGTCCCCGATAGATTGGGTCGCACACCTGATGCGGCCCGAATATTTCACTAGGGATTTTGCCAATGGCATACAGGTTTACGACAAGTCGTCGTTCATGCATATTTATCCACTTGCTCAGCGGTGCTTCGGGATTTCTCCAGAAAATATGATTCCTTGGGTGATTCTCGGGGAGATTGTCTTTTTGGCAGTGTGCGCGGCCTACTTTTGCCGCGCGATCGCCCCAACTGCTCCTCTGGCCGTTGCGTGCATGTTTGCGGTTCTATTGATCAGTGGAACGGTTCGCGACATGGAACTCACGAACTTTGGAGGATCGTTCTTCTGGGGGCTGTACTACAACGTTGCGGATGGATTCCGTTTGCTCGGGATTGCGCTATTCTTGCGACGTCGGCTGCTGTGGGCGGCGCTGCTGTTTGCGGCGAGTTTCACCGTGCATCCGGTTATGGCGCTAATGGGATGCGCGTTTGCATTTGGCTGCTTGTTTGTTGAGCGGCGCTCTGCTGAACCCGGGCGGGTTGTCCTTGCGACTATTTTGTTTGGCATTGTTGCCGGGACGTGGTGGTTACTTAAGTTTCGTACTGTCGAGATGTCCTCTGGGGCAATTGACGCTCAGACTTGGGTCACCATGGCGCGAGCATTCAGTTTCCATTTTTTTCCAGTTGATTACGGCACGTTGACGCTTTACCACGACAGGCACCTGTTGCCTCTTTTGTGCCTGGTCACGCTGGCGACATTCTATCTGCCGCGGATTTGCGCCGACGACGGGCGCTGTGCGGCGATTCTCGCTGGCATGTTGGTGTTGGCCGTGCTCACCGTAGTTGGTTTGCTCGCGTCGGTATATGTCCCTCTGCCGGCGTTGATCAAGCTTGGATTGCCGCGTGCCAGTGACATGCTGATTCTGGTCGCACTCGCAGTCGTTGTCGCCGGTTTGGTTGGCGATGTGCAGGACAGCCCGCTGTGGTCACGCGCGCTTGCCGGCGCGATGCTACTTTCGCCGCTGGTAATGAAGCCTGGAATTCCGCTCTTGGCGACGCTCCTGCTCGTGGTCCCGCGCTTGCGCGAGTCGCTTGGAGGCAACCGAGCGCGGGTGGCGCGTCTGGCACCGGCAGTGCTGTGCCTCGGCGTACTCGTGCTCGGCATTTCGTACTGGTTGGCCGGAATCGTCAAGCCGCAGCACTTTCCTGCCTACGTCGGCAGTCGAATGTTCTGGATGATCGCTGCTGGTGCCGGCGTTTTTGTGGTCGTGGCCGTCGCGCTCGATCGCAAATGGCCACGCATTTTCGAAGCCCGCCGGCTGTCGCTCGTCGTTTTAGTGCTGGCTGTCGGCGTGCTTTCACTCCACTGGGTCGAGCACTCCGGACCTGAAGCATCCGACCGAAAGCGCGGCGAGGATTATTTGGAAGCCCAACTCTGGGCCAACGCGAACACTCCCGGTCCAGCGCTCTTTATGGTCGACCCGACGATTTATTATGGCTGGCGTGATTTTTCGTCTCGCAGTTCGTTCGGGAATCTCCGCGAATGGTTGCACACCAGTTGGCTCTACGACTCACGGGCAGCGCAGTACGCCGAAGGGAAAAAACGCTTCGACGAACTGGGCATCGATATTGCCCCATACCTGAACGACCATCCATCGATCAATGGGTTCTACAAACTGAGCGACGAGGTCAGGAGGCGTTTCTATGGCATGGAACCGTCGCGACTTTTGGACCTCGCGAAACGTTATGGAGTCGACTATCTGGTGCTCTCCAAGTCCGCCGTCCAGAGGTCTTATCCGTTCCGAAAAGTGTTCGAGAATGATAGCTTTTTTGTTTATGAGCTCTCTTTGCTACCAGCGTCATCGAAATGATTTTTCGCTTCGTCTTGGATTTTCATACTGTTTTTTTGAGGCATCAATGAGGTAGGCGGCGTCACGCGGTGCCGTTGCGTTTCGCTCTCGCCAACTTGTCGTCGTTTAGCAATTCTCCAAGGGGATAGATCGCCGTGCAGGCCAGTGGATTTCTTCGCCACTTGATCACCTTGCTTGGCGGTACGGCCGCCGGGCAGGCAATCGCATTGTTGGCAGCACCGGTGCTGACACGGCTGTACGCGCCTGCTGACTTCGCAATAGTGGCGGCCTTCGTCGGCTTGGCCACGATTCTGAGCATCTTTGCCACACTGCGTTATGACTTGGCGCTGCTTCTGCCGAAACAAGATGATGACGCCGACGTTGTTTTTCAACTCAGCCTGGTAGTCATGGGCACTGCCACGTTGCTGATCTGCGTCCTGCTGTGGCTGTTTGGCCCCTTGTTGATTGCTTCGATTCCAGCCTTTGCCGTTGCGGCGGAGGTATTGCCGCTTCTGCCGATCATGACCTTGGCCGTGGCCGGCTACCAGATACTCAACGCGTGGGCCAACCGTGAGCGGGCTTATCGGGCTATGGCCGGGGCGGGGGTGCTCAATCAGGGCGGTAATGTCGCGGTCGCAGTGCTGATCGGGTGGCTCAAGATGGCTGGCAATGGATTGTTGATTGGCCGCATTCTTGGTCAGATCGCGGCGACGGTTTGGCTGGCGGCGTTATTGCGTCATCGCCAGTGGCCCGTTACGGCGCGGTTTTCTGACTTGCGCGTCGCCGCATATCGGTACCGCCAGTTTCCATTTTTCAACGTGCCATACAGCGTGCTTGGCGCCTTGTCGCAGGAACTGCTGGTGTTTGCATTGCTGGCCTTCAATCATCCCGGTATTGCCGGACAGTTTGTTCTGGTGCGGACCGTGATGTTGCTGCCGGCGCGCTATTTGTCTTCTTCATTGGGGTTGGTGTTCTTTCGCGAGGCTGCGCAGCTTTTCGGTACCCCGGCATTGGAGGACCTTACGATAAAACTTATGCATCGGCTTGGCGTTGCGATGCTGCCGCTCGCGGTGTTTTTTGTCTTCTGGAGCGAAGAGATTTTTGTCCTGGTGTTCGGGCAGGATTGGCGTGTTGCGGGGCAGCTCGCTGCCTACTACGCTCCGGTCGGATTTCTTTTTCTGTTCACAAGTTGGCCGGAGCGGCTTTACGAGGTTTCGGAACGGCAGCGTGTATCGCTCGGCATAGAACTGGGGGGCAATGTCCTCAAAGTGGCAGCCGTGGTGATGCCTCTGGCAGCCGGAGCAGGGCCGATTGCGGCAATTATCGGATACGCGGTCGCTGACGCGCTTTACCACGTGGCCTACCTTCTTGGCCTTTTTCGCGTCGGCGGCTTCCGAAACAGCCGGCTGGGGGTTCTCAGCTTCAATTTGCTGTTGCGTGCCGCCGCGTGCTCGGTTGCGTGCACCGTGCCTCTGCTCATGCCGCTGCCAATGTTGGCTCAAGCGGTTGGCGGCTTCGTTCTCGTCGTTGGTATAGCGGCATACGGTACAATTACGGCGCTCAAACAAGGCGCTACGCCTTGATCCATCCTGTTTCACATCTACCGTCCAATGCTGCTCATCATCGACTATGGCGTCGGCAATCTCGGCTCCATATGCAACATGTTCAAGAAAGTTGGGGCTTCTCCCGTCGTTTCGGCCAAGGTCGATGACGTGCGGGCGGCCGACCGGCTGGTCTTACCAGGGGTCGGTGCCTTCGACAGCGTGATGACGCAGTTTCGGCAAAGCGGCATCGAGCAGGTGGTGACCGAAAAGGCTTTGGTTGAGCGTGTGCCGGTGCTGGGTATTTGCGTCGGGATGCAGATGCTTGGTTTGGGCAGCGAGGAAGGGAGTGAGCCGGGCCTCGGTTGGCTGGATGCGCGCTGTGAGCGCTTCCGGAAGGATGTGCCAGGGTTGCGGGTGCCGCACATGGGCTGGAACCGTGTGCGAGCGAAAAAGCCCAGTCTCCTGACCAGAACTTTGCCGGAGGATGCACGCTTTTATTTCGTGCATTCGTACCACATGGTTTGCCGCGACCCGGCCGATGAGTTGCTGGTGACGAATCACGGCTCGGAAATAGTCGCCGCGGTGCAGCGCGAAAACATCTACGGTGTACAATTTCATCCGGAGAAAAGCCACCGCTTCGGGATGGAGCTTTTCCGGCAGTTCATGACCGTATGAACGGAATTCGCCCTCGGATCATTCCCTGCTTATTGCTGCGCGGCAATGGTTTGTACAAGACGGTTCGCTTCAAGAACCCGGTGTATGT
>VEPA01000028.1 GCA_012026675.1 Betaproteobacteria bacterium | reverse complement strand
TCCCGAACCAGAGGATGAATCCGGCGGCAAACGATATCGTCATGGCATCAATGAAGTCGATCAATGTTTCATCGTTGTAGATCACCGCGCTCGCGATCGGCATCAGGTAGGTAATGCTGAAGAACATCAGCATCCCGCCGAGAACGTGGCTGACCGGAAGCAGTCGGTAAAACATCAGAAGAATCCGGCACTGACCTGAAACAGCTTCTCGACCTTCAGAACTTCGCTCTTGCGGGTACAGAACACCACGACGTGGTCGTTCTCCTCGATCACGGTGTCGTGATGCGGGATGATGACCCGCGCCATCGGCTTGTCGACCAGGAAGCCGTCCATCTGCACCACGGCCACGTCGCCGGCCTCACGCACGATGGCGGCGACGTGCGCGCCCTTGATGACAGGCAGCTCCTCGATGCGGCGACCGACCACATTGCTGCTCTTCCTGTCGCCGTGCACCACCAGCTCCAGCGCCTCGGCCGCGCCACGGCGCAGGCTGTGCACGCGCGCCACGTCGCCGCGCCGGCAGAAGGTCAAGAGCGAGCCGATCGAGACCTGTGCCGGTGAAAGGCCGATGTCGATCGGGCCGCCCTGCACCATGTCGGCGTAGGCACGGCGGTTGATCAGCGCCAGCACGCGCTGGCAACCCAGCCGTTTGGCCAGCGAGGCGGCCATGATGTTGTCCTCGTCGTCGTTGGTCAGGGCAAGAAACATGTCCATCTCGTCGATGTTCTCCTGCGCCAGCACCTTCTCGTCGGTAGCTTCGCCATGCAGCACCAATGTGCGCCGCAGGCGCGTGGCGACGAGTTCGGCGCGCACCGAATCGCGTTCGATCACCTTGACTTCGTGGTCGGCCTCGAGGGTCGCCGCCACGCGCGAACCGATGTTGCCACCACCGGCAATCATCACCCGCTTCACCGGCTTCAGCATGCGCCGCAGTTCGCGCATCAAGGGGCGGATGAACTCGGTTGCGGCGAGCAGGAACACTTCGTCGCCGGCCTCGATGATGGTCTTACCCTCGGGATCGACCGACTGGTGCTCGCGAAAGATCGCCGCGATGCGGGCGTCGACCCCCTGCGGCAGGTGTTCGCGCATGGCGGTGATCGGCTTGCCGACCAGCAGGCCGCCTTCGTAGGCGCGCACGCAGACCAGGGTCACGCGACCTTCGGCGAATTCCAGCACTTGCAAGGCTTCGGGAAACTCGATCAAACGTGCGATGTAGTCGGTGATTTCCTGTTCCGGGCAGATGGCGTGCGTCACGGCGAAATGCGCATCGTCGAGCAGGCTCTTGTCTTCGAAATAGTCGGCCGAGCGCAGGCGCGCGACGCGGGTGGTGACGTTGAACATGCTGCGCGCGATCTTGCAGGCCACCAGGTTGGTGGTATCGGACTGGGTTACCGCCACCAGCATGTCGGTGTCATCCATGCCCGCATCCCTCAGCACCGAGGGCAGGGCGCCGTTGCCGACCAAGGTGCGCACATCGAGTCGATCGGCGATGTCGCCCAGGCAGGCGCGACTCTGATCGACGATGGTGATATCGTTGGCCTCGGAAGCGAGCGCCTCGGCCACGGAGGCGCCGCCCTGGCCGGCGCCGAGAATCACGATACGCATGTGGTGCCCTTCTACTCAGCGCAGGCCGAGATCCTTGAGCTTGCGGTACAGGTGGGTGCGCTCGAGGCCGGTCTTTTCAGCCAGGCGCGTCATGTTGCCTCCATCCGTGGCCAGGTGGTACTCGAAGTACATGCGCTCGAAGGCCTCGCGCGCCTCGCGCAGCGGCAGCTCGATGACTTCCGGCGCCAGGCCCACCGGCGCCGGGCCGGATTCGCCGGCAGGCGCCAGCAACTGCCGAGCCTCGTCTTCCCCGATTTCTTCGCCCAGGCTGGCCAGCGCCAGCGACTTCACCGCACTCTTGAGTTCCGCGTAGCCACCGCTCCAGACATGCTGGCGCAAGGCATTGAGAGCCCCGCTGGAAAACCGGCGCAGCGGGATCTCGTCGCTTTCCATCAACTGGGTCAGCAGATGTGCCGCAATGTCCGGCACTTCGTCCTTCAACTCGGCCAGACCGGGTACACCCAGCCCGGTTTCGAACAAGTGCGCAAGTCCGGCCTCGTCCCAGCCCAGGGCCAGCAGTTCCGCACTGCTGTGCGTGGTCGCCGCGACCAGTCGCAGACTGTAACGGTCGAGGCGCTCGGCGGCAAACAGCAGGTTTTTCTGCTGCAAACGGGTCAGGCGTGCCAGTTCCTCGCACCACAAAACGCCACCCGCGGCGCGCTGCAGCATCTCGGTGCTGAGCGGATTTGTCTCGTGCGCCAGGTCGATCCATGGCTTGCCGGCGACCTGCGCCGAGCGTGCCACCAGTTCGACGATGCCGCCCGGCGCCGAACGCAGCAGCAGCAGCGGGCTCTTTGCCAGCACCTGGTCAAGGCGGCGTTTGAGATCGCGCAGGGGGCCCGGACGGGCAAACGCGCCCAGCGAAAGGCCACCGCCGGCATGACGGGCGCTGCGCTCGAGCGCCTTCTTCACCGCCGCCAGGAGCTTTTGCATGCCGATCGGCTTCTCGAGGAAATCCATGGCGCCAATCCGCGTCGCCTCCACCGCCGTGTCGATCGTGGCGTGGCCCGACATCATCACCACGGGCATGTTGAGCTGGCCGTTGCCGGACCACTCCTTCAGCAGCGTAATGCCATCGGTATCGGGCATCCAGATGTCGAGGAGAACCATGTCCGGACGCCCGGCTTCGCGCGCCGCCCTCGCCCCCGCGGCGTTTTCCGCCAGCTGAACATCATGGCCCTCGTCGCGCAGGATTTCGAAGAGCAGCTCGCGTATCCCGACTTCATCATCCCCCACCAATATCTTCGGCATTTTCCTAACCCCCCTTTGCCCCACCCTGGGTTGCCAGCGGCAACCAGATGCTGACCTCGCCACCATGAGCGTTGGCGAGGCGAATCTCGCCGCCATGGTCATCCACGATTTTTTTCACGATCGCCAGGCCCAGCCCGGTACCCTTGGACTTGGTCGTGACATAGGGCTCGAAGGCGCGCGAAAGAATCTGCGGCGGAAAGCCCGGACCGTTGTCCCTGACCGTCAGTCGCACGCGCCCGGCGTCCTGTACCAGGGCAATGGCGATCCGCGCCTCGGCGACCCCGGCGAGTGCGTCCTGCGCGTTGGTCAGGACATTATGCAGCACCTGACGCATCTGGTTGGCATCGGCCAGCACCAATGGCACGGGAGTCGGCGCCGGCAGCACGGCAATCGCGGTACGCGATTCCGACTCCTCGTAGAGACTCAGCACCTCGCCCAGGAGTGCCGAGAAATCGACTGCGGCCAGCTGCGGCAGCGGCGTCTTCGCATAATCACGGAAATCGTTGACCATGTTCTTCATCGCTTCGACCTGGTTGACGATGGTCTGCGTGGCGCGATCCAGCAACTCGCGCGACGCCCCCGTCAGCTGGTCGGCCAGCTTCAATTGCAGCCGCTCGGCGGACAACTGGATCGGCGTCAACGGGTTCTTGATCTCGTGCGCCAGGCGCTGCGCGACTTCGCCCCAGGCGGCGGAGCGCTGCGCGGCGATCAAGCGCGTGATGTCGTCGAAGACCACCACATAGCCGCCGCCGCCTGCCGCCGGCAGTGCGGTGCCGCGCACCAGCAGCGCCTGCGGCATGCCATCCGGGCGGGCGATTTCGAGCTGCTCCTGCCACTCGTCGCCGCGTCCGGCGAAACCGCCGAGGATGGCCCCGGCCAGGGTTTCGTGGCGCGGCCAATCCTGCAGGCGCATCTGTTCGAAGCCGGCGAGATCGTCGCCGAGGATCGCCTGGGCACCGCGGTTCGCCGCGCGCAGCCGAAAGCGCAGATCGAAAGCCAGCACGCCGGCCGACAGGTTCGCCAGCACGGATTCGAGATAGGCCTGGGGCGCCTCTGTTTCCTGGCGATGATGTTCGGCCTGCGCCCGCGCCTCGCCCAGTTGATGCGTCATGCTGTTGAAGGAATGGGTCAGCACGCCCAGTTCGTCGGAGGCTTCCACCGTGGCTCGCGGCGTGAAGTCGCCGGCCGCGACCGCCTGCGTGCCTTCGGCCAGAATCAGCAAAGGCCGCGCCAGGCGCTCGGCAAGGAAAAACGCGAGGGCAATCGCGGAGAACAACGCCAACAACAGGGCCAGCGTCAGCGTCAGCGTGTAGATGTGCTTGAGTCCGGCCCGCCCGAGTTGCAGCTCCTGATAGTCGCGGTGCGCCGCCGCGACGCTTTCCGCGCTCTTGGCGATGGACGCCGGCACCGCAAGCGTCAATTGCAGAATGCGCGGCTCAAGATTGAGGCCGCTGCTGCTAACGGGGGCCAGCGCACGCACCATCAGGCCGCCGCCCTGAGCCTCGCCGATCTGCGCCATGCCGCGACCGCCGCGCACGGCCCGCAACTGACTGGGCGCCGGAACCGAGGGCAGCAGGCTGCCCATCTCCCCGGAACTGCTGCCCAGCACCTGGCCGGATAGTGTCAGCAGGGGCGCGCTCTGGGCGCCGGTCTGTTCGCGCAGCCGATTCAGCCTGCTTGGGCTGACCAACGCCGCATCACCGAGTTCCAGCGCCGCATCGCGGGCCTTGGCCAGCAAATCGGCCTGCAAGCCGTCGAGCACACTGCGCCCGAGACTGAGGCCGCCTTCCAGAGCATTATCGACACGCACGTCAAACCACGAGTCGATGCTCTTCACCGCGAACTGCATCGACACGCCATACACCAGCGCGCCGGGCAGCACCGCCATCAAGGACAACATCAGCAGCAGGCGTGATTTCAGGCGAGAGCCGAATACGCCGCTCTTGAAATCGCGGCGCAGGCGCCGCAACTGGAGGCCGACCAGCACCAGCAAGGCCACGGCCGCCGCGCCGTTGATCGCCAGCAGCCAGGCGTAGTTCGCCGCGAACAGCGCCGTATTGGCCGACGCCGAAGCCAGCAGGAACAGCAGGATGGCGCCGAGCGCGGCAATGACCGCCAGCGCAACCCTCATTGCGCCACCACCGGAGCCACGAATTGCCAGCGCAGCACTTTGGTCTCGACCTGCAAGTCGCGATCCATGATGGCATCGACCTGGAAAGGCTTGGGCAACTGATTGCGATCGAGCGCCAGACGCACCGCCGCCTCGTAGGACTCGCCGGCCTTGAGTGCGTCCTTGTCCAGCACCGGCAACGCCGCGATGCGGCCGACCACGCGCATCGCCTCGGCCAGGCTGCCAAAATTCTGGTGCAGGTTGCCGGTGGTCAGGCGATACTGCCGCGTCAGGCTGCTGTAGGCGAGGCGGTAAGCCAGGCTGCGGGTAGTGACGTGTTCGTTGATCCAGTATTTGCGGCTGCGCTCGAGCACGAATTCGAGATTAAAGTAGAGCGGCACGCCGCGCGCCACGGCGTCCTCCAGGCGGTTGCCGAGATCCACCGCGAATTCGGCTGACAGCGTGTAGCCGTCTTCGCCCGGGGTTAAGGCGGCACGCTGCGGTTCGATGCTGCCGGCCTGGGCGCAAGCCGCCGCCAGCAGCAGGAGCAGCAGCAGCCCGGCCTCAATCCTTCTGCAGCAGCGCGTAATAAAAGCCGTCATGTTCGGCATCGGGCAAATCGTGCGGTTGTGCGTCGCGGGTTGTCGAAACTGTTGTGGCAAGGGATCTGGCAAGCGGTTCGGCAACTGGGGTCGGCAGGAGCCGGGCATCGGCGTGACGGCCGACGAAGGCTTCCACCTGGGCGCCATTCTCCTGTCCGAACACCGAGCAGGTGGCATAAACCATTTTGCCACCGGGGGCGAGAGTGCGCCACAAGGCATCGACAATCGCTGCTTGCGTTGTTGCAAATCCGGCAATGTCAGACTCGCGCCGCAGCCATTTTGCATCCGGGTGCCGGCGCACCACGCCGGAGGCCGAACAGGGCACATCGGCCAGTATCCGATCGTAGTGACGTCCATCCCACCATGCGCCAATGTCGCGCGCGTCGGCCACTTCCACCTTTGCCGCCAGCCCGAGGCGCTTCAGGTTGACGCTGATGCGCGCGGCGCGCGGCGCGTCGGCATCAAGCGCGGTCAGCTCGATGGCGGCGCATTCCAGCAGGTGCGCCGCCTTGCCGCCGGGTGCGGCGCAGGCATCCAGCACGCGCATGCCGTCGTGCGCATCGAGCAGGCCGGCGGCGGCCTGCGCGCCCCAGACCTGCACCGAACACAGGCCGGCGGCAAAACCCGGGATGCGCTCCACCGGCAGCGGCTTTTCGATCAGGATCGCCGTGTCGTCCAGAGCGCGCGCGGCGATGCCTGCTGCAGCCAGTTGATCCAGATAGTCGGCGCCGGTGACGCGGCGCCGATTGACCCGCAGGCACAGCGGCGGATGGCTGTTGCCGGCGGCGAGGATGGCTTCCCAGTGCGCCGGGTGGTCCCGCTGCAGGCGCGCGATCCACCATGCCGGATGCTGCCAGCGTGCCACCGGGTCGGCGTCCGCCAGCGCCAGCAGGTCTTCGCGCCGGCGCAGGAAATTGCGCAGCACGCCATTGACCAGGCCCTTGAACTGCCCCCGCGCCAGGCGCGCCGCCGCTGTTACCGCCTGGTCCACCGTGGTATGGACCTCGTCCGGCCGCGCTTCGAGCCGCGCCAGGGAAACCAGCATCAGGCTGCGCAGTTCCGGGCTCTTTACCGGGCGCTCGAGCAACAGACCGAGCAGGAAGTCGCCACGACCATAGGCGCGCAGCGCCGGATAGGCCAGATCCATGGTCGCCGCGCGCAAGGGCGCGGCAAGCCCGGCACGGGCCAGCGCAGCGTCGAAGTTGCGGCCGGCAAGCACGGCAGCGATCAGGCCGGCCGCAGCGTGCAAGGCCTCGGCAAGGGGAGGAAGCATCAGCATCGGCGAAGAATAGCAGCCCGCGGAATGCGGGACGGCAGCGATGTCTCAGTCCGGCTGCAGTTTGGTGCCATGCAGAAAGTCGGCGGCGGTGACACGACGGCCGCCGGGCTTTTGCAGTTCGGTGAGGCGCAGCGCGCCTTCGCCGCAGGCGACGACGATGCCCGCAGTATCGGCGGCAAGCACCTGTCCGGGCCGGCCACTGGCAGGGATCGCATCGCCGCGCCAGGCCTTGACGGGTTCGCCGCCGAGCATCACCACAGCGCCGGGAAAGGGATTGAAGGCGCGCAGCTTGCGCGCCAGGATTGCGGCCGGCTGTTTCCAGTCGAGCCAAGCCTCGGCCTTGGCTATCTTGTCGGCATAGGTCCCCCCGTCCTCGGACTGCGTCACGGGATGCAGTTCATCAAAGCGCCCCAGCGCCTCAACCACGAGCCTGGCCCCCAGCGCGGCAAGCCGCTCGTTCAGGCTGCCGGCGCTGTCCTCCGCGTCGATGGCTATTGCCTCGGCCAGCAGCATCGGGCCGGCATCCAGGCGCGCTTCCACCTGCATGATGGTGATGCCGGTTTGCGCGTCGCCCGCTTCGATGGCGCGCTGGATCGGCGCCGCGCCGCGCCAGCGCGGCAGGAGCGAGGCATGAATGTTGATGCAGCCGCGACGCGGCAGGTCAAGCACGGCCTGCGGCAGGATCAGGCCGTAGGCGGCCACCACCATGAGTTCGGCACCGCCTTCGGCGCAGGCGGCCCGGATCGGCTCGTGTGTCGCCGGATCCTTGAGGCGCTCGGGTTGGAACACCGGAATACCCTGCGCCAGCGCCAGTTTTTTTACGGCGGACGCCTGCAAAGCCATTCCGCGCCCGGCAGGGCGGTCGGGCTGGGTCAGGACCAGGACGACCTCATGCCCGGCGGCCAGCAGGGCTTCCAGTGCTCGCGCGGCGAACTCCGGCGTGCCGGCGAAGAGAATCCTCACTAGAAGGTTTCTCGCGCCTGCTTCAGGAGCTTGCTCTTGATGCGGGTCTGCTTGAGGCGCGACAGGTATTCGACGAAGACCTTGCCCTCAAGGTGATCCATCTCGTGCTGGATGCACACGGCGAGCAGGTCGTCGGCTTCCAGTTCGAAGGCTTGTCCATCGAGGCCCAGCGCCCGCACCCGGACGTGGCTGGCACGCTTGACCGTGTCGTAGATGCCGGGCACCGACAGACAGCCCTCTTCGCCTTCACATTCGCCGGACTTTTCCAGCAGTTCGGGGTTGATGAAGGTTTGCAGCCGCGATTTGTCTTCCGAGACGTCGATCACGATCAGGCGCACATGCCGGTCCACCTGCGGCGCAGCAAGACCGATGCCAGGCGCGGCATACATGGTCTCCGCCATGTCGGCGGCAAGCTTGCGAATGCCCGCATCCACCTGCGTGACGGGGGCTGCTTTCTTGTGCAACCGCGGATCGGGGTAACGCAATATCTGCAATAAGGCCATGAAACCGCTCTTGAAAGAATTGATGCACGGGGAATTGTCGGGCAGAATCGGGCAGACATTCGGGTGGTTTGCCATCCAAACAGACACTCGGCCAGGAGATCACGCCATGCGTCGCATTATATCTGCGCTGTTCATTAGCATTTCAAGCACTCTGGCATTCGCACAGGGGGCGGCCCCACTGCAATTGGCCGATGGAGCCCCCGAACGCTATGTCGTAAAGCCCGGCGACACCCTGTGGGGGATCTCAGCCAAGTTCCTCAAGGATCCCTACAGGTGGGGCGAGTTGTGGAGGCTGAATGCGGAAGATGTCCGCAACCCGCATCGAATCTATCCGGGCCAAGTCCTGGCACTCGACAGGAGCGGTGACCAGCCTCGCCTCATGCTCGAGACCATCAAGGAACCACGACACGAATATGTCGAGCCGCTGCGCAAGGCCATCCCCTCCATCCCGCCGCAGCATATCGAACCGTTCCTCAGCGAACCGCGGGTGATCGACCCCAGCCTTCTCACTGCGGCACCGCGCGTAGTCGCCTTGCAGGACAACCGCGTCGTCGCCGGTGCCGGCGATACCGTCTATGCCTCCGCGGTCACCGCCAGTGACAAGCTCTTCCCGGTCTTCCTCCAAGGTGACGCCCGGTTCGTCCCGGAGGGTCCCGAGGCTGCTGCCCAGCCCAAGGCATGGCAGTTGTTCCGGCCCAGTAAACCGCTTGTCGATCCTGACACCAACGAGACGCTGGGTTACGAATCCTTGTATCTCGGCACCGCGCGCCTGACCCAAGGCGGTGTGCCATCAAGCTACCTCGTGCTCACTGCGAAAATGGAAATCCAGCGCGACGACCAACTCATGCCAGCGCCGCGACAGGATGTGCCGAGCTACGTCCCGCGTGCGCCGGCAACCATGATACAAGGCAAGGTACTCGCCATTTATAGTGGAGTGACCTACGGCGGCCCGCAAACCATCGTCACCCTCAATCGCGGCAAAGCCGACGGCCTGGAACCCGGACACGTGCTCGCCGTTGATGCGGCCGGGGCGAAAGTGATATATCGCTCCGATAGTGAAAGGACCGACTACCAGTTGCCCGACTCCCGCAATGGCCTGATGTACGTCTTCCGTGTCTTTGACCGTATCTCCTACGCGCTGATAATGAACGCGACGGCCCCGGTGCTGGTCGGCGATGTCGTGCGTACCCCCTGATTCGAGCCAAACCCGCTGCGGCCGGCCCGCAAATCCGGAAAGCCATGACCGATCGCGGCAAACTCGCGTCCTGGTTGCGCCTGACGCTGATCCCCGGCGTTGGTGGCGAAGCCAGACGTGGGCTGCTCAAGGCCTGCGGGCTGCCGCAAGCCATTTTTGAAACCGGCCCGCAGGCGCTCTCCGCGATCATCGATCCCGAACTCGCAGAACGCCTGTTGCATCATGAATGCACTGCCGCCATCGAAGCGGCGCTGGACTGGGCAGCCCAGCCCGGCAACCACCTGCTGACCCTGGCCGATGCGGAATACCCGCAAAGCCTGCTCAGTTCCGAAGATCCTCCGCTGCTGCTCTATGTCAAGGGCAATACCGCACTGCTCAATCGTCCGATGCTGGCCATGGTCGGCAGCCGCAATGCAACCGCCCAGGGAGTCCGCGACGCCGAAGCCTTCGCCCGGGCGCTCGGCAATGTCGGGCTGACCGTCGTCAGTGGCCTGGCCCTTGGCATCGATGCCGCCGCGCATCGCGGCGGGCTGGCAACGGCGGCGGGCACAGTGGCAGTCATCGGCACCGGCGCCGACCGCCTCTACCCGGCGAAGCACGAGGTACTGGCTCGAACCATCGCAGAAAGCGGCGTAGTGCTCAGCGAGTTTCCCCTCGGCACCCCGGCGCTGGCGTCCAACTTCCCGCGCCGCAATCGCATCATCGCCGGTCTCGGGCTGGGCTGCCTGGTCGTCGAAGCGGCCCTGCGCAGCGGATCATTGATCACGGCGCGGCTTGCGGCTGAATCCGGGCGCGAGGTGTTTGCGATTCCCGGCTCTATCCATTCGCCCCTGTCCCGCGGTTGCCATCAGCTGATACGCCAGGGGGCCAAGCTGGTCGAATCGGCGCAGGACATTCTCGAGGAATTGCGCTGGGAAGCGCCCGCTGCTGCCAGTACAGCCAGTGACAACGCCTCGATGGCACTGAATGATGGCGAACAGCAAGTGCTTGCTTTTCTGGGTCACGCCCCCTGTGCGCTCGACACGCTGTCTGAGCGCAGCGGCTTGACGCCTGCCGACCTTCTTGCCATGCTGCTGCCCATGGAACTCGCCGGCCGCATCGCCCAGTTACCTGGCGGCCTCTACCAAAGGCTGCACTAACTTGCATGGTCGCCACGACCAACTCAGCGCCATGAAATCGTTAACAGCAAATTGAAGGCCCGCCCCTCCCTTCCTCCCCTCGCGGGGAGGCTATTAATCGGCTCGCTCCGCTCGACTATCGCCAGTCGCTTTTGACGAGTTAATTCACGCTAACAATCATGATCGACATTCTGGTTTACCTGTTCGAGAACTACCTCCCCGACGCCTGCCCGGAGCCTGAGGTACTGGCCAGGAAACTGTCGGCTGCCGGTTTCGGCAGCGAGGACATCAGCGCGGCGCTATCCTGGCTCGACGGTCTGGCAGGGAACGAGGTCGCGCGTTGCAGCAGCCCGGCGCTAGCCGGTTCCATAAGAATCTACGACGAGGAAGAACAGGAACGGCTGCCCGCCGCCTGCCGCGGCTTCATCACCTTTCTCGAGCAGCACGATGCCGGCGATACGCCCTTGCGCGAAGCCATCATCGAGCGTGCCCTGGCCCTGCCGGACGAGGAAATCAGCCTTGACCGGCTCAAGGTCATCGTGCTCGCGGTGATCTGGCGTTACCGCCACGAAGTCGATGCCCTGATCCTCGAGGAACTGCTCGCCGAGGACAGCGACGACGAGGATTCCGGCGGCGGCGAAGACATCACTCGCGTCCTGCTGAATTAATCCCCGGCTTGCGTATTTGTGAGCGGCGCGCTTATGATGCGCCGCTCCTGACCCTGTATTGTTCCCGTAACACCAAGAAAAACAATGTCAAAGCAACTCATCATCGCCGAGAAGCCTTCCGTCGCCCAGGACATTGCCAAGGCGTTGGGCGGCTTCACCAAGACCGGCGACTACTTCGAGAGCGACGACTACGTCCTGGCGTCGGCCATCGGCCACCTGCTGGAACTGGCGGTGCCCGAGGAATACGACGTCAAGCGCGGCAAATGGAGCTTCACCCACCTGCCGATGATTCCGCCGCATTTTGCGCTGAATCCGATCGAGAGAACGCAGGAGCGCCTGCGCCTCTTGACGCGCCTGATCAAGCGCAAGGATGTCACAGGCCTGGTCAATGCGTGCGACGCGGGGCGCGAAGGCGAGTTGATCTTCCGCTACGTTGCGCAACATGCGTTGGGCGCCAAACAGAAACCGATACGCCGCCTCTGGCTGCAGTCGATGACGGCCACCGCGATCCGCGACGGCTTCGCCCATCTGCGCACCGACACAGAAATGCTGCCGCTGGCCGACGCCGCGCGCTGCCGGGCGGAAGCCGACTGGCTGATCGGCATCAACGGCACGCGCGCCATGACGGCCTTCAATTCCAAGGAAGGCGGCTTCTACAAGACGCCCGTGGGCCGCGTGCAAACGCCGACCCTGGCCATCATGGTCGAACGCGAAAGCCGCATCCGCGCCTTTGTCTCGCGCGATTTCTGGGAAGTCGAAGGCGAATTCCAGTGCCTCGCCGGCACCTACCGCGGCCGCTGGTTCGACGAAAAATTCAAGAAGCCGGACGATGAACATGCCAGGGCCGAGCGCCTGTGGGACAAGTCGAAGGCCGATGCCCTGCGCAAGAAGTGTCTCGGCCAGCACGGTATCGCGGAAGACGAGAGCAAGCCCAAGACCGAAGCCTGCCCGATGCTCTACGACCTCACCTCGCTGCAGCGCGAGGCGAACGGCCGCTTCGGCTTTTCAGCCAAGAACACACTGGGAATAGCCCAGGCGCTCTACGAAAAACACAAGGTCCTGACCTACCCGCGGACCGACAGCCGCCATCTGCCCGAGGACTACATCGGAACGGTGAAGGAAACCCTCGCCGCGATGGCCGGCACGCCCTACGCGACCTTCGCCGGCGCCATCCTCAAGAATGGCTGGGTGCATCCGAACAAGCGCATTTTCAACAACGCCAAGGTGAGCGATCACTTTGCCATCATTCCCACGGGCGCAGCGCCGAAGAGCCTCTCCGAGCCGGAACAGAAGATCTACGACCTGGTCACCAAACGCTTCCTCGCCATCTTCTATCCCTCGGCCGAATACAACATCACGACGCGCATCACGCGCATCGAGAAGGAAGCCTTCAAGACCGAAGGCAAGGTGCTGGTGACGCCGGGCTGGCTCGCCGTGTATGGCAAGGAATCGCAGGAGACGCGCGAGGAAGCCGGCGAAAGCCTGAACCTGCCGCCACTGGAAAAGAACGAGCGCATCTGGGCCAAGGATGTCGAGGTCAAGGCCAAGGCCACCCAGCCGCCGCCACGCTTCACGGAAGCCACGCTGCTGACCGCCATGGAAGGCGCCGGCAAGCTTATCGACGACGAGGAATTGCGCGAAGCGATGTCCGAGCGCGGCCTGGGCACGCCGGCCACGCGCGCCGCCACCATCGAGGGCCTGCTGGCCGAGGAATACCTGCACCGCAACGGTCGCGAACTGCAGCCGACGGCCAAGGCCTTCTCGCTGCTGTTCGCCCTGGAACAGCTCAAGGTGGACGAAATCCGTTCACCCGAACTGACCGGCGAATGGGAATACAAGCTCAGGGAAATGGAACACGGCCGGCTCGGCCGCGACGAGTTCATGAACCATGTCGTGGACAAGACGCGCGAGATGGTCGAACGGATCAAGACCGGCGAGTTTGCCGACCCCGACTTCGGCACGCTGAAGACGCCGTGCCCGCGCTGCGGCGCCAGGATCCACGAAGGCTACAAGCACTTCACCTGCGAAAAGTGCGACTACAAGTTGTGGAAGGTGGTTGCCAGCCGGCAGTGGGAAACCGAGGAAATCGACGAACTGCTCGCCAAGCGCGTGATCGGCCCGCTGCAAGGCTTTCGCAGCAAAATGGGGCGTCCCTTCGCCGCCATGATCAAGCTGAAAGACGACCACATGCCGGAATTCGATTTCGGCCAATCGGACGCCGATGCCGATGCGGAAGAAGTCGATTTCTCGACTCAGGAAGCGCTCGGCGCCTGCCCCAAATGCGGCGCCCGCGTCTTCGAACACGGCATGGCCTATGTCTGCGAAAAAGCCGTGGGCGCGGCGAAAGCCTGCGATTTCCGCTCGGGCAAGGTGATCCTGCAGCAGGAAGTCGCGCGGGCCGACATGCAGAAACTGCTCGCCACCGGCAAGACCGCCCTGCTCAAGGGCTTCATCTCGAACAAGACGCGGCGCAAGTTCTCCGCCTACCTGGTGCGCGATCCGGCAACCGGCAAGGTCGGCTTCGAGTTCGAGCCGCGGCCAGCGAAGGCGGGAGCCAAACCCGTTACCGTGGCCACGGAAACGAAGGCCGCGAAGCCAAGAGTCGGCGCCGGCGACACGGCGGATAAGGCAACTGTCAAGAAACCGGTGGCAAAGAAAACCACGGCCAAAGCCACAGCCAAGAAACCCGCAGTTAAGAAGCCAGCCGCCAAAAAGACTGCCTGAGGTGAGCGCGGTGGACGCCAGTACTGCAGGCGCCGTTCTCGATTTCTGGTTCCTGCCGGCGGACCACCCTGGCCACGGCGTCTACCGCCCCGAATGGTTCCGCAAGGATCCGGCTTTCGATACTGCAATCCGTGAACATTTCGGCGCCGAGGTCGAAGCCGCGTTAAGCGGGGCTCCCGCCGGAGATTCGGATAAAGAACTACTGGCGCGCATCCTGCTGCTCGACCAATTCACCCGCAACATATTCCGCGACACGCCGCGCGCCTTCGCTGGCGACGCGCAAGCCAAGGCCTTGGCAGAGACCCTGGTCACGGCGGGCCGCGACAAGAACCTCTCGCCCTGGCAACGCTGGTTCGCCTACCTGCCCTTCGAGCACGGAGAATCCCTGCTCGACCAGGAACGCTCGGTCGCGCTCTTCACCGCGCTGGCGCGCGAAATGCAGCACGAGGCCTTCGACAGCGCCTGCGACTATGCGCTGCGGCATCGCGAGGTGATTGCCCGCTTCGGCCGCTTTCCACATCGGAACTTGATCCTTGGCCGCGAATCGACAATCGAGGAAATCGAGTTCCTCAAGGAGCCCGGTTCCTCGTTCTGACGTTCTCCGGAATCGACTTTCGCCAGCCAAAATACGTCGCTCCGGTCGCTTAAAATGGCGATCCGTCCACGAGCCGGTCTCATGCTCATGCTCACTACACATCTCCCGCAGGGGCGCCTTGCCGTTGTCGCAAGATTCCTGCTGACTCTCATTGCCCTGAATGCGGCAGTGCGCTTGGGCTTGCTGTTGTTTAACGGTGACCTGGGGTTTTTTGCGCCGAACCGCCTGCTGCCAATCTTCGGCATCGGCCTGCTGTTTGACCTCGCTGCGGCGGTATGGTGGCTGTTCCCTTTTCTTCTGCTTGTCGCGCTTTGGCCGGCCCGTGCCCATCGTTCCTTCCGCTGGGTCGCCGGCAGCTTGTTGCTGATCGCGTCTGGCGCGCTGGCGTTTGTGGCGGCATCGGAGTTCTTCTTCTGGAATGAGTTTGCCTCGCGCTTCAATTTCATCGCCGTCGACTATCTGGTCTATACGCGTGAGGTCATCGGCAACATCCGCGAATCCTACGATCTGCGTCCCGCCTTCGCCGGAATTGCCCTAGTCACCGCAGCACTGTTCGCCGCACAGTGGCGCCCCTTGCGCGATGCAGCGCAAGGAGAAGCTTTAAGCCGCAGACAGCGGGTCGCGATTGTAGTCGCGGCCTTTGTCTTGCCGGTCCTCTCCTTCTATCTGGTCCAGCCGCGCTACAAGGAATTTACCGACGAAGCGCAGGCCGTGCAGTTGGCGGGCAACGGGCATTACGAATTCTGGAGCGCGTTTCGCAACAACGAGATCGACTACGCGACGTTCTACCGCTCCAAACCGCTGGCTCATGTGTACAAGGTGTTGCGGGCCGAATACGAACAAATCGGGCCGCAGCGCTTTACTGCCAATGCGCCGATGCCGATCGAGAGGGAAGTGCTTGCCCGCGGTCCGGAAAAGCGCCTGAACGTCGTCCTGGTGACGGTCGAAAGCCTGTCGGCCGACTTCATGGCCGCGTTCGGCAACGACAAGGCGCTGACCCCGAACCTCGATCGCCTGGCACAGGAAAGCCTGTTCTTTACCCGCCTCTACGCCACGGGACTGCGCACCGTGCGCGGGCTGGAAGCCGTCACCCTGTCGTTTCCGCCGACGCCTGGAAATTCCGTTGTCAAGCGCCCCAACAATGGCAAATTGTTCACCCTGGGCGAGGTGTTCAACCAGCGCGGCTACGAATCGCTGTATCTGTACGGCGGCTACGGTTACTTCGACAACATGCAGGATTTCTTCGGCGGCAATGGCTACACGGTGATCGATCGCCTGGCGATCGCCAAGGAGAACATCCACCATGAAACCATCTGGGGCGTGGCGGATGAGGATCTGTTCACCCAGACGCTGCAGCAGCTCGATCAACGCCATGCCGCGGGCAAGCGGTTTTACGCCCACGTCATGACCACAAGCAATCACCGGCCCTATACCTATCCGGAAGGGCGCATCGACATCCCCTCGGGTAGCGGGCGCAACGGCGCGGTGAAATATACCGACTGGGCCATCGGCGAATTCCTCCGCCAGGCAAAAACCCGGCCCTGGTTCGACGACACCGTGTTCGTCATCCTCGCCGACCACACTTCCGGCGGGCGGGGCAAGACCGCCCTGACGATAGAGGACTTTCATATCCCGCTCATGATCTGGTCGCCGCGGCACATCAAGCCGGCGCGAGTCGATACCCTGGCTTCGCAGATCGACGTCGGTCCCACGTTGCTGGCCCTATTGAACGTCAGCTACCGTTCGCGCTTTTTCGGCCACGACATCCTGCATGAGGGGCCGGCGCACCAGCGCGCCTTCATGGCCAACTACCAGACGGTGGGCTACCTGGAAAACGGCATCCTCGTCGAGCTGCGGCCGCAGCGACGCTGGCGCATCGTCGACGCCGAGACCGGAAAGGAGCGCGCCGCCGACGAGCAGGGCACGCGCATTCTTGACGAGGCGGTCAGCCACTACCAGGCGGCTGCGGAGGCCTATCGTTCGGGCGCCCTGGTGGTGCCGGGGAAACCCTAGACGCTCAAAACGCCTGGTACGACAGGCCCTCAGCGATGCTGCTGCCCGCTGTGATGGCTGTCCGGCTTGGCCGCGCCGCTACCGCTCGAACGGGCCGGACTAGATGTCGTCGGCACTTGCGACCCAGATTCCATCTGGATAGTTGACGCGATCCTGGCTGTGATAGATTCGGGCTCGCACGATGCACTTGGGATTGATGTAGACGGTTCCGTGCGGCTCGAAGCTGGCCGTGATCGCCGGCAGGCCGAATATTGCGCCGCCCCGCGAAACGGTCGCCACCCTTCCCGTCAAGTGCAGGTACAGGGAAGCGCTGTTGCGAAACGACAGTTCGACGAGTGCTTCAAGCAGGTCTTCGGGTGCACCCTTGGCGTTTTTCCGCCACAGAGGCCATTGACGGGCAAGTATCGACTCGTACTCCTCTCGCCCATCAAGCCGGCGCACCATTTCGATGTTGTCCATCGGCAATTTCGGAGTATCCAATTCAGTCTCCACCTCCACCCAGCAAATCTCATCAGGATTGAGAACGCTGAACGGATTGAGCTCACCGATCACGATGGGGCCAGAGGAGAACAGCGTCCGCGGATCCAGGCGCCGTACCATCATGGCGGCACGTCTGTCGATACTTTGCGAGTAGATACCGGTCTTGCCGTCGGAACGATTGATGCGCAGACGCATGTACGATGAATCCCATATCAAGTGGCGATCCTGCAGGAACATGGCGCCGGCAATTTCATGACGTCGACGTTGGCGACCGCGGGTACGCTGATCCAGTACGGCGATCCTACCAGTTTCCCGCGTACATACAGGAGCCGGGAGTGTCACGCGCCGGCGCGGCGCCTTTTCACTCGCGGACAGACGCCCGCACCAGATCAGCGATGCCGCTGCCCGCTGTGATGGCTGGCCGGCTTGGCCGCGCCACCATCGCCCGCACGGGCCGGACGCGGAGCGCTGCTGCGGCTGCCATTGCCGCTGCGCGTGCGCGCCTGGGCGGGCTTCTGCGCCGGAGGGCGGCCGGCGGCGGGACGCGGTACCGAATGATTGTGCTGCGGCTCAAAGCCCGGCACGACCGAGGTCGAAATCTCGCGCTTCAAGAGACGTTCGATGTCGCGCAACTGGATCCGCTCATCGCTGCTGACGAGGCTCAACGCCTCGCCACTGGCGCCGGCACGACCGGTGCGGCCGATGCGGTGGATGTAGTCCTCGGGCACATTGGGCAGCTCGAAGTTCACCACGCGCGGCAGCGAATCGATGTCGAGGCCGCGTGCGGCGATGTCGGTGGCAACCAGGGCCGCCAGCTTGCCGGCCTTGAAGTCGGCCAGGGCGCGGGTACGGGCATTCTGCGACTTGTTGCCATGCAAGGCGGCGGTGCGCACGCCGGACTGCTCGAGCTTCCTCGCCAACGCGTCGGAGCCATGCTTGGTGCGGCAGAACACCAGCACCTGGTGCCAGCCGTGGGCGGCGAACAGGTGCAGCAACAGGTCGCGTTTCTTGTCCTGGTCGACCTTGATCACAGTGTGCGTCACCAGTTCGGCCGGCGCATTGCGGCGCGCGACCTCGACCATTGCCGGATCCTTGAGGACGGCGTGGGCCAGTTCGCGCACTTCGGCGGCGAAGGTGGCCGAGAACATCAGGTTCTGCCGCTGTTTCGGCAACTTCTCGATGATGCGGCGGATGTCGCGGATGAAGCCCATGTCGAACATGCGGGCGGCCTCGTCGAGTACCAGAGTCAGCACCTTGGAGAGATCGACGGTGCGCTGGCCGAGGTGGTCGAGCAGGCGGCCGGGCGTGGCGACGAGTATGTCGATGCCGCGGCGCAGGGTCTGGATCT
>VEPA01000165.1 GCA_012026675.1 Betaproteobacteria bacterium | reverse complement strand
TTCATTGGGTGTGCCATGCCCGCACCCGCGTTCCGAGGTGGCAAGCCAGCTGGCGCGAGATCTTCGAGGCGATGCGGGCGTGGGTATCGAGCAGGCCGACGAAATCGTCGCGAAAGAAGACGATCAGCTCACAGGGGCTGGCGGCACGGGCCTGCGCAGAGCGCGGCGAGTTGTCCAGCAGCGCCAGTTCGCCGAAGAAAGTGCCGGGGCCGAGTTGCGCGACGCGACCGGTATCTCCTCGTCGCCGTCGGGGCGGGGGGGCTGCCGCCGGATCGACCACGCCTTGCGCCGCACGCCCGGCCTCTGCCTGCTCCTGGCGGGAAATCAGCACCTCGCCCGAAACGATGAAGTAGATCGCCTGTCCTTCCTCGCCTTCGTCAAAGATCACCTCGCCTTCGAGGTAGTGGCGCTCATGCAGCAGGCCGTCGACGATCTGCAACTCGGCCGGCGTCAGATTGACGAACAGGCTGAGCTCGTGCAGGCGGTCCAGGCGCGGCGATGTTTTTCTGGAACTAAACAGCTTGACCACGTTATCGGCTCCGGAACAATGACGCGATTCTATTGCAGTGCTTGCGGAATATGCGCAGCAGTTTGCCGCTTCATTCGACGTCGGCTTCCGCCAGCGCAAAGCGGGCCAGCGTCTTGTAGCTTGCCGGGGGAGGATGCAGGTGGCTCTCGACCAGGGCAAATTCGCTGACCTGCCAGCTGATCGGTGTTCCCAGCCTGGGCAGCGACGCGCAGCGAGCGCGGCGCGCCAGCGTGACGTGCGGCACCAGGTCGGCCCCGGAGCGGTGATCGATGGCAAAGCCGGCGGCACGCAAATCGGTAGCCAGCGCTTCAGCGAGTCGGCGCAGCGGCGCCGGCGACTGCTGGCAACCCGCCCACAGGATGCCGCGCTGCGGCCAGAAACCAAGCCGGTCGAGGCTCAGTTCAAAAGACTCGGCGTGAACCCGGCCGGCGATTTCCTCAAGCAGGGGAATTTGGGTCGGAGTCACCAGGCCGACAAACGCCAGGGTCAGGTGCAACGATGCCGGGCGCATGACCCGGCCGCCGCCGCGAGCCGTCAGATCCTGCGTCAGTGCGGACAGATGGGCGCTCGCCGCAGCGTCGGGCCACAGCGCGAAGAACACACGGCATGAGCGCGCCTCGCTCACTTAAGCCTGTTCCACCACGCCCACCAGCAGCACCACCGCATGCGCTGCGATGCCTTCGCCTCGTCCTTCGAAGCCCAGGCGCTCGTTGGTCTTGCCCTTGACATTCACCTCCGTGGCCGCAATGCCGAGATCGGCCGCGATGTTGGCGCACATGGCCTTGACATGGGGGGCGATGCGCGGCGCCTGGGCGATCACGGTCGCGTCGACGTTGCCCACCTGCCAGCCTGCGCTGCGCACGGCATTCATCGCCGCGCGCAGCAGGCTCCGGCTGTCCGCTCCCTCCCACTGCGAACCGGTGTCGGGAAACATGCCGCCGATATCGCCGAGGCCGGCGCCGCCGAGGATGGCGTCGGTAATCGCATGCAGCAGCGCATCGGCATCCGAATGCCCGAGCAGACCCAGAGGATGGGGAATGTGCACGCCGCCCAGGATCAGCTTGCGTCCCGGCGCCAGGGCATGCACGTCGTAGCCCTGACCGACGCGATATGGCAGCTTCATTTCACGATTCTCCTTGTCCTCCGTCGGTATCGATCCGGCGCAGCGCCTGTTCGATCGCCAGCGCATCGGCAGGACGCACCAGGCGCGCGACTTCCCTGCCCTGACGCAGGAAAATCAGCGTCGGCCAGAGCTTCACGCGAAAAGACCGGCCCAGTCTGCGGCCGGGACCATCCTCGACCTTGATGTGGCGCACACCCGGACTGCGCAGAAGCGCCTCGGCAATCAGCGGCTGGGCGGCGCGGCAGTGCCCGCAATGGGCCGCGCCGAATTCGATGACGGCGGGCCCGGCCAAGGCGTCGATTTCCTCGCGCGTGGGTTCCGTTGTGCCGTTCGGGTTCTGCATGGTCATGGCCTCATTTTGCCGGCAGCGTGATGCCGAAGGCTTTGCCGATCATGGCCCTTGCTTCTGGACTATCCCAATCCTTGGCCCCGTAGTATTTGCCGACGACCCGGCCGCGCGCATCGACCAGCACGGTCAGCGGTATCTTGTTGGCGCCCAGCATGTTTTCCAGCACCAGCCGGCTGTCGATGAAGTGGCTGAAGCTGCTCGGCGATTGCTGCAGGAAGGCCTTCGCCTTCTCGGGATAGTCGTCGGTGGAAATGCCGATCATCGCGAACTTCTTGCCTTCATAGCGCCAGAACAGCCTTTCCAGCGACCCCATTTCGGACCGGCAGGGTCCGCACCAGCTGGCCCAGACATTGATGATCAGCGGCTTGCCGCGAAACTCCGACAGCTTGCGCGAGGGTCCGGAGAGTCCCTGCATGGTGGCCTCGGGCAGCGTGCCGCCGATCTCGACTTCGCCGGGGGTATTCGCGCACACCGGCGCTGCAGCCATGAACAGGATCAGCAGGATCAATCTGAAAATTGACGTCATAGTGTCTTGCCCTTGTCCCGGTTCTGCAGGATCCACTCGGCCAGTTGCAGATCCAGCGGCCAAGTGACTTTCAGATTGCTGGCATCGGCCGCCACCAGGCGCGGCAGCAGGCCCAGCGTCTCGATGGCGCTGGCCTCGTCGGTGACCTGCGGCGCGTAATCCAGCGCATCAAGCAGCAGGCGATGGCGGAACATCTGCGGCGTCTGCGCCTGCCACAGGCCCTCGCGCGGAACGGTCTGGTGCACGCGGCCGTTTTCGTCGGCACGCTTCAGGGTATCGGCGACCGGTACCGCGAGCAGGCCGCCGGCATCGTCCTCGCCCACCTCGGCGATCAGGTTCTCGACCATGGCCACGGTCAGGCAGGGCCGCGCCGCATCATGCACCAGCACCCATTCGTCGCCGATGCCAGGCGCATCGCCGAGTTCTTCCGCCATCGCCCGCAGGCCGTTGGTGACACTTTGCGCGCGGGTATCGCCGCCGCAGCGCAGAACACGCAATTTGGGGCCGAGGCTTGCCATCGCCGGCGCCGGCCAAAGCGTATCGTCAGGCGCCAGCACCACAAACACATGCGCTATCGCGGGGGTGGCGCACAAGGTCGCCAGGGCGTGCCAAATCAGCGGCTGGCCGGCCAGCGGCAGATACTGTTTGGGTACGGCGCGACCCGAGAGAGCGCCCATGCGCGAGCCCGATCCGGCGGCGGGAACCAGTGCGTGATAGGAGCTCATGGCGCAATTCTATACAATTGACCTACAGGAATTCGCGCGAGAACCCACATGTTCGCCGCAGAACCCAGCCTTGAAACACTGCAGGCCTTCGCCACCAGCATCGGCATCGGACTGCTGATCGGGCTCGAACGCGAGCGCCAGTCCGACATCAAGGCCGGCCTGCGCACCTTCGCCCTGGTCGGCCTGCTCGGCTGCATGAGCGCCCTCCTGGGCCAGATCACCGACAGCGGATGGATACTTGCCGCCGGCCTGCTTTCCATTGCCGCCATGATGATCGCCGCGCACATTGCCGACCCGCTCGACACCGGCGATCCGGGCACCACGTCGGTGGTGGCGCTGATGGTCTGCTACGCGCTGGGCGCCATGGTCTGGCACGGCTACACGTCGACCGCCGTCATGCTCGCCATCGCCACCACCGTGCTGCTCTACTTCAAGGCCGAATTGCATGGCATTTCGAAAAGCCTGACGCCGGTCGACCTGCGATCGATACTGCAGTTCGGCGTCCTGGCGCTGGTGATCCTGCCGATCCTGCCCGACCGCGATTTCGGCCCCTACCATGCACTCAATCCCTACAACATCTGGTGGATGGTGGTGCTGATCTCCGGCGTTTCGCTGGCCGGCTACGCCGCGCTGCGCATCGTCGGCGCGCAGCACGGAGCCGCGCTGATAGGCCTCTTCGGCGGCCTGGCTTCATCCACCGCGACGACCATGATCTTCGCCCGGCACGCCCGTGCCAGCACCGAGCTCGCGCGCGCCGCGATGCTGGTCATCCTGCTTGCCAACGTCGTAGTGCTGGTGCGCCTTGCCGTCGTGTCCTTCGTCGTCGCGCCGGCCATACTCGCCCCCCTGCTGGTCGTGCTCGGCGGCGGCGCGCTGCTCGGCGTCGCGGTTGCGCTCTGGGGCTGGGGCCAGTTGCAGGGCGAGGGCGGCAAGGAATTGCCGCTGCCGCAGGTCGCCAATCCGACCGAAATCAAGACCGCGCTGAGCTTCGGCGCGCTCTACGCGCTGGTCCTTCTGCTTTCGGCCTGGCTGCAGGATATTGCCGGCAGCCGCGGCCTCTACCTGCTGGCCCTGGCCTCTGGCCTCACCGATGTCGATGCGATCGCGCTGTCCTCTTTGCGCATGTTCGGCTTGAACAAGCTGAGTGAGGCCCAAACTATTACTGCAATAACGCTGGCAACTCTTTCCAACCTCGCCTTCAAGACCGGGCTCGTGGTCATCATCGGCGGTGTGGCGCTGGCGCGCCGTACGCTGCCGGGGCTGGCCACCATCGCCGCAGGCCTGATCGGCGGCCTTCTGTTGGTGACCTGACCATGAACCCTGCTACCGCCATCCGTCCGCCGGCCGTTGCCGGCATGTTCTATCCCGGCGATCCAGAGAGCCTGCAGGACGACCTCGCGACCTGCCTCGCGAGCTGTCTTACCGTCTCGCCGGCGCCAACTCCTGCGGGACTGCTCAAGGCGGTGATCGTGCCGCACGCCGGCTACGTCTATTCCGGTGGCACGGCCGGCACGGCTTACGCCCTGCTCGCCCCGCTGGCCGGACGCATCCGCCGCGTGGTGCTGCTCGGCCCCTGCCACCGCGTTTCCGTGCGCGGCCTGGCGGCGCCGACCGTCAAGGCATTCGCCACGCCGCTGGGCAGCATTCCGCTCGATCGCGCCGCGCTCGATGCGCTGGCCGACCTGCCGCAGGTGGTCGCCAGCGACGCAGCGCACGCCCAGGAACATTCGCTGGAAGTGCAACTGCCCTTCCTGCAGACCGTGCTCGGCGAGTTCACACTGGTGCCGCTGGCGGTCGGAGACGCCGGCGCCGATGAAGTCGCCGAGGTGATCGCTCGCCTCTGGGGCGGCCCGGAAACCCTGTTCGTGATCAGTTCCGACCTGTCGCATTTCCATACCTACCGCGAAGCACAGCGGATCGACCAGGCGACGGCCGAGCACATCCTGGCCCTGCATCAGCTGACCAGTTTCGACCAGGCCTGCGGCGCCTTGCCGATCAACGGCCTGCTTGCCGTCGCGCGCAGGCGCGGGCTGAGGATAGAACGCGTCGCCCAATGCAACTCCGGCGATACGGCCGGCGACAAGTCGCGCGTGGTTGGCTACGCCTCGTTTGCGCTCTACGAGCCCGACGTCCTTGCCGCCGATCCCGGCCCGGCCCTGCTGGTGCGCGCACGCAACGCCATCGCCGCCCAGTTGAAGCACCCGACGCGGGCCGAACCGGCGCATCCGGCACTCGACCAACCCGGCGCCTGTTTCGTCACCCTGACGCAAGACGGCCAACTGCGCGGCTGCATCGGCTCGCTAGAAGCGCATCGCCCGCTGGACCAGGATGTGCGCGCCAATGCCGTCGCCGCCGCCTTCCGCGACCCGCGTTTCCCGCCGCTGACGGCCGCCGAGTTGCCGCGTACCCGCGTCGAGGTTTCACTGCTGACGGCGCCGCAGGCCATGAGCTTCAAGGACGAGGCCGACGCCCTGCGCCAACTGCGGCCGAATGTGGACGGCGTGATCTTCGCCGCTGCCGGGCGCCGTTCCACTTTCCTGCCGCAGGTCTGGGAGCAATTGCCGGAACCGCGCGACTTCATGGCCCATCTAAAACAGAAGGCCGGTTTGCCGGCCGACTGGTGGTCATCCGAAGTCCAACTGCAACGCTACGAGGTGCAGAAATGGAAAGAAGCGCCGATCCCATAGTCGGGGTGCCCGCCCGCTGGTGGCACAAACTGGACGACGGCCGCATCCAGTGCGACCTCTGCCCGCGCGACTGCCACCTTCACGAAGGCCAGCGCGCCGCCTGCTTCGTGCGCGCCATGAAGAACGGCGAAATGCTGCTGACCACCTACGGCCGCAGTTCGGGCTTCTGCATCGATCCGATCGAGAAGAAGCCGCTCAACAACTTCTTTCCCGGCTCCAGCGTGCTGTCCTTCGGCACCGCCGGCTGCAACCTGGCCTGCAAGTTCTGCCAGAACTGGGACATTTCCAAGTCGCGCGACATGGACCGCCTGATGGACGACGCCACGCCGCAGGCCATCGCCCGTGCCGCGCAGAAGAACGGCTCGCAGAGTGTGGCCTTCACCTACAACGACCCGGTGATCTTCGCCGAATACGCGATGAACACGGCCGACGCCTGCCATGCCATCGGCATCAAGACCGTGGCGGTGACGGCCGGCTACATGCACAAGGAACCGGCACGCGAGTTCTACTCGAAAATGGACGCGGCCAATGTCGACCTGAAGGCCTTCACCGACGACTTCTACGTCAAGCTCTGCGGCGCGAAGCTGCAACCCGTGCTCGACATCCTGGCCATGATCCACCACGAAACCGATTGCTGGCTGGAGATCACCACCTTGCTGATTCCCGGCAAGAACGACGGCGACGAGGAACTCAAGGCACTGTCGGCCTGGGTGGCGAAGGAACTCGGGCCGGACGTGCCGCTGCATTTTTCCGCTTTCCATCCTGACTGGAAGATGAGCGACATTCCGCCCACGCCGCCGGCGACGCTGGTCCGCGCCCGCCGCATCGCCATGGATGCCGGCCTGCACTACGTCTATACCGGCAACGTGCACGACAAGGCCGGCGACGAAACGCTCTGCCCCGGCTGCGGCAAGGCCGTGATCGCGCGCGACTGGTACCGCATCCTCGGCTACGCGCTAGACGACACGGGGCATTGCCGGCATTGCGGCACCGCCGTCGCCGGGCGCTACGGGCATTTCGGCAGGCCCTTCGGCCCGCAGCGGATTCCAGTCAGGCTGCACGCCGGCGCTTGCGCGCCGTGCGGCCGGCGCCGACTCTTCAAAGCGTCACGCGCGTCCCCAGTTCCACCACCTGGTTCGGCGGCAGGCCGAAGAAATCGGCGGCGGTGCCGGCGTTGCGGTACATCCTCGCGAACAGGGCTTCGCGCCAGTAGGGCATGTCGTTGCCGACCTTCGGCACCACGGTTTCGCGGCCGAGGAAGTAGGATGTCGTCATTGGATCGAACTCCAGCCCCTGTTCGGCGCACCACTCCAGCGCTGCCGGAACATCCGGCACATCCATGAAGCCGAAGTGGATGCCGACGTGGAAGAAGCGCGGATTGAGCCGCACCACCGCCACGCGCTGTGCATCCGGCACGCGCGGCACGGATTCCACCGTTACGGTGACCAGCGCCACCTGCTCATGCAGCACCTTGTTGTGCTTGAGGTTATGCAAGAGCGCATGCGGCACATGCTCCGGGTAGGGTGTCATGAACACCGCCGTACCGGGGACGGTGATGGTGTCCGGCGTCTCTATGCCGATGATGAAGCTCCGCAGTTCCAGCGCCTGGGTATGGAGACACTCGTGCAGCAGCCTGCGTCCCTCCTTCCAGGTCGTCAGCAGCAGGTAGACCGCACCACCAAAAACCAGCGGGAACCAGCCGCCGTCGAGGATCTTGGTCGAGTTGGCGGCGAGGAAGGTCAGGTCGAGCGCCAGCAGCGCACCGAACACCGGCAGCGCCAGGCGTCGCTGCCAGCCCCACTGGCGGCGCGCAACCAGGTAGGCAAACAGCGTGGTGATGATCATGGTGCCGGTCACGGCGATGCCGTAGGCCGCCGCCAGGTTGGTCGATGACCTGAAGGCCAGCACCAGGGCGATCACGCCCAGCAGCATCAGCCAGTTCACTCCGGCCATGTAGATCTGCCCCATCTGGCTGCCCGAGGTGTGACGCAGTTCCATGCGCGGCGCATAGCCGAGCTGGATCGCCTGCTGCGTGATCGAATACACGCCGGTAATCACCGCCTGCGAGGCGATCACCGTCGCCGCCGTGGCCAGGCCCACCAGTGGCAGCAGGAACCACTCGGGCGCCATCAGGTAAAACGGGTTCTTGATGGTCGCCGGGTCTTCCAGCAGCAAGGCGCCCTGGCCGAAATAGTTGATCAGCAGGGCCGGCAGCACCATCCCGAACCAGGCCAGGCGGATCGGCCGCCGGCCGAAGTGGCCCATGTCGGCGTACAGCGCTTCGGCACCCGTGACGACGAGAAATACGCTGCCCATGGCGAGAAAGCCCTGTCGCGGTTCGGCCGCCAGGAAGGCCAGTGCATGACCCGGCCAAAGTGCAGCCAGTACCGTCGGGTGGCGCAGAATCTGGATCACGCCCAGAGCCGCCAGCGCGACGAACCAGACGCAGGTGATGGGGCCGAAGGTGACGCCGACCTTCGCCGTGCCGTGGCTCTGGATCCAGAACAGTGCGACCAGGATGCCGAGCGTAATCGGCACGACATACGAGGCGAATACCGGCGTCACCACCTCCAGTCCTTCCACCGCCGAGAGCACCGAACTCGCCGGCGTGATGAGGCCGTCGCCGTAGAACAGCGCGGCGCCGAACAGGCCGAGCAGGATCACCGCCTGCCGCTGGCGGCCGGAAATTCCCTCATCGGCCAGGACGCGGGCCATCAGCGCCATGATGCCGCCCTCGCCCTTGTTGTCGGCGCGCAGGATCAGCACCACGTACTTGAAGGAAACGACGACGATCAACGACCAGAACACCAGCGAGAGGATGCCCAGCACGTTCTCCGGCGTGATCGGCACCGGATGGTGGGCGTTGCCGAAGACTTCCTTGATGGCATACAGCGGGCTGGTACCGATATCGCCATAGACCACGCCGAGGGCGGCCAGGGCGAGGACGGCGGTGCTGTCTTTTTGTTCGTCGTGGCTCATGGCGCAGGTTCATGGAGTTGAAAGCGGTAGCCGACGCCGATTTCGGTCAGCAGGTGGCGCGGTCGCGCCGGATCGACTTCGAGCTTCTGCCGCAGATGGCCGATGTAGATACGCAGGTAATGGCCACGCTCGACATGACCCGGTCCCCAGACTTCCTTCAGCAGTTGACGGTGGGTCAGAACGCGGCCGACATTGTTCAGCAGCACGCCGAGCAGGCGATATTCAATCGGCGTCAAGTGGATTTCCGTTCCCTTGCGGGTAACCGTGCGCTGGGCGCGATCGACGCGGATAGAGCCGAAGCTGATCACCGTCTCGCCAGCGCCGACTCTCTGCCGCCGCAAAAGCGCACGCACCCGCGCCTGCAATTCGCGAACGCCGAAGGGCTTGCTCAGGTAGTCGTCGGCGCCGGCATCCAGTGCCGCCACCTTCTCCGCCTCGGCCGAGCGCGCGGACAGCACCAGCAGCGGCAGTTGGGTCCAGCTGCGCAGGTCGCGGATCAGGTCCACGCCGTCACGGTCCGGCAGGCCGAGGTCGATGATCGCCAGTGCCGGATCCTGCGCGGAGAAGGCTTCGAGAGCGGCGGCCGCCGTCGCGGTTTCGATGACCTGCCCTTCATCTTCCAGCGCGCTGCGCACAAAGCGCCGGATTTGCGGCTCGTCCTCGACCAGCAGAATCAGCGGGCGCGGGTCATTCACCGGCTTCATCCTCCAGCACCGGCGGCGTGCCGCGCGGCAAGGCGAACACCATGCGGGCGCCGCCCTCCGCCCTGCGCTCCGCCCAAATCCTGCCACCATGGACCTCGACTATCGCGCGGCAGATCGCCAGGCCAAGTCCGACGCCCGTCGTACCGCTGTCGTGACGTCCACGTTCGAACAACTCGAATACGCAGGTTTCGCGTTCGGGCGGCAAACCCGGCCCGGAATCCGCAACGGAGACTTCGACCATCTCGCCGGCTGCGGCAGCGGCGATGACAATCTCGCCCTGCGGCGCGTATTTCGCCGCATTCTCGAGCAGGTTACAGAACACCCGCTCCAGCAACACGGCGTCGAATTCCATGAGCGGCAGATCAGGCGCCAGTTCCAATCGAATCTCGCGCCCCGCCAGCATTCCCGCAAGTGCCTTGAGGCTGCTGCCGACAACTTCCTCCAGCGGCTGCCACTCCCGGTTGAGAACGATTTTGCCGGTTTGCAGGCGCGCCATGTCCAGCAGCTTGTGCACCATGCCGGACAGGCGCAAAGCCTGTTCGCGTATGGCCACGGCGGACTCCAGGACGGGCGCCGGCAACTCCGGCCGAGTCACTGTCAGCGCATCGGCCAGGCCCACCAGCACGGTCAGCGGCGTCCGCAAGTCATGGGAGACTGCGGACAGCAAGGCGCTGCGCAGGCGTTCCGACTCCATGCCCAGGGTCACCTGCTGCAGCACCTCTCCGTAATGCAGACGCTCGACTGCAATCGCGGCGAGCGAAGCCACCGCGTCGAGCAGCGGACGCCGTTCCGGATCGCAAAACCGCTCCGCATGATCCGCATACACCAGCAGGACGCCACGCGTGCGCACCGGCGACACCAGCGGCAGGGCCAGCGCCGGCGCAAAACCGCTCTCCTCCGCGGCCAGGTGCATGGACTGGCCCTGCTCGAATACCGCCTTGACGTGAGGCAGGTGCCCGTCGCCCACCTCCCGGCCCGGGATTGCCAGCAATACGTCATGGGCATCGGGCAGATAGAGCACGGCCTCCACCTCCATCCGCTGCTTGAGAAATCGCCGCAGGATCTCCGCCACCTGCTCCGCCGCGATCGCGCCGGACAAGTCCTTAGCCATGTCGTAGAGCGCGCGCATCTCGTCCTCGCTCCGGGCTGCAAGCACGGCCTTGTCGCGCAGGCGGGCCGCAAGCTGGCCGATGACCAGGGCGACTACCAGCATTACGGCGAAGGTGATCAGGTACTGGGCATCTGCCACCGCCATCGAGAAGTGCGGCGGCACGAAGAAAAAGTCGAACAAGGCCACGCAGCCGAAGGCCGCCAGAATCGCCGGCCCGCTGCCCAGCCAGACCGCCACCAGCGCCACGACCAGCAGAAAGATCATGACGATATTGGCGGCATCGACCACGCCC
>VEPA01000132.1 GCA_012026675.1 Betaproteobacteria bacterium | reverse complement strand
GTCGAGGTTGGCTGCCGGAATTCCGGGGCCGCTGTCGCGAAACTCGATCATCGCCTGTCCTTCCTCGCTGTGCCCGGAAATCTCCAGACGCCGCTCGCGGGAATTCTCGGTGGCGTCGGCGGCGTTCTGCACCAGGTTCATGACTACCTGTTGCACCTGCCCCGGCGAACCGGACACCTTGAGCGCGGGGGGCAGATTCAGCCTGACTTCGAACTGGTTTGCCGTGGCTTTGCATACCCACTGCACGGCGCGCTCGATGACCTCGACCAGGTCGAAAGCGCGTCGCTCGTCGCGATCGGTCGCCGAGAAACGCTTGAGGGCATCGACGATGTCGCGCGTACGCTCGGCGCCTTCCACGGTGCCGTCGATCAATGATGGCAAGTCGTCGAGCAGGCGGTCGATGCGCAACTCATTGCGCAGGGCTTCGCGTTCTGTTGTCGGCATGCCGCCATGTATCGCGGCAAGATAGCGCGCAAGGCGTTCCGCATAGCGTTTCATCGCCAGGGTATTGCCGTAGACGAAGCTGATCGGGTTGTTGAGTTCGTGCGCGACGCCGGCGACGAGGCGGCCCAGCGAAGCCATCTTTTCGGAATGGATCAGTTGCTGCTGGGTGGTCTTGAGGTCTTCATGGGCCCGCCGCAATGCCTGGTAGGCGCGCCGCAGTTCGCCCACCGGACGCCCGGTGATGACCAGCCCGAGCATTTTGCCGCCCCCGTTGTAGCGCGGCGTGCAGTTCAGCGACACCGGAATTGCGCTGCCGTTGGCGGCCTTCAGCAGCATCTCGATGTCTTCCGCCGGCTGGCCGCCCTGGTCGGAAAACAGGCGGCCGGCATGCTGCCGGGATTCCTCGTCGGCGAACAGGTCGAACACCGTGCGCCCATGCAGCGCTTCGGCATCGACGCCGAGCAGCGAGGCCAGAGCCGCGTTCACGCTTTCGATCACGCCGGCACGGCTGCAGACGATCAGCAGATCCGACATCGAGGTCAGCACCGAGGAAATGAACTGCTGCGTGTCCTCCAGCGTCGCATTCTTTTCCTCCAGCGCGACTTCGTACTGCAGCAGGTCGTTATAGACCTCGTCCATCTTGCGGATCACGTCGAGCCAGATGCCGTCCTCGGCCGACGCACCAGCCGCCGCCGCAAGCATCTCGACCGTGAGGGCCGAGCGCGGCTCGTCGGAGCTGGTTTCTTTCGGCATGGTGGAACTGGATCCGGATTCTTCACCCATCAGCGCAATGTACCCTAGCCTGACCGTGCCAGGACTGCCCGTGTGAGTTCAGCCTTCGTTGAATCCGAAACGCGTAACGAACGCCGCAGGGGCCAGTGCCGGACCCTTATAGTCGGCCTGCATGTAGTCGCAGCGCAATTCCTTGAGCCGGGCAGCCGCCGCATCGTCGGGGACACCGACCGCCACCACGGCGAATTTCAGGTGGTGCGCGAGTTCGATGATCGACTGCAGGATACGCTCGGACTTCGGCCCGCCGGTCAGGTCGCTGGCAGCCGAAACATCGATCTTGATCTCCTGGAAGGGCAAGGTCGCCAGCCAGAACAGCGATGAAAATGCCATGCCTGGATCATCGATCGAGAGCTTCACGCCAAATTCCTTGAGGCGGCCCAGGGTCTCCCTCGCTACCGCATCCTGGCCCAACACCGAAGTTTCCCCGATCTCGAGGATCAGTGTGCCCGGCCGCCTGCTCCAGGTGCCGCGCGCACGCTCGACCACGTCGAGGAGTTCAGGGTAGCGCAGCACGCGCGCCGGCAACTTGACGCCAACACGCAAGTCGAGTCCGGCGCTGTAGCGGAATTCCGAGATGTTGCGCAGCGCACGATTGAGGACCGAGGAAACCAGCTGGATGACAACGTCCGCCGACTCCGCCGCGGCGAATGCGTCCTTGGAGGGAATCAGGCCCAGCGCCGGGTCGCGCCAGCGCAGCAGACCTTCGGCGCCCATGACCTGGCCCAGGCGCAGATCATACTGCGGCTGAAAGACCAGATTGATTGCATCCTCCGCAACAGCCGTGCGCAGCCGATTTTCATAAAGAAGCTTCGATGCCGCCAAATTGTCGCGGTCTTCACCGTAGTCGGCAATGCTGCCGTCAAGTTCGCGCGCAAGGACACAGGCACTCTTCGCGCGCTGAAGAAGGGTTTCGGCCTGATCGCCATGCGCCGGAAACATGGCAATTCCGATCGCGGGGCTGGCGTAGATTTCATCCTCACCGACCCAGAATGGTGTGCTCAGTTCGCGCAAGGACTTGTTCGCCGCCAAGAGTGCCACTTCCGGGCCATCAACGGTGGACAGTACGCAGGCAAAATCGTCCCGCCCCATGTCGCCGACAAGGTCGCCCGGACGCAGTACATCGGTGCGCAATAGCGCGGCAACACGTCCGCGCACCGAATCGCCAACCTGGTAACCCCATACGGCATCGATGCGGCTGATCACGCCGCATTCGATGAGCAGGACTGCCAGATTTCCACCATCAGCCTTTCGCGCCTCGACTTGAGCGCGCACTGCCTCCAGAAACGGGACCGGGTCGATTGGAAGGACACCACAAGGCAGCGCCGCCCCGACGGAGTCCGAATCGCTCACAGGAACAGCTCGCGCGGATCGATCTTGACGGAACCGTACTCCAGGGAGCGCTGGATCCGGTAGGGTTCGTCGGGTCTGACCTTGGGCTCTTTCATCAGGTCAAGCATCTTGTAGGGTTTGAGCGGAATGCCGTTCGCGTCCTTGACGACCATGATCCGGGGTTGCATGCGGCGTACCATGTTCTGGGCAATCACGACCGCAACCTCGCCGCTGTTCAGCTCGACCACGCTGCCTACGGGGAAGACACCGATGCACTGTATGAACTGCTCGACCAGCGCCGGATGAAACTGCTTGCCGCGCTCCTTGTAAATAATGCTTAGCGCGTTTGCAGGGGAGAGGCCTTCGCCAAACGGCTTCGGTGCCGTCAGCGTGTCAAAGGCATCCACGATTCCCGCAATCAAGCCGGGAAACGCTATTGCGCCCCCACGCAGGCCGCGCGGATAACCGGTGCCGTCGAATCGTTCGTGGTGCAGCGACGCAAGGCCGGGCAACTCGGGGGGAAGACCCTGCGTGTCGCTGAGAATTCGGACTGAATGGTTCACGTGGGTACGGTAAATCTCGATTTCAGCGGCGTTGGTCGGCCCGCGCGTGGCGAGCTCGGGCGGCAGCTTGAGCTTGCCCACATCCTGCAGCAGCCCCAGCATTCCCAAGATTTCAAGGCGATCCGGCGGCAGTTGGAGAAAGCGCCCGAAGATGGTCATCATGACGGAAACCTCGGCCGCGCGGCTTAGGGTCGTGCCACTTTTCTCCTGCAGCTTGATCAACAGCGCCATCGCGTCCGGATTGCGCACGACGCTCGCGGTAATCTGCGCGACCGCTTCATGCGAGCGGGAGCTGTCGATCGCATTTCCGATCTCCACGACTCGCGCAATCTCCTCCAGGATCACCGTCGTGTTGGCGTAGGCTTTATGGGCGACATGCAGTTCGCCTTCGACGGTCGCCACATCCTTGTAGACCGTTGTCCCGCGTATTTTCGCAATATCTTCCGCCGTAACCTTGGCGACTTCCTGAACGACCGCTTTCTCCGGGTCGACGAATACGTGTTTGCAGTACTTTTTCAGAACCTCGAGCTGCTTGTCTTTTTGCAGCACGAAACCCTGAAACGCAAAAGGAGTTTCTGTCCATGGTCTATCGAGCTTGGAGATGAACATCCCGAAGGTCAATTGGTCGACAGGTATTTCCCGGAGTTCCATACGGATACGTGATCCATTTACTTAAAAATCAAATTTTCGCGTCTACGCAACAAAACAGCAAGCACGGGTTGATTTCAGGGCGGCCCCTCCGGAATCTCAGCCATATTCCAACAATAAAGCTTACTCCGAATCAACCCTGCGCGGAGGCAACTCAGGTAGCACAGACCCCGGCTTCCGGAAGCAGTTCCCTGAAACCGGCGGGCAGACTCTTAAAGATTCTCCAAGGAGCGAATCATACAGGGCGGCCTGACCTTTTTTCGTGGGAGGGGATACACTTGCGCTGCCAAATTCCAGAGCAAGAGCCCCATGCCCCCGCATTCCACGCCGGCACGTTCCAAACCGATATTCAGCCGTCGCACGCCGGCCCGCATTGCAATGCTCTATGGGCTGTGCGCGGCATTTTGGATCATAGTTTCCGGCTATCTGCTTTCAGTCAGCGTTGCAGATCCGGTGCTGCAAGCGCGCATCGAGATTGCCAAGGGATTGTTGTTTGTAACGGTCACCAGTTTGGTGCTGTACCTGCTGCTGAATCACATCGACACGCGCGACGACTCCGGCAACGATATCGCACTGGCTTCATCCCACAAGCCGCTTGCAGTGGCGGTCGGTGTATTCGTCATCGCTGTCGTTGCCAGCGTAGCGCTGGTACGGCAGTCGGAGCAGCAGCGCGAGCGGCAGCAACGTGCCCAGGTCGCCGACATGGCCCACGACCATGCCCGCGCGATCCAGCGCAGCATCGAACATGCCCTGTCCGCCACCTATGCACTGGCTGCGCTGGTGCGCCAGGGCCAGGGCACCGTATCGGATTTCGAAGCCACGGCCCAGGCGATGCTGCCCTTCTATCCCGGCGCCGCCTCGCTGCAACTGGCACCTGACGGAATCGTGCAGCGCATCGTGCCACTGGCGGGCAACGAAAAGGCGATCGGCCACAACCTGCTGCAGGATCCGGCACGCAACAAGGAAGCTTTTCTTGCCCGCGACACCGGCAAGCTCACGTTGGCGGGACCGTTCAACCTGATACAGGGCGGTCTGGGAGCAGTCGGGCGGCTGCCCGTGTTCCTCGGCGAAGGGAAGGGACTGTTCTGGGGCTTCACCACGGTGCTGATCCGCTTTCCCGAGGTGCTCGGCGATGCCCGGCTGCCCCAGTTGACGGGCATGGATTACGCCTATCAGCTGTGGCGCACCCATCCGGACAACGGGGAACGCCAGATCATCGCCGCTTCTGGCGCCCCCATTCTGTCCGACCCGGTGCACCAGTCATTCGAGTTGCCCAACGGCCGCTGGACGCTCAGCGTCGCACCGATCAGGGGCTGGGCCGATCCTTACGGCATGACCCTCAAACTTGCGCTGGCACTACTGTTCAGCCTGATGCTCGCCTACCTGGCGAAGCTGCTGGTCGAGTTGCGCCGGTACAAGGAGAATCTCGAAACCCTGGTCGCGCAACGAACGCTGCAGTTGAGCGCCAGCGAACAGCGCTTCCGCGACATCGCCGAAGTTTCCGGTGACTGGATCTGGGAAGTGGATGCCGCGGGAGTCTATACCTACGTGTCGGAAGGCGTGACGAGGATGCTCGGTTACTCGACCGCGGAGGTCATCGGCAAGACTCCGTTCGACTTCATGGCGCCCGCAGAGGCACAGGCGATCGGCAAGGCCTTCGCCGATATTGCGGCCAGCAAGCAGCCGTTTGCCGATCTGGAGAATATCGTCCTGGGCAAGGATGGCACGCCGCACGTCACGCTCACCAGCGGAACGCCGATTCTCGATGCCGATGGCGCCTTGCTGGGTTATCGTGGCATCGATCGCGACATCAGTACGCGCAAGGCTGCAGAGCACCGCATCCAGCGTCTGACCAATCTCTATGCCGCCTTGAGCGAATGCAACCAGGCCATCGTGCGCTGCAACAGCGCACCGGAACTGTTTCCGCAGATGTGCCGCTACGTGGTGCAGTTCGGCGGCATGAAAATGGCGTGGATCGGTTTGCTGGACGAGGCGAGCCGGCAGGTCCAGCCGGTGGCAAGTTACGGCGTCGACGCGGGCTACCTCGACGGCGTCAGCGTATCGGCGGATGCCGACGAACCGCATGGGCGCGGTCCGGTCGGCACGGCGATTCGCGAGAACCGGCCGGTATGGAACCAGGATTACCTCAACGATCCGCTCACCGCGCCATGGCACGAACGCGCCGTACGCTACGGCTGGGGCTCCGTCGCCGCGCTACCCTTGCATCGTGGCGGCGTAGTGGTCGGCGCCTTCACGTTGTATGCGGGAGAAATAAACGGCTTCGACGAGGATGCACGCAAGTTGCTCACCGAGATGGCCACGGACATCAGCTACGCACTGGATGGTTTCGAACGCAATGCCAGCATCAGGCTTGCCGCCGAGGTGTTCGAGCAGGGCAAGGAAGGCATCATGATCACCGATACGCGCGGCCGCATCGTGCGCGTCAATCGCGCCTTCAGCGAAATCAGCGGCTACAGCGAGGCCGAGGCCCTGGGGCAGAGCGCGGGCCTGTTGTCTTCCGGGCGCCAGACGCGGGAGTTCTATAGTGAAATGTGGGCAGCGATCGACGCCCGAGGCCACTGGCAGGGCGAAATCTGGAACCGGCGCAAGGACGGCCACGTCTATCCCGAGTGGCTGGCGATCAGCCGCGTGCTCGGCGAAGACGGCAAGCCCAGCCATTACGTCGGCATCTTCAGCGACATCACCCTGCACAAGGAAGCCGAAGAGCGCATCCAGCACCTGGCGCATTTCGATGCCCTGACCGGACTGCCCAACCGTGCACTGCTCAAGGACCACGCCCGCCATGCGATCAGCATGGCGCAGCGCAGCCAGGAGCAACTGGCGGTGCTGTTTGTCGACCTCGACCACTTCAAGAACATCAACGACACGCTGGGGCACCGCATCGGCGACGAATTGCTGATCGAAGTCGGCCTGCGCATGAAGGCCGCGGGGAGGGCTGAAGACACGGTCTCGCGCCAGGGCGGCGACGAATTCATTGTGGTACTGCCCGGCACCGATGCCGACGGCGCGGCGCACGTGGCCAAAAACCTGATCGACGCGATAGCGGTTGCCTTCAAGGTCGAGCAGTACGAACTTGTGGTCACCCCGTCGATCGGCATCGCGATGTATCCGAGCGACGGCGAGGACTTCGAGGTCCTGTCAAAGTGCGCCGACACCGCCATGTACCGCGCCAAGGAGGAAGGCCGCAATACCTTCCGCTTTTTCACCCCGGAAATGCAGGAACATTCCGCGCGCAAGCTGCGACTGGAGAGCGAGCTGCGCCATGCGCTGGCGCGCGGCGAGCTGCAAATGCACTATCAGCCGCAGTTCTCGCTGAAGGACGGCCGGATCGTCGGCGCCGAGGCCCTGCTGCGCTGGCAGCATCCTGAACTGGGTGCGGTAGCGCCCAGCGAATTCATCGTGGTCGCGGAAGACAGCGGCCTGATCCTGACCATCGGGGAATGGGTGTTGCGCACCGCGGCAAGACAGATGAAAGCCTGGCTGGCCGCCGGCATGGAACCCTTTGTCATGGCGGTCAACCTCTCGGCGGTGCAGTTCCGCCACGCCCACCTGCCGCAGCAGGTCGACCAGATACTCACTGAGGAAGGCCTGGCGCCGCAGCATCTGGAACTGGAACTCACCGAGAGCATGGCGATGGACGACCCGCTCGCCGCCATCGCGGTGATGGACGACCTCCATGCGCGCGGCATCCGTGTCTCGATCGATGACTTCGGCACGGGCTACTCCTCGCTGAGCTACCTCAAACGCTTCCAGCTCTACAAGCTGAAAATCGACCAGTCCTTCGTGCATGACATCAATGTGGATCCCGAAAGCAAGGCCATCGTCGGTGCCATCATCAGCCTGGCGGACAGCCTCGGCCTGCGCACCATCGCCGAGGGCGTGGAGCCCGAAGACCAGTTGACCTTCCTCCGCGCGCAGGGCTGCCAGGAAGTGCAGGGTTACTACTACAGCAAGGCGCTGCCGCCAGAGGAGTTTGCAGCCTTCGTGCGTGACTGGCGCTAACGCTCATGGCAGCGAGAGCCACCCGCCGAGGACGAAACACGCCAAAGGCGAATTAAAGGCCCGCCCCTCCCATCCTCCCCTCACGGGGAGGCTATCGGGTAGGTCGCTTTGCTCGACTATCAGCAGGCGCTCCAAACGAGTTATTTCACGTTAACAGCAGGCAGGCGCCAAAGGCTGCACTTCAATGTACCGTGCAGACCATGCAGGGATCGAAACTGCGCACGACGTGGTGGATGGCCGCCGGCAGCGGGTCCGCCGCGCTGGCCGGCAAGCCGGCCAAGGCCTGTTCCAGCGCCCCTGGCTGGCCGGCGGCATCGCGTGGCGAGAAGTTCCAGGTGGTGGGCGCGATGATCTGATAGTTGTGAATGCGCCCGCGGCGCACGGTCAGCCAGTGGCCGAGCGAGCCGCGTGCGGCCTCGATGAGACCGACGCCCGAAGTCTCGTCGGCGAGTTGCGCGGCAATGCACCACGGCTCGCCTGGCGCCAGTTCGGTGAGCCAGCGTTCCATGGCCGGCAGCACCAGCGCCAGTTCCAGCAGGCGCGCCACGACACGCGCGGCGACACTGCCGCCGGCAGCCTCGACGATGTCGCGCGCCAGGGGATGGCCCGCCACCGCCTGCCGCGCCAGGGCGCCGGTTTCCAGCACCTGCCCAGCCAGGCGCGGGGCCTTGCACCAGGAATAGGCGCCGTCCTTTTCCGCCACCGGCAGGGTGCTGCCTGCTGCCGGATGTTGCGGCAGGCCGGCCGCGGCGTACCAGGCATGACTGATGTCTTCGGCGATGGCAGCGATGTCGAGCGGCACCACCCCGTCATGCCACAGCCCCGACGGAAACAGACGCCGGTCACCTTCGTTGTAGCAGCCGTAGCTCATGAAGCGATCTGTACCGCGACCGAGCTGCCACAGATCGAGATCCCCGGCAATTTCCAGAAAAAGCCGAAGATCGCCGCCGCCCGCCTGCGCCCGCCACAGCTCGAGCTGGGTGCGGCTCTCGATCGCGGCGACTTCTTCCAGCGCCGCGCCGAAAGTTACGGCTTCAAGAAATCCGCGAAACTCGCGCAGGGTGCGGTGCAGGCGGAATATTTCGGAACTTTGCAGCGGCCGCGTCGAGCCGCCCGGCTGCACGGAGAGGGTGTGCGGCCATTTGCCGGCCAGGAGGCCCATCATCTGCATGAAGCGGGCGCGCGCCGGCAGCATCTGGTTTGGCGCACTGCCGACGGTGGCGCGAAAGCGCTCGACTGCCGCCGCGTGCCAGTGACGCCCGGCATACTCGGCGCGGGCAAAGTCGGGCATGAAGAACAGGTAAAAATGCGTCAGGTGGTCGGCCAGGTTCTCCGTCGCCAGGGTCAGGTTGGCCGCCAGCCGGCCATTCGGCGGCGGCACCACGCCTGCCGCATCGGCCAGCGCCAGCGCCGATGCAGCCGACTGCGCCACCGAGCAGATGCCGCAGATGCGCGGCACCAGCACCAGTGCGTCGGCCGGCAGCTTGCCTTGCAGGATCTGCTCGAATCCGCGATAAAGCGGCGAATTGACATAGGCCGCGACGACCTTCCCGTCGGCGATATCGAGCGTGATCTCCAGGTCGCCCTCGACGCGATTGAAAGGACCGACGATCCTGCGCGCGTTCATTTTTTGCTGCGCTTGACCGATGGCGCGCGCAGTTGGTGGTCGGCGGTCGCATTCTCGCGCACGCGCGACGGCGTCGCCGATTTCGACAGCGCCGCCAGGGCGATGAACCAGGCCTTGGGCATGTCGGCCGGCAGGCCGATCGGAATCCCGGCCACCTTGGGCGTGGCCTCGAAGGCATGTCCCGGTTCCTCGAAGCCGGGCTCGGTGCAGCGGATGCAGGCGTAACCGCCGCGCAGGCAGGAACCTTCGCCATTCCACAGGCGCTGGTTGCAGTCGGCATGGGCTTGCGTGCCCTTGCAGCCGAGGTGCTCCATCAGGCAGCCCTGATCCGAATGTTTCTCCGCGCTGGCCTTGAATTCGTAGTACTCGTTGCGCGGACAGCCGTGATGCACCAGTTGGTCGGCGAAAAAGCGCGGGCGACCGAAGTCGTCGAGATGTTCGGCGCGCAGGCGGCCGTGGGCCAGCATCGCCAGGGTCTCTGTGATCCAGTCGGGATGCGGCGGACAGCCGGCGACGTTGATCACCGGCAATCCCGCCGCAGCGCGGAACTCCGGCCCCAGCAGTCCGCCGGAGGCCTCGCCGTCGTATTGCAGGCCGCAGGCATCGGTGGGATTCATGCCGGCCGCCGTGATGCCGCCCCAGGCCGAACAACTGCCGATGGCGACGACGTGCCGGGCGCGCCCGGCGAACTAGCGAACCCAGTCGATCATCGGCCGGGCACCGCCGCCGAAGCGGTGAAAGCCGCCGCTGCCGCGCGGTCCGCGCAAGAGCGAGCCCTCCATGCAGAGGACATCGACCGCGGCGCGACCATCGGCGCAACGCGCGATAAGGTCGCGCGCCTCGTCAACGCCGAGTTCGGAAAGGCTTGGGTGCCAGAGCAGTTCCACGCCCTCATCGGCCAGCACCTTGAACAGGGAGCCATGCTCGCTGCCCAGCCAGGACAGTGTGCAGCCGCCGCAACCGCCCGACTGGAGCCAAAGAAGGTTCATGATTCACCCTCGGCGTCGCCGATGCCCAGGCGCGACAGCTTCATGCGCAGGCCAACCCGGGTCAGTCCGAGTTCCTCGGCCACCCGCGTCTTGTTGCCACGGTGTCGCCGCACCGCATCGGCAATCAGGCCGGCCTCGACCCGATCCAGCCTGTCCTTCAGCGTCGCGCCCTCCATGTCCTCGGCCATGCCGCGCGCCCCGGCGCCGTTCGAGCGGCCCAGGTTCGGCGACAGCAGGCCGGCGTCCAGCACCTCGCCTTCGCCCAGGGCCAGTGCGCGCATGACTTCGTTCTGCAGTTCACGCACATTGCCGGGCCAGCGATGCGCCAGCAGGGCCTTCATCGCCTCCGCCGAGAAGCGCCGTCCCGCCAGCGCCGACTCCTTGAACATCGCCGCGACGATCAGCGGAATATCCTGCGAGCGCTCGCGCAGGGACGGCATGTGCAGGCCGATGCCCGCGATGCGGTAGTAAAGGTCGCGGCGAAAGCGGCCGCTGGCGACATCGGCTTCGAGATCGCGGTTGGTCGCGGCGATGATGCGCACGTCGACCGGCACCGTGCGCGGGCTGCCGACCGGCCGCACCTCGCCTTCCTGCAGCGCGCGCAGCAACTTGACCTGGAAGGCCGGCGAAGTGGCGCCGATCTCGTCGAGGAACAGCGTGCCGCCGTCGGCCTGCTGGAACAGGCCGATGCGGTCCTCGTGGGCGCCGGTGAAGGCACCGCGCTTGTGGCCGAACAGCTCGGCTTCGAGCAGGGTATCGGGCAGTGCGCCGCAGTTCTCGACGACGAAGGGCCGCTCGGCGCGGGGACTGGCGAAATGAATGGCGCGCGCCAGCAACTCCTTGCCGGTGCCGGATTCGCCGGTCACCAGAACCGAGAGCTCATGGGCGGCGATCTTCTGCGCCAGTTCGCAGACGCCGTTAAGCGGGCTGTTGGCCGCGCGCACCAGGCGCTCGAAACCGTAGCGCGCGCGCAGCTTGCCGCGCCGGTTCGCCACGCGCTGCACCAGTTGCTCCGGGCTGTCGCGCAGGTCCAGCGACAGGCGCTGGTTTTCCTGCTGCAGGCGCCATAGCTCGGCCGCGCTCTTCAGGGTCAGCAAGAGTTGCTCGGGATGCCAGGGCTTGAGCAGGTATTGCCAGATGCCGGCTTCGTTGATGCCGGCAATGATGTCCTCGGCATCGGTGTAGCCGGAAAGGATCAGGCGCACGGTGTCTGGCCACTGGCTGCGCACGCGGCGCAGGAATTCGACGCCCTGGGTACCAGGCATACGCTGATCCGACAACACGATATGGACGAATTCGCGGGCCATGATCGCCTCGCCGTCTTCGGCCGAGATCGCGGTGAATACCGTGAAATCCTCCTCCAGCGTGCGGCGCAGGGTTTCCAGCGAGCGTTGCTCGTCGTCGACCACCAGCACCGTCAGCGGCGTGCGAATCTTCATGCAGGAATCTTCCAGTTCAGATCACGGTGACGCGCCAGATGCCGCGGTGTCCAAGAGGCCAGGGACTTGCGCACGAAATGGTGGCGGGCGACGTGGTAGCTCGGGTCGAAGCCGTAGAAATTGCGCCGCATGTGGCTCAATTCCTCGTCGCGATACGCGGCGAGCGGCTTGGCAGCCTCGTCGCGGGCGCGGCTCTCGCGCTTGGCTGCAAGCCTCGCTTCCAGATCGGGAGCGGCGGCGATCTCCATCGCACGGCGCGCGACGTCGATGCGGAAGGCCTGTGTGTCGCCTGTGAGGCATGCGTCGCTGAAACCGGTTTCGACGGCACGCTGCGCGGTCAGCGGCTGGCGGTCGCGCATGATTTTCTGCGCCCCTTCCGCGCCGACGCGACGCGGCAGCAAATAGGTCCAGTATTCCGAACCGTAGAGGTTGCCCATGTTCTTGTAATGCGGGTTCTGCAACACGCCGTCGCGCACCCAGACCAGGTCGGCCGCGCGCGCAAGAAAGCAGCCGCCGGCGCCGGCATTGCCGGCCAGCGCCGACACCGTGATCTGGTCACCGGCTTCGATCAGTTCCAGCGCGAGGTCGTTCATCGCATTGATGTTGTTCCAGGACTCGTCAGCCGGCGACCCCTCGTTCAGGCTCGCCGCTTCGATCACGTTGAGATGGATGCCATTGGACCAGAAGTCGGCGCCCCCGAGCAAGACCAGTACCCTGACCGGGCGCTGTTTGGCCCAGGCCAGCGCACGCTGCAGGCGTTCGCATTGCGTGGTCGACATGGCGCCGTTGTAGAACTCGAAGCTCAGGAAACCGACCGCATTTTGGCCACTGCCCGACTCTTCATAGGCGATGTCCTGCCAGGTCTGGCCATCCACCCGCCACCAGCCGTCCAGCTTCGCCTCCGGCAGCGCCGTCGCTTCGGCGGCGTAGGCCAGCGTCACCGGCAGCTTGAAATCGCCCGCACGTTTGGCATGTCCTATCCACACCGCGCCATCGGCAGTCCGCCGCAGCACGGCGGTTTCGCGCCGCGCGACGAGATCGCCGGGTTGACTGCCGGGAAACTGCAGCAGCGACTCCGGCCACGTGTCGAAGATGTGGCAGGTGTCGCCGAACAATTCGTCGACGACGCCGGGAAAACCATCTGCGGCGTTGATCTTCTTCAGCACGGTGACCGTGTCGTCGCGCTGCCAGTCGATGGCGCGATCGGCCTGCTTCATCAGCGGCCGCAGGCGACCACGTGCATCCTCACATGCGGCCACTGGTTTCGGCGCAAAGTTGCCGGCGGCGAAACGTTCGACGGCCTGCAGCACGGCCGTCACTGCTGCCTGCGTGACCTCGTTGCGATAGATGCTGGATTTCTTCGCCGCGCGCAAGGGAAACCCGGCGCTGGCCCAGACCGGGCCGGCATCCATCTCGGCTTCGGCCTGCAGCACGGTGACGCCCCATTCCGTCTCGCCACCCTGGATTGCCCAGTCCAGCGCCGACGGACCGCGGTCGCCGACGATGCCGGGATGCACGACGAGGCAGACATGTTTGCGCCAGATCGATTCGGGAATCGCGCGGCGCAGGTAGGGTGCGACGATCAGATCCGGCTTGAACAGCGCCACGGCTTCCTCGGCGACGCTGTCGGCGATGTCGAACTCGATCGAAATCTCGTGTCCGCGCCTTTGCAGCTCGGCCCCCAGGCGCTGGGTCAGGCTGTTGAAGGCGTGGGTGAGGAGCAGAATGCGCATCAGCAAATCCGTGGCAACTGGTCGCCGGCAAGCCAATCGACGATGCGCTTGCCGCCGAAGGCCGTTGTCAATTGAACGAAGTGATGGTCGTCGGCGGTCACGTCGCCGATGACACAGGCCTCGAGCCCCAGCGGATGGGCGCGCATGGCGTTCAGCACCAGATCGGCATCGAGCGCGTCACAGATCGCCACCAGCTTGCCCTCGTTGGCGACGTAGAGCGGAGCGAGGCCAAGGAATTCGCAGGCTGCGGCGACCACCGGTTTCACCGGGATGGCCTTCTCGTAGAGCATCATGCCGACGCCGGACTGGCCGGCGATTTCGTTCAGCGTCGCCGCCAGCCCGCCGCGCGTCGGGTCGCGCAGGCAGCGCAGGCCGGCGCCGGTGGCCAGCATCGCGGCAATGAGGCCGTTCAACGCCGCCGTGTCGGACTCTATCGGCGCATCGAAACTCAGGTTCTCGCGCTTGCTCATGATCGCCACGCCGTGGTCGCCCAGCGAACCGGACACGAGGATCACGTCGCCCGGCCGCGCCCGCGCGCCGCCCAGTTCCAGGCCGTCGGGCAGCACGCCGACGCCGGTGGTGGTGATGAAGACGCCGTCGCCCTTGCCGCGCTCGACCACCTTGGTGTCGCCGGTCACTACCGGCACGCCAGCCTCCTTCGCGGCGTTCGCCATGGATTCGACGATGCGTGCCAGGTCGGCCAGCGGGAATCCCTCTTCGAGCACAAAGCCGGCGGCGAGATAGAGCGGCGTCGCGCCCATGACCGCAACGTCGTTCACCGTGCCATGTACCGAGAGGCAGCCGATGTCGCCACCAGGGAAGAACAGTGGCGACACCACGTGGCAGTCGGTGGACATCACCAGCCGCCCCGGCTTGCTGTTGAAAGTCGGCGCTGGCAACACGGCGCCGTCGTTGCCCTGGCCCAGATATTCGTTGCCCAGGTGCTTCGCGAACAGTTCCGAAATCAACTGCACCATCGAGCGGCCGCCCGAACCGTGGGTCAGGTCGCCGCGGCCGTGCTTCAGGTCCAGCGGCCGCACGTAGCCTCTCTTGACCATTGATGAGCCCCCGGCGCTACGCGCCACCCCCCAAGGGGGTGCGCAACTTCTTGGGGCGGCCCTGCGTAAGTTGCTTGCCCATCAATGCATGTCCTTGTAACGTCCGTAGCTGTAGTGCGCGGCGCAGGCGCCTTCGGAGCTGACCATGCAGGAGCCGACGGGATTCTCGGGCGTGCATACCGTGCCAAAGATCTTGCAGTCCTGCGGGTGCTTGACGCCACGCAGGATGGCGCCGCACTCGCAGGCCTTGCTGCCGGGCACCGAGCGGTAGTCGAGCTTGAAGCGGCGCGCGGCGTCGAAGCTCGCGTACTTCCCGCGGATGCGCAGCGCCGAGTACGGCACGACCGAGAGCCCGCGCCATTCGAATTCGCGGCGCAGCTCGAATACCTCGGCGACGCGGTCCTGCGCCTTGAGGTTGCCGTCGCGGCTCACGGCGCGCGCGAACTCGTTCTCCACTTCGGCGCGACCTTCATTGACCTGGCGCACCAGCATCAGGATGGCCTGCATCACGTCCAGCGGCTCGAAACCGGCGATGACAACGGGCTTGCGGTACTCCTCGGCGAAGAACTCGTAGGGTCGGCTGCCGATCACCGTCGACACGTGGGCCGGGCCGATGAAGCCGTCGAGCGGCACCGTGCCCCACTGCCGCACCTCGGGCGATTCGAGGATGTTGCTGATCGCCGAAGGCGTCAGGACGTGGCAGCAAAGCACGCTGAAGTTCTTCAGTCCCTCGGCATCGGCTTGCTGGATCGCAACCGCCGTCGGCGGCGTGGTGGTCTCGAAGCCGATGGCGAAGAACACCACCTCGCGCTGCGGATTGTCGCGCGCGATCTGCAATGCGTCGATGGTCGAATACACCATGCGAATGTCGCCACCGCGCGCCTTGGCCTTCATCAGCGAGAGCCCGTCGGAGGCCGGCACGCGCAAGGTGTCGCCGTAGGTGCAGAGGATCACGCCCTGCTCCAGCGCCAGCTTGATCGCGAGATCGACGCGGCCGATGGGCAGCACACAGACCGGGCAGCCGGGGCCATGCACCATGCGCACGGTCGGCGGCAAGAGGTCGCTCAGGCCATAGCGCGAAATCGCATGGGTATGCCCGCCGCAGAATTCCATGAAGCTGTAGTTACGGCCCGGCTGCACCGTGGCGGCGATGCTCGCGCCGAGATTCTTCGCCAGTTCGCCGTCGCGGAATTCGTCGATGTATTTCACGGTGCCGCAGTTTCCTCGACGGACCCCAGCTCACTCTGGTTAAGTTCGGCGAACAGCGCCAATGTTTTCTCGGCTTCTTCGGGATCGAGTTTGCTCAAGGCATAGCCGACGTGCAGGATCACGTAGTCACCGACCTGGACATCGGCCAGCAGGGCCAGCGAAATCTCCTTTTTTACGCCGCCGAGATCGACAATCGCCGTATTGCCAGCGCCGACTTCCACTACCTTCACAGGCAATGCCAGACACATATCAGTTTTCCAGTGAATGAAGAGCACCCCAGGCCTGCCCCAGTGCCAACCCCGCATCGCCGGGAACCAGCCTGACCGGAGCCAGCACGCGCAAGCCGCGACTTTCCAGTTCGCGACGCAGACCGCTCGCCAGCAGCCGGTTGAAGAAGCAGCCGCCGCCCAGCGCCACCGTCCCGATGTTGCTCTCAAGGCAGGCGCGCGCGGTCCATTCCGCCATCGCGGCAACCAGCGTGGCGTGGAACAGCGCCGCGCCCTGCTCCGCTTCGGCCTCGTCGGCGAGCCTCGCCAGCAGCGGCCGCAGGTCAAGTACGCCGTCATCAATGCGCCAGCCGCCGGCCATCGCCGCAGGCCAGCCGCCCGAGTCGATGCGCCGCGTCGCCGCCTGTTCCAGCTTGATCGCGGCTTCTGCATCCATGTCCATCTTGAGGCAGAGGCCGAGCAGGCCTGAGGCCGCGTCGAACAGGCGTCCGGCGCTGGAAGTGCGCGGGCAATTGAAGTTCTTTTCCAGCATGGCCAGCACCGTCGCTGCCGCGGGTTCGGCGGCATAGCGCGCAGTGATCTCGCCGCCGCGGCCGAGGTCGTGCAGTACGGCCGCCGCCATGCGCCAAGGCTCGCGCGCGGCGCGGTCACCACCGGGGAGCGCCAGCGGCGCCAGGTGGCCGAGGCGCTCGAAATGCGCGCCAGCGACCTTCAGCAGTTCGCCGCCCCAGGGCGTGTTGTCGGTGCCGAGGCCGACGCCGTCGAGCGCCAGGCCGATCACCGGGCCGCGCTCGCCATGCTCGGCGCATACTCCGGCAATGTGGGCGTGATGATGCTGCACCGGCAATGCGCGGGCGCCCATGCGCGCCGCAAGCTCGGCCGCGTGGCGCGAGGAATGGAAATCCGGGTGCAGGTCATGGGCGATCACGGCCGGCTGTCCCAGCCACTCCAGCATGGCGGCGGTTTCCGTTTCGTGGCCGACACAGGCTTGCGGCGTGTTGAGGTCGCCGACCACGGACGACATCCTCGCCTCGCCTGCCTTGACGCCGCACACGGCGTTCTTGAACCAGGCCCCGGCCGCCAGGACCGGCGGCGCGGAGGCAAACGGAACTGGCAGCGAAATCGTGGCTGCACTCATCGGACCCCGGCGCGGGCCTCCGCAGCGACCGCAGTGGGCTCGGCAGCCAGCGCGGAACCACGTTCGATCCAGGCCAGCCAGTCGTCCATGCCCTGCCCCGAGGTCGCCGACAGCTGGATCACCTCGATGCCGGGATTCACCCGGCGCGCGAATTCGATCGCCGCGTCGACCTTGAAGTTTAGATAAGGCAGCAGGTCGCACTTGTTCAGCAGCATCAGGGTCGCGGCGCGGAACATGTCGGGATACTTGATCGGCTTGTCCTCGCCTTCGGTCACGGAAAGAATCACCACCTTGTGCGCCTCGCCGAGGTCGAAGGCCGCCGGGCAGACCAGGTTGCCGACGTTCTCGATCATCAGTAGCGAAGCGTCGGCCAGGGCAAGTTTTTCCATGGCATGGCCGACCATGTGCGCATCGAGGTGGCAGCCCTTGCCGGTATTGATCTGTATCGCCGGTGCGCCCGTGGCGCGGATGCGTTCGGCATCCTGGCTGGTCTGCTGGTCGCCCTCGATGACCGCGACCGAGGCCTTGCCCTTGAGCATCTGGATGGTCTTGCACAGCAGCGTGGTCTTGCCCGAACCGGGGCTGGACACCAGGTTCAGGGTGAAGATGCCGCGCTCGGCCAGGCGCTGGCGGTTCTGCGCGGCGTAGGCGTTGTTCTTGGCCAGGATGTCCTGCTCGATCTGCACCATGCGTTTGGCGCCGAGGCCCGGTGCGTGGGAATGGGCGAGGGAAGCGTGGGAATGCACGGGTGCATAGCGATGGCCGGGGGCATGGTCGTGCGCATGGTCGTGCCCCTCGTCGGCATCGTGCGCATGATCGTGGCTGTGGCGCGTGCCGTCGGCGTGCACATGTTCGTGTCCGTGATGGTGATCGTCGCCGTCAATTTTTACTTCGCCGCTGCCGCAGCCGCATGTCGTACACATATCGTTCCCTTCGCTACGCGACTTCGAGTTCCTTGACCCGCATCTCGGTGCCGCCGGTCACCTGCATCTGGTGGCTGCCGCATTGCGGGCATTCGCCGAACACTTCGCTCATCGGCACCGTCATCGAACACTGCATGCACCAGCCGGTTCCCGGCGTGGCAAGGATCTCCAGCCTGGCGCCGTCGGCGATGCTGTCGCGCATGACGGCGTCGAAACAGAATTTCATGGCCTCGACTTCGACTCCGGAAAGCTGGCCGATCTCCAGCCAGACGGCGGTTACCCGTTCGAACTGCAGGGCGCGCGCCGCGTCCTCGATCTGTTGCAGGACCCCTTCGGCCAAGGACATTTCGTGCATGCCGTAGTTTAAGCCTTCCGGCCGTAAAACATACCCTGCAGGAAGGCTCTTCTGCCGGTCGGAAGCTGTATCAGGGAGCGTCCGGCGACGCGCGCCGCCTCGCGCTGCTCCGCCGCGTGGTTCGCGCTGCCGAGAAACAACTCACGAATGATCACTTCGGCTGTCTCGACGGCACTGGCCTGATCCTGAAACTCGAAGGCTGGCGAGAACAGCGAACAGAACTGGTAGGGGCCGCATTCGGGCTCCTCGCCGCCCATGAATTCGTAACTGCCCGAGGGAAATTCATGCTTCCGGCGGCAGTCGGCGGCGAGATGCAGATCGCCGGACGGCGATTGGGCGAGCAGGACCAGGTTGATCGCCCACGGGGTGATCAGTATCCCGGCCAGGCAGCCGTTTTCGTACGGCCGGAATCCGACCGCCTGCACCCGCAGCGCGAATTTGTTGAGCGGCAGGTCGGCCATGCG
>VEPA01000125.1 GCA_012026675.1 Betaproteobacteria bacterium | reverse complement strand
CGGCTGCTGTCGTGGAGCCGCACCGTAGTGCGCCGCTGGCTTACCCGGCCGGCGCGGTGCTGGTCAAATCGCCGATGGTGGGAACCTTTTACCGCAGCCCGGAACCGGGCGCGCATCCCTTCACGGAAGTCGGCGCCCGCGTCACGGCGGAAAGCATCGTCGGCATCGTCGAGGTGATGAAGCTGATGAATTCCATCCCGGCCGCACAGGCCGGCGTGGTCACCCACATCCTGGTCGAGGATGGCGAGCCAGTGCAGTACGGCCAGGTGCTGGTCGTGATCGAACCGGGGACCGCGTGAGCCTTGCTGCACACCCGACCACGGGCACCGGGCGGCTGCGCCGCGTGCTGGTGGCGAACCGCGGCGAGATCGCCCTGCGCGTGATGCGCGCCTGCCGCGAGCTGGGCCTGGAAACCGTGAGCGTGCATTCCGAGGCGGATGCCGATTCGCTGCCGGTGCGACTGGCCGACCGCGCCGTGTGCATCGGCCCGGCGCGCTCGAACCAGAGCTACCTGAATGCCGAATTCATAGTCTCGGCGGCGTTGATCCACCATGCCGATGCCATCCACCCCGGCTACGGCTTCCTTTCCGAGAACGCCGATTTCGCGCGGCTGTGCGAAATGGAAAAGATCGTTTTCGTCGGCCCGAAGGCGGACGTGATTTCGCAGATGGGCGACAAGGTGCGGGCGCGCCAGCTGGCGGCGGAAGCCGGCGTGCCGACCACGCCGGGCGCTGCGGGCAAGCTGCGCGACGCCGCCGAGGCAGCGCAGCTGGCGGCGCAGATCGGCTACCCGGTGCTGCTCAAGGCGGCGGCCGGCGGCGGCGGGCGCGGCATGCGCGTGGTGCGCGAAGCGGGCGAACTGGCCGACCAGTTTGCCGATGCCGCGCGCGAAGCCAAGGGCGCCTTCGGCGACGATGCGATCTATGTCGAGAAGTACCTGAGCAACATCCGCCACATCGAGATCCAGGTGCTGTCCGATGGCGAGACGGTGCTGCACCTGGGCGAGCGCGACTGCTCGATCCAGCGCCGCAACCAGAAGCTGCTGGAGGAGACGCCCTCGCCGGTGCTGAACGCCGCAGTACGCGCGCGCATGTGCGAGGCGGCGGTGAAGCTGTGCCGCCATGTCGGCTACACCAGCGCCGGCACCATCGAGTTCATCCTCGATGCCGCCAGCGGCGAGTTCTACTTCATGGAAATGAACACGCGCATCCAGGTCGAGCACCCGGTGACCGAGATGGTCAGCGGCATCGACCTGGTCAAGGCCCAGCTCGAAATCGCCGGCGGCACGCCGCTGGCGTATGCGCAGGACGAGATCGCCTTCGAGGGCCATGCCATCGAATGCCGCATCAATGCCGAGGACAGCGAGCGCGACTTCGCCCCCTGCCCCGGCGCGATCACGCGTTACCACGCGCCCGGCGGCCCCGGCATCCGCATCGATTCGCACATCCACGCCGGCTACACGGTGCCGCCGTATTACGACTCGCTGCTGGCCAAGGTGGTGAGCTGGGGCCGCAACCGTGCCGAGGCCATCGCCCGCATGCGCCGCGCGCTGCACGAAATGGAAGTCGAGGGCATCAAGACCACCATCCCCTTCCACCTCGGACTGCTGCAGCACCCGGCCTTCGTCGCCGGCGACGTGCATACGCGCTTTGTCGAGAACCAGTTGCTGGGGGCAAGGGCGTGAGCGGCCAGCGCTTCGGGCTGATTGACGTCACGCTGCGCGACGGCCACCAGTGCCTGTGGTCCACGCGCATGACCACGGCGATGATGACGCCGATCATCGACCGCATCGACGCGGTCGGCTACGAGTACATCAACATCCTCGGCGGCGCGGTGTTCGACGTCTGCGTGCGTTTTTTGCACGAGAACCCCTTCGAGCGCGTCGGCCTGCTCTGCGAGCGCTTCGCCACGCCTTGCGACGGCCTCACGCGCGGACAAAGCCTGTACACCTTCGAGCTGTTTCCCGACGACGTGGTGGCGCTGAATTCCTTCGCGCTGGCCAAGCGCGGCATCAAGGTGCTGACGGTCTACGACGCGCTCAACGACAACCGCAACATCGAATCCTCGGTGCGCTCGGGGCATGAAGCCGGGATGCAGGTCAATGCCATGATGACCTACAGCCTGAGCCCGGTGCATACCGACGACTACTACGTGGCGCGCACCAAAGAACTCGTGGCGCTGAACGTCGAGTTCATTTCGGTCAAGGACCCGACCGGCCTCCTGACTCCGGAGCGGGCGAAGACCTTGTTTCCCGCCGTGGTCGCCGCCGCCGGCACGATACCGGTGCAACTCCATTCGCATTGCCAGTCGGGACTGGCTCCGGAGGTGTATACGGTGGCGATCGAGAGCGGCTTCCGCTACGGCTACACGGCCTCGCGGCCGCTGGCCAACGGCGCCTCGCTGCCGGCCACCGAAGATGTGGCCGCACGCGCCGAAGCACTGGGCCGCGCCACCGGCATCGATACGGCGACGCTCGAAGAAGTCTCGGGCTACTTTGCCTGGCTGTGCGAGCGCGAGGGCCTGCCGCAGGGCAGGATCATGCAATACGACGCTGCGCTCTACGAGCACCAGGTGCCCGGCGGCATGATTTCCAACCTCAAGGCGCAGCTGCAGGTGATGAAGATGGAGCACCGCCTGCCGGAGATCCTCGAAGAAGCGGCGCAGGTGCGGCGCGACCTCGGCTACCCGATCCTGGTCAGCCCCTTCGCCCAGTACATCATCACCCAGGCCGTGATGAACGTGGTGCAGGACGAGCGCTACAAGACCATCCCCGACGAGGTACGCAAGTACGCGATGGGCTATTACGGGCGGCTGGCCGCCGAACCCTCGGCGGAATTCCTCGAACGGGCGAAGCTGAAGCCGGGCGAGCTGGTCAGCGAGCGACCCGCCGAGCATGTCGCCCCGGGCCTGCCGCGCCTGCGCCACGAGCTCGGCGCCGGCGCCAGCGACGAAGACCTGCTGCTTGCCGCCTTCTATGCGCCCGAATTGATCGCGCCGCTGAAGAAGCCGCCGCCCGACTACCAGTACCGGACCTCGCCGCTGTACGAGCTGATCCGCTACCTGGGCAACAAGACGGACATCACGGGGGCGAAAGTGAAATTCAGCGGTATGGAAGTCAGCTTCAGCCGCTAGGAAAAGGGATCCGCAGCACGCAGTACCGATCGCAGTAAAACAGAGAGAGGAGAACGGCAATGACAATTCAAGGACCACTCAAAACGCTGAGGCGCCTGGCCGGGCCCATCCTGGCCGTTGGCGCCCTGGCGCTCGCGGCGCCGGCACTGGCGCAACAGAAGGCTACCGAATGGGGCTGGCCGCAGCCCTACGAGAAGATCTCCGACAAGTCGGTGCAATGGCTCAAGGACAAGGGCTGGTGGCCGCTGCAGATCGCCTTCCAGCCGCCCTGGTCGGGGCAGAACACGATCAACATCGTGATGGACAAGCAGGGCCTGCTCGCCAAGCGCGGCATCGAGGCCAAGCTGCAGGCCTTTCCGTCGGGCCCGGCGATCAATGAAGTCATGATCTCCGGCCGCTTCCAGGTGGGCAACGGCGGCAACTTCCCCTTCACCTCGCTGATCGACAAGAACATCCCGGTCAAGGCCATCGCGGTGATCAATGTCAACCTGCTGCATGCCATGGTGATCCCCAACGACTCGACGCTGAAGAGCCTCAAGGACCTCAAGGGCAGCAACCCGCCGGCGACGGTGGGCATCGTTACCGGATCATCGGCCGAGTTCTATTTCCAGATGTCGGCGGCCTATCACGGCCTGGAACTGGGCAAGGACGTGATCCTGAAGAACATGCCTCCCGGCGAGCAGATGGCGCTGCCCAAGGGCCTGGCCGGCGTGGTGCCCTGGGACCCGACGCCGACCATCATGACCGAAGAACGCAAGGTCGGCCGCTACCTCGACACGAGCTTTCCCTACAACGTGTATGAGGGCAACTTCTACGTCCGCCAGGAGCTGATCGACAACGTGCCCGACGTGGTGCAAGCCTTCAACGACGCGGCGGTGGAAGCCACGTTGTGGACGCGCCTGAATCCCGAGGCCGCGGTCAGGTCGATGCAGGAAGACCCGAACCTGAAGAACTACTCGCCGGAAATACTGCTGCAACAGGTCAAGGCCTACAACAACCTGTACAAGCCGACCTACATGTATCCGCTGGCGGAGTTCTGGGGCAAGGCCAACGAGCCGATCTTCAACTGGCTGTACCAGCAGAAGCGCATCCAGCGTCCGCTGAAGGCTTCCGACTTCGCCGCCGCGGTGGACAAGCGCTTCATGGACAACACCTTCGCCAAGCTGGGCTGGGCAGTCCCGAAGGCGCCGCCCTTCATTCCAGCCAACTGGCCGGGCCAGTTCGACAAGATGCCCTACCCGGAATACTCGACGCCGGTGAACACCAAGACGCCGCAGGCTTTCCCGGAAAAGGGCGACCTGACCAAGGCCTGGACCTTCGCCGGCAAGACGTATAACCCGTAAGCGCATCGACCGTAAGCGCACTTCCCCGGGCGCGGTGCGCCGCGTCCCGGCCTGCTTCATCGCTCAGGTTCTGGGAGGAATCCAATGACAACAGGGGTCACAACAGGGATAACAACACGGGTCACGCCGATGCCGCGCCCGCCCGGCCTGCTGTGGCGGGCGTTCGGCAAACTGCGGCGGCTGGCGCTGATGGCCGTGCTGCTTTGCATCTGGCAATACGTCAGCCTGCGCGTGCTGGATTCCACCTCGCGTACGCTGCTGCCGCCGCCGACGCTGATCTTCACCGCAGCCTGGGAACTGATCAGTTCCGGCGAGCTGCTGCGCCATGCGCGTGACTCGCTGAAGCGCGAAATGGTGGCCTTCCTGTGGGCCAGCATCTCGATACCGATCGGCATCGCCATGGGCTGGTTCCGCATCGTGGACGAGCAGCTCGACGCGATCATGGAGATGCTGCGGCCGATCCCGCCGCTGGCCTGGATTCCGCTGTCCATCCTGTGGTTCGGCATCGGCGACGAACAGAACCAGTTCATCATCTTCCTCGGCATCTTCTTCCCCATCCTGTTGAACACCATCAACGGCGTGAAGGGCATCGAACCCAACCTGATCCGCGCCGCGCGCTGCCTGGGCGCCAGCGAGGCGCAGATACTCTGGCGCATCGTGGTCAAGGCCGCCCTGCCGCAGATCGTCACCGGCATCCGCATCGGCCTCGGCGTCGGCTGGATGGCCTTGGTGGCGGCGGAACTGGTCGGCGCCAATTCCGGCCTCGGCTTTTTGATCAATGACGCACGCACGGTGCTGCGTACCGATTACATCATCGTCGGCATGGCCTCGATCGGAGTCATCGGCCTGCTGCTTGACCAGCTGATCCGCGAGCTGGGACGGCGACTTCTCCCCTGGTCGCGTGGAATGGACCGCTGAAGACCATGAATAAATCTACTGCGCGTGCCGGATCGGGGCTTGGGCGGTGCTCACTATCCTCATGTACAGACTCGTACATTCCGGTAGTTGCGCTCCGGCCGCACCCCGCTGCGGCCCGCTCGCTACGATTACTTCACGGTCTTAAAGACGCCGAATAAAGTTGGGAAAACCATGAGCCAATTGACAGTCGAAGACGTAACCAAGATTTATCCGGGGCATAGCGCCAGCGACGAGCCGGTGCTGGCGCTGGACGATGTCAGCTTCCATGTCGAAGACCACGAGTTCTGTTCCGTGCTCGGCCACAGCGGCTGCGGCAAGACCACGCTGCTGACGATGATGGCCGGCTTCGAGCAGCCCTCGGCGGGCAGCATCCGGGTCGACGGCAAGCCGGTCGGCAAGCCGACGTGGCAGCGCTCCGTGGTGTTCCAGGATTACGCGCTCTTCCCCTGGATGACGGTGCATGACAACATCTCCTTCGGCCTGGAAATGAAGGGCCTCGCGGTCGCCGAACGCGAGGAGATCATCCGTCGCCACATCGAACTGGTCGGCCTCGGCGGCTTCGAGAAGCGCTATCCGCACCAGTTGTCGGGCGGCATGAAGCAGCGCGTGTCCATCGCCCGCGCGCTGGCCGTCGATCCCAAGGTGCTGCTGATGGACGAACCCTTCGCCGCGCTCGACGCGCAGAATCGCGCACTGATGCAGGAAGAGATGGGCCGCCTGCTGGCCAACAGCGACATCGAGCAGCGCAAGACCATGATCCTGGTGACGCACAGCATCGACGAGGCGGTGATCCTCTCCGACCGCATCATCGTCCTCACGCGGCGCCCGGGTCGCGTCAAGGCCAATGTCATTGTCGACCTGCCGCGCCCGCGCGACGAGGAGAGCCCGGAATTCATCGCCCTGAAGCGCCAGATCCGCGACCTGATCCATGACGAGTTCGAAGTCGAACGCTAGCAGCCTGTCGGGACGCTGAATGCAGATCACCGCGGCACTGGTAGGAGCCATGACCATCGCCGGCATCGGCGGGGTGGTGCGCGGCGCCACGGGCTTTGGCGGCGCGATGGTAATGACGCCGGTGCTCTCCGTGCTGCTCGGCCCGATCACGGCGGTGATCGGCGCGCTGCTGCTGGAAACCTTCGCCGCCTTTCCGATGTTGCGCGACGCGGCGCGCAAGGCGCACTGGCGCACCATCCTGCCGATCTGTGTCGTTGCCTGCCTGACGGCGCCGCTTGGTGCCTGGCTGCTGTCCACGCTCGATGCGCTGCTGGCGCGGCGCGCGATCGCGGCGACGGTGCTGGTATTTGCGCTGGTGCTGCTGACGGGGATACGTTATCGCGGCAAGCAGCGCCTGGGCACCTCGATGGCGCTGGGCGCGACGAGCGGCGCGCTGGTCGGCGCCACCAGCGTCGGCGCCCCGCCGGTGATCCTCTACCTCCTTGCCAGTTCCGATCCGCCGGACGTGACGCGCGCCAACCTGACGCTCTTCGTCACCATCATTTCGCTGGCGGCGCTGGGCGCGCTGTTCTGGCGCGGCATGCTCGACGGCCCCAACAGCCTGATGGCACTTCTGCTGAGCCCGTTTTATCTGGGCGGCGTCTGGCTCGGCTCGCGGCTCTACGGCAAGCTCGATGCCACCTCGATGCGGCGCTGGACGCTAATCTTCCTGCTCGTGGTGTCGACCGTGGTGCTGGCGCTGTGAGGCGAAAGCCGCAATGAAGCTTGCCGGAAAAGTAGCACTGGTCACCGGCGCGGGCGGCGGCCTGGGCGCGGCGATCGCCCGCGCCTATTCGGCGGAAGGCGCGCGCGTCGCCATCGCCGACCTCGATGCGGCGGCGGCCGAAAACATGGCCGGGCAGTTGCGCGCCGCGGGCGGCGAGGCCATGGGACTTGGCATGGATGTGACGAGCGAGACGCTGGTGACGCAGGGCATCGATGCCATTGCCGCAAAATTCGGCGGCATCGACATCCTGGTCAGCAATGCCGGCTTCCAGCACCTCGATACCATCGCCGATGTCTCCTTCGAGAACTGGAAGCGCATCCTCGCCGTGCATCTGGATGGCGGTTTCCTCACGACGCGCGCCTGCCTGCGCCACATGTATGCGCAGGGGCGGGGCGGCAGCATCATCCTGATGGGCTCGGTCCATTCCAAGGAGGCCTCGGTGAGCAAGGGGCCGTATGTCGTTGCCAAGCACGGCCTGCTGGGCCTGTGCCGCACGGTGGCGAAAGAGGGCGCGGCCCACGGCGTGCGTGCCAACCTGATCTGCCCCGGCTTCGTGCGCACCGCCCTGATCGAGAACCAGATATCCGAACTGGCCGCACGCATGAAGTTGAGCGAAGCGCAGCTGATCAGCGACGTCTACCTGAAGGCCACCGTCGATGGCGAATTCACCACCGTCGCGGACATCGCCGAAGTCGCGCTCTTCCTCGCCGCCTTCCCCTCGGCGGCATTGACGGGACAATCGATCAACGTCAGCCACGGCTGGAACATGGGATGAGCGCCCGCACCTGCGATTTCGTCGTCGTCGGTGCCGGCTCCGCCGGCTGCGTGCTGGCCAACCGGCTTTCCGAAAACGGGCGCCATTCGGTGCTGCTGCTCGAGGCCGGCCCGGCCGACCGCTACCTGTGGATCCACATCCCCATCGGCTATGCCAAGACCATGTTCCACCCGGTCTACAACTGGGGCTACTACACCGACCCCGACCCGAACATGAACAACCGCAAGATCTACTGGCCGCGCGGCCGGGGCCTGGGCGGTTCGAGTTCGATCAACGGCCTGATCTACGTGCGCGGCCAGGCCGAGGACTACGACGCCTGGGCGCAGGCCGGCAACGCCGGCTGGGCTTGGAAGGACGTGCTGCCCTACTTCATCAAGTGCGAGCACAACACGCGCGGCGCCAGCGAATACCACGGCAGCGGCGGCCCGCTGTGGGCTTCGGACATCGGCGAAGAACACGAGTTGATGGAAGCAATCATCCGCGCCGCCAACGAACGCGGCGTGCCGCGCAACGACGACTTCAACGGCGCGAAGCAGGAAGGTGTCGGCTACTACCAGTTGTTCACCCGCGAGGGCTGGCGCTGCAGCACGTCGGTGGCCTACCTGAAGCCGGCACGCGGCCGCCCCAACCTGCATGTCGAAACCGGCGCCCATGCCACCGGAATCATCTTCGAGGGCAGCCGCGCCGTCGGCATCCGCTACCTCAAGGACGGACAGGAGCACGAAGTGCGCGCCGCACGCGAGGTGGTGCTCTCGGCCGGCGCGCTGCAAAGCCCGCAACTGCTGCAGCTGTCCGGTGTCGGCGACGCAGAACGGCTAAAGGCCCTTGGCATCGCCGTGACGCATCACCTGCCCGGCGTCGGCGAGAACCTGCAGGACCACCTGCAGTTGCGCCTGATGTACAAGGTGAAGAAACCGATCACCACCAACGACGACCTGCAGTCCTGGTGGCGGCAGTTCAAGATGGGCTGGAAGTGGATCACAGAGCGCCGCGGTCCGCTGGCCATCGGCATCAACCAGGGCGGAATGTTCACGCGCATCCTGCCCGAATCCGCCTCGCCCGACATCCAGTTCCACTTCGCCTCGGTGTCGGCGGAGATGGCCGGCGCCAAGCCGCATCCGTGGTCGGGCTGCACCTTCTCGGTGTGCCAGTTGCGGCCGCATTCGCGCGGCACGGTGTTCGTCAAGTCGCGCGACCCTCTGGCAGCCCCGGGCATGATGCCCAACTACCTGTCGCACGAAACCGACCGCCGGTGTGCCGTCGCCTCGATCAAGTACGCCCGCCACCTGGCGTCGGCACCGGCGCTCGCCGATTACATCAGCGAGGAATACCGGCCCGGCCCGGCGACGGTCGGCGACGAGGAAATCCTCGACTGGGCGCGCAACTACGGCGCCACGATCTTCCATCCGTCCGGCACCTGCAAGATGGGCGACGACGCGCTGGCCGTGGTCGACTCGCGCCTGCGTGTGCATGGCCTTGCCGGCCTGCGCGTGGTCGATTGCTCGATCATGCCGACGCTGGTATCGGGCAATACCAACGCGCCCGTGGTGATGATTGCGGAAAAGGCATCCGACCTGATACTCGAGGACCAGGCCGGTCGCTAGCCGCAAGGGCGCGGAGCAACAGTCGGCGCCGACGATACGGCAATCAGGAAACGGCGAGCATCCGCTCCAGCGAAATTTTCGCCAGTTTCGCCTCGTGTTCCGGCACGCTGATCCGGTTCACCACTTTGCCTTCGACCAGGTTCTCCAGGGTCCACGCCAGGTGCTGCGGATCGATGCGCTGCATGGTCGAGCACATGCAGATGGTGCTGGCCATGAACTGCACGATCTTGCCTTCGTGCTTGACTTCCTGCGCCAGGCGCTCGACCAGGTTGAGTTCTGTGCCGACCAGCCAGCGCGTGTCGGGCGGCGCGGCCTTCACGGTCTGCAGGATGGTCTCGGTGCTGCCGATGTAGTCGGACTGCTTGCAGACCTCGAAGCTGCACTCGGGGTGCGAAATGACCAGGCCGTCGGGATACTGGTTGCGGAACTTGATGATGTCCTTCGGCTGGAACATCTGGTGCACCGAACAGAAGCCGTGCCAGAGGATGATCTTCGCCTTTTCGATCTGCTCGCGCGGCAGGCCGCCTTGTTCCAGGTCGGGATTCCAGATCACCATCTCGTCGAGCGGAATCCCCATCTTGTAGCCGCTCCAGCGCCCCAGGTGCTGGTCGGGGAAGAACAGCACCTTCTCGCGTTGCGCGAATGACCATTCGAGGATCTTCGGCGCGTTGCTGGAGGTGCAGACGATGCCACCGTGCTCGCCGCAGAAAGCCTTGAGATCGGCCGCCGAGTTGATGTAGGTGACCGGCGTGATTTTTTCGTCGGGATTCAGCACGGCAGAAAGTTCGCGCCAGGCACGCTCGACCTTGGCCAGGCTGGCCATGTCGGCCATCGAACAGCCGGCGGCAAGGTCGGGCAGGATGGCAATCTGCTCCGGACGCGACAGGATGTCGGCCACTTCGGCCATGAAATGCACGCCGCAAAAGACGATGTGCTTTGCCTCGGCCTGCGAGGCCAGGCGCGAGAGCTTGAGCGAATCTCCGGTGATGTCGGCATGGGCATACACGTCGGCGCGCTGGTAGTGGTGGCAGAGCAGGACGACGTCCTTGCCGAGTTTCGCCCTGGCGGCGCGGATGCGTTCACCGGCGTCGCGGTCGGCCAGTGCGTTGAAGCGGTCGAAGGAAATAGTGGCGGTTTGCATGGCTGGAACTCCGGAGTCAGGACTGATGCCAGGGCAGTCCGGCGTGGCGCCAGCCGCCGCTGCGATTGCGCTGGCCGTTGGCGTCCTTGTCGCCCTCGAAGCCTTCGAGGATGTTGTAGCAATCGGGAAACCCGGCCTCGGTGGCGGCTTTCGCGGCATGGTTTGAACGGTGGCCGGAGCGGCACAGGAACAGCAGCAGGGATTCGGTCATGACGCTGTGTTTGAGGGTCTGCAGGAAATGCGGATTGAGCGCGTTGCCGGGATAGGTCATCCATTCGATCTCGATCGCGCCCGGCACGCGGCCGACCCAGTCCCATTCGGCCTTGGTGCGCACATCGATCAATCGCGCGCCGGGGGTCACCTGCAGGAGTTCATACGCCTCGCCGGGGGTCAGCGCACCTTCGTAGGACAGCTTGAGTTCGCGCCCGCGCGCCTGCGCGAGGCCGAGAATTTCGTTGATGCGTCCCATGAAAATGCACGCCGGATAGGCGGGATAGAATGCGGAAATTCAAGTATAGCGTCAGCCCATGTCCCGCGAAACCCACACTGCCGCCATGACAAAACCCCGCCACCACGGCACGGCGACGAACGATGTCGCGCGTTTCGAGGAAGGCCAGCGCATCACCTGGGTCAGTGTCGGCGTCAATATCGTGCTGACCGCGATGCAGTTGGTAGTGGGTTTCGTCGCCCATTCGCAAAGCCTGATCGCCGATGCCATGCATACGCTGTCGGACATCGTCGCCGATGCCTTCGTGCTGTTCGCCAACCGCAAGGGCGCCGAAGCCGCCGATGCCGAGCACCCCTATGGCCACGGCCGCTATGAAACGGCGGCTTCGCTGGTGCTGGGCCTTTTGCTGGCCGGCACCGGCGCCGGCATCCTGATTGCCGCGGCGGGCCGCCTCCAGGATATCGGCAGTGCGCCACCGGTAGGCGTGGCGGCGATGTGGGCCGCGCTATTCACCCTGGCCGCCAAGGAAGGCCTGTTCCGCTACATGCTGGCCAAGGCGGAGCGCCTGCGCTCGCCGATGCTGGTGGCCAATGCCTGGCATGCCCGCGCCGATGCGCTGTCCTCGCTGGTCGTCGCCGCAGGCATCGGTGGCGCTTTGATCGGCTTCAACTTTGCCGACGCCGTGGCCGCCATCATCGTTGGCGCCATGATCGTGCGCGCCGGATTGACATTTGCCTGGGCCGCCATCCGCGAGCTGATCGATACCGGGCTGTCGAGCGAAGAAGTGGCGGCCATCGGTCAGACCATCGCCAGCACTTCCGGTGTCATGGGTCTGCATGACCTGCGCACCCGGCGCATGGCGCACCAGGTGCTGGTCGACGCCCATGTTCAGGTCAATCCCCGCATCAGTGTCTCGGAAGGCCACCGCATCGCCGAAGCGGCAAGGCAGCGCGTGCTGGACAGCCATGCGGAAGTGCTGAACGTGCTGGTTCATGTCGATGCCGAAAACGATCTGCTGGGCAACGCCGCCGTGCAACTGCCGGACCGCGCCGAGCTCCTCACCCATTTGCGCCGGCTGCTCGACGCCGACCCGACGGAAATCGAACAAACAGTCCTGCATTACCTCGGTTCGCGGGTCGAGGCCGATGTCTTTCTGCCCCCCGGCCATTCCGACGAGGCCCGGATTGCCGCGCTGAGGCAACGCGTGAAGAACGCAGTGATCGACGACCCGTGGTTCATCGCGATTCGCCTCAATCAGCGAATTGCACCAAATTAGTGCGCAAATCAAGCTTGCTGCACTCCGACGGTGCGTTCATTCCAGGCATCGAGAAGCCAAAAGACTTGTGGCACAATTGCTTCCCCTTGCGGCGCGAATGGCACGTTAACTGCTATCAGGGTGCTGCACCGTTTTTCCGGTATCGAATTCCCGCATTTGTCATTCACTCAGGAGAGCAGCTCATGACCCCCCAGGACGTAATCAAGATGGTCGAGGAGAAGGAAGTCCGCTTCGTCGACTTCCGCTTCACCGACACCCGCGGCAAGGAACAGCACGTCGGCGTGCCGATCTCCGCCTTCGGCATGGAAAAATTCGAAGACGGCCATGCCTTCGACGGCTCCTCGATTGCCGGCTGGAAGGGCATCCAGGCCTCCGACATGCAGCTGATGCCGGATGCCAACACCGCCTACATCGACCCCTTCATGGACGAGACCACGCTGGTCCTGACCTGCGACGTGGTCGAACCGGCCGACGGCAAGGGCTATGACCGCGACCCGCGCTCGATCGCCAAGCGCGCCGAGGCCTACCTCAAGTCCTCCGGTGTCGGCGACACGGCCTACTTCGGCCCCGAGCCCGAATTCTTCATTTTCGATGCCGTCGAGTGGAAAATCGACATGTCCGGCGCCTACTGCAAGGTCATCTCGGAAGAGGCGGCCTGGGCTTCGGCCGACAAGTTCGACGCCGGCAACAGCGGCCATCGCCCGACCGTCAAGGGCGGCTACTTTCCGGTGCCACCGGTCGACAGCCTGAACGACATCCGCGCCCAGATGTGCCTGGCGCTGGAAGCCTGCGGCGTTCCTGTCGAAGTGCATCACCACGAAGTCGCCACCGCCGGCCAGTGCGAAATCGGCACCAAGTTCAGCAGCCTGGTGCAGCGCGCCGACTGGACCCAGGTCCTCAAGTACATCGTGCATAACGTCGCCCACAGCTATGGCAAGACAGCGACCTTCATGCCCAAGCCCATCGTCGGCGACAACGGTTCCGGCATGCACGTGCATCAGTCAATCTGGAAGGACGGCAAGAACCTGTTCGCCGGCAACGGCTACGCCGGCCTGTCCGAGACGGCGCTGTACTACATCGGCGGCATCATCAAGCATGCCCGCGCCCTGAACGCCATCACCAACCCGCTGACCAACTCCTACAAGCGCCTGGTGCCCGGCTTCGAAGCTCCGGTCAAGCTGGCCTACTCGGCCCGCAACCGTTCCGCCTCGATCCGCGTTCCCTATGTGCATTCCGACAAGGCGCGCCGCATCGAAGTGCGCTTCCCGGATCCGGGTGCCACCCCCTACCTGGCCTTCACGGCCATGATGATGGCCGGCCTCGATGGCATCCAGAACAAGATCCACCCCGGCGATCCGGCCGACAAGAACCTCTACGACCTGCCGCCGGAAGAGGATGCGAAGATCCCGACCGTCTGCTCGAGCCTGGAACAGGCACTCGACTACCTCGACAATGGCCGCGAATTCCTTTTGCGCGGCGGTGTCTTCAGCAACGAGATGATCGACGCCTACATCGAACTCCGGATGGAGGAGGTCACGCGCTTCCGCATGACCACGCATCCGCTCGAGTACGAGATGTACTACTCGATCTGACGAGCCCCTGCGTAGCAGGCGAGCCAGAGGAAAACGCTGATTCGTCGCTACGCATGAAACTTTGCGCAACACGCAGAAACAAAATGGACGGGCTTGCCCGTCCATTTTTTTCTCCAATTGACATACACTCATCGGCATGAAGAAAGCTTTCCTTGTCCTCCCGCTTTTGCTGCCGTTCGCGGCGACGGCAAATACGCTGTACAAGTGTACGGATGGCTCCGGCGCGGTGCTTTATACCAACCAGAAGACCGCCAAGAAAAACTGCACGGTGTTGTCTTATCAGGCGCCGCCCGCCGTACCCGGCTCGCCCGACGGCAGCGGGGCAAGGCCGCGCCCGGCTGCAACGCCGACACCAGGCGATTTCCCGCGTGTCTCAGGCAACGACCAGAGGGCCCGCGATGGCGATCGTCGCGCCATTCTCGACAAGGAACTCGCCAACGAACAGCAGAGTCTGGAGAAAGCCAAAAAGGCGCTGTTCGACGCCGGCAACCAGCCTCCGGAAAAGCTCCAGCCGCTGCGCGACACCGTGGCGCTGCATGAAAGAAACATCGGGTCCCTGAAGAAAGAACTCGGCAACCTGCGCTGATTGACGGCCGGCCCGATAATTTCGGCTGGTGCGCTTCTTGCAGTCGAGACTGGTCATGAACCCGAACCCGCCCGGAACTTTCGACGCCTTCAGCGGACTGGATCTGCTTTCCTCGGCTGTCGTGCTGGTTGATGCCAAACTCATCATCCGTCACCTCAACCCGGCCGCGGAGAATCTGTTTGCCGTCAGTTCCCGACAACTCCTCGGCCATCCCCTGAAACGACTGATGGGCGAGCCGCCCGAGCTTGCCGCCGCGCTCGACAACGCGTTGAAGAACAACTGGGGCCATACCGGTCACAACATCCTGATCGAGCTTGCACAGGATGTGCAACTGCATGTCGATTGCACGGTAACGCCCGTGGAAACCAGCAACGCCCGCCTGCTGCTGGAAGTGCGTCCGATCGACCAGCAGTTGAAGGCCGCGCGCGAAGAACAGCTGGCCCAGCAACAGCAGGCCAATCGCGAACTGGTGCGCAACCTGGCGCACGAGATCAAGAACCCGCTCGGCGGCATTCGCGGCTCGGCGCAGTTGCTGGAACGCGAGCTGGCCAGCGAACAGCTGAAAGAGTACACCCAGGTGATCATCCAGGAAGCCGACCGCCTGCAGGACCTGATGCAGCGCCTGCTTTCCTCGCATCGCGTGATGCAACCGACACTGGCAAGCATTCACGAAATACTCGAACGCGTGCGGCGCCTGATCCACGCCGAATACCATGACGTCTCCGTACGCCGCGACTATGACACCTCGTTGCCCGACATCACCGGCGACCGCGAGCAACTGCTGCAGGCCATCCTGAATATCGCGCGCAACGCTGCACAGGCGATCGTGGGCAATCCTCCCGGTCCTCTTTCCGGAGGGGCAGGCAAGGGCGAGATCATTTTCCGCACCCGGGCGGCACGACAGGTCACCCTGGCCAAGAAGCACTATCAGCTGGCACTCGAATTGCAAGTGATCGACAACGGGCCGGGCATTCCGGAGAACATTCGCGACAAGATCTTCTATCCGCTGGTGTCCGGCCGTGAAAATGGCAGCGGTCTCGGCCTTACCATCGCCCAGAGCTTCATTCAGCAACATGGCGGAACCATAGAAGTCACTTCGCGTCCCGGTCGCACCTGCTTTTCCCTGATGCTGCCGCTGACACGCAAGAACAGGAACAAGGAAGAATGATGAACGACACATCCCGCGGCGGCAGACCATGAATCCCGTCTGGATCATTGACGACGACCGCTCCATCCGCTGGGAGCTGGAAAAGGCCCTCGGCCGGGAGAACCTTGCCGCGAACTCCTTCTGCTCGGCCGACGAAGCACTCGCCTCGCTTGGCCAGGGCCAGCAACCTCAGGTGCTGATTTCGGACATCCGCATGCCAGGCAGCAGCGGGCTGGATCTCCTGCGCCATGTAAAGGAGCACTTTCCGGGTCTGCCGGTCATCATCATGACCGCCTATTCCGATCTCGATTCAGCCGTGGCAGCCTTTCAGGGAGGCGCGTTCGAATACCTGCCGAAGCCCTTTGATGTCGACCAGGCCGTGGATCTGGTACGTCGGGCGATCACGCAGGCGGCACACCAAAATGGTGCAATTGAGGAAAGCAGCCCCTTGCCCGAGATTCTTGGCCAGGGTGCCGCCTTGCAGGAAGTCTTTCGCGCCATCGGCAGGCTTAGCCAGTCGCACGCCACGGTGCTGATCAACGGCGAATCCGGTACCGGCAAGGAGCTGGTGGCGCGTGCGCTGCATCGACACAGCCCGCGCCGGGATGCGCCCTTCATCGCCATCAACACGGCCGCCATCCCGCGCGATCTGCTCGAATCGGAATTGTTCGGACACGAAAAAGGCGCCTTCACCGGCGCCGGTGCGCAGCGTCGGGGGCGCTTCGAACAAGCCGACAACGGCACGCTGTTCCTCGACGAAATCGGCGACATGCCGGCCGAATTGCAGACGCGTTTGTTGCGCGTGCTCTCCGACGGCAACTTCTACCGCGTTGGCGGCCACCAGCCGGTCAAGGCCAATGTCCGAGTAATCGCCGCCACGCACCAGGACCTCGAAGGGCGGGTCAAGGAAGGCCTGTTCCGCGAAGACCTGTTCCACCGCCTCAATGTCATCCGCCTGCGTCTGCCGCCCTTGCGCGAGCGACGCGACGACATCCCCCTGCTGGCGAAACATTTTCTTCAAAAAAGTGCACATGAGCTCGGTGGCGAACCCAAGCGCCTGACCGACGCGGCGCTGAAATACCTGCAGGGGCTCGACTTCCCCGGCAACGTGCGGCAACTGGAAAACCTTTGCCACTGGCTGACCGTGATGGCGCCGGGGCAAAGTATCGACGTCCCCGACCTGCCGGCCGAACTGCGCGACGGGCTGGAAAGCACCGCGCGCCGCGATCTGCCCGCCGACTGGAACGTAGCGCTGGCAAGCGAGGCAGACCGGCTGCTGGCCGCCGCGCCCGGCGCAGTCTTCGACACGCTCAACCGCGAATTCGAAGCCACGCTGATCCGGCGCGCCCTGAACGCCACCGGCGGGCGCCGCGTCGACGCCGCGCAGCTGCTGGGCATCGGCCGCAATACCATCACGCGCAAGATCCAGGAACTCGGCCTCGACGAAATCAAGGCGGACATCGACGACAGCTGAAGCCTTGCGCCGGCCGCGTCACCGTGGCGGCAGGGGCGGCAGGGCAGCGGGTTCCGCACCGCCGCGGCTTCAAGTATAGTCAGCTTGGCTATTCGCCGAGCCATGCCGGCGAGCCACCACCGGGGATCCTCCTGACTGCCGCCATTGCCGCCATTGCCACCGAGTTGGGCAACACCGCGCGCCGCTTCGACATCGACCTGCTGCCGAGTGGCGATTCGACCAACGCGGTACTGCTCGCCCGCGCCGATGCCGGAGCGCCTTCGGGCACGGTGGTGATCGCCACGGAGCAGACCGCCGGCCGAGGGCGGCGCGGGCGCAGCTGGGTTGCCAGCCCCGGCGACAGCCTGAGTTTTTCCCTGCGCTGGCGGTTTGCGCCGGGTACCGCACCGGCCGGGCTGTCGCTGGCGGTCGGCGTCGCCGTGGCACGTG
>VEPA01000064.1 GCA_012026675.1 Betaproteobacteria bacterium | reverse complement strand
GCTGATGCTGATGCAGCGCCCGCAGTTGGCCGCCCGGCTGTCGCCCCGGCAGCTGCCGCAGAAAACCCCGGAAGATGCCTTGCTGGCGCGATTGCTGGAGGCGCTGCAGTCCAACCCGGAAATGAGTGGCGCCATGCTGCTGGACAGGCTGCGCGCGGAAGCGCCGGAAGCGATGATGAAGGAGTTGTCGGCGGAGCTTATGAATGCCGGCGAGGACTTCGAGATCGAGCAGGAATTCGAGGGTGCCCTGAAGCAGCTCGAACAGGCCGGGCAGCAGCAGGACATGGCCGCGCTGCTGGCGCTGGCACAGGCGCAGGGACTGCAGGCGCTCACTCCGGAGCAGAGGCATCTGCTACAGCAATACAGGCGGCCAGCCGCCAAAAATGACGAGTGATTTTCGGATATAATGCACAACTTTCCATCAGCCGGAATGGAATCGAACATGGCCAACGAACAGCAGAACGACAGAGCGGAAAACCACACCAACGACGCTGACGTTCGCCGCATGCGGCTCAAGACGTTGATCATCCTCGGCAAGGAGCGCGGCGACCTGACCTATGCCGAGATCAACGACCACCTGCCCTACGACGTTCAGGACAGCGAACAGATCGACGGCATCATCGGCATGATCAACGACATGGGCATCCAGGTGTACGAGGAGGCCCCCGACACCGAGGCGCTGCTGATGTCGGATGTCACGCCGGCGGTGACGGATGAAGATGTCGTGGCCGAGGCTGAGGCGGCGCTGTCCACGGTGGATTCCGAGTTCGGCCGCACCACCGACCCGGTGCGCATGTACATGCGCGAGATGGGCACGGTGGACCTGCTCACGCGCGAGGGCGAAATCGAAATCGCCAAGCGCATCGAAGACGGCCTCAAGCACATGGTGCAGGCCATTTCCGCCTGCCCGACCACGATCGAGGAACTGCTGCTGCTGATCGAGAAAGTCGAGAGGGGCGAACTGCGCGTCGACGAAGTGGTGGATGGCCTGATCGACACCGATATCGGCGTGGAGGAAGCGATTGCCGCCGAGCAGGCTTCCGAGGAAACCGCCGAGGAAGAGGAGGAAGTCGACGAGGAAGAAGCTGCCGACCGGGCCGCCGCCCTGTCCGCGGAAGTGCTGGCGCATCTCACGGCGGAGGTGCTGAAGCGCTTCGCGCTGATCCGCGAAGCCTACGGCAAGATGATCAAGACGCTGGGAAAGCACGGCTCCCAGCACAAGGACTACAAGAAATACCAGGGCGTCATCCTCGATGAACTGATGGGGTTCCGCTTCTCTGCCAAACAGGTGGAAGCGATGTGCGACCACGTGCGCGGCATCGTCGAGAAAATCCGTTCGCACGAGCGCAAGATCATGGAGTTCTGCGTGGACAAGGCCGGCATGCCGCGCCAGCACTTCATCAAGGTGTTCCCCGGCAACGAAAGCAACCTGGACTGGCTGGCCGGCGAAATCGCGCTGGGCAAGCCATACAGCGAAAGGCTGGGACGCCTGCGCCATTCCATCCTCGACCAGCAGCAGCGGCTGCTCGACCTGCAGGAGCGCGTCGGCATCCCGGTGCGCGAGCTCAAGGAAATCAACAAGCAGATGTCCACCGGCGAAGCGCGGGCGCGGCGCGCCAAGCGCGAAATGATCGAGGCCTACCTGCGCCTGGTAATCTCGATTGCCTAGAAATACACCAACCGCGGGCTGCAGTTCCTCGACCTGATCCAGGAAGGGAACATCGGCCTGATGAAGGCGGTGGACAAGTTCGAATACCGCCGTGGCTACAAGTTCTCGACCTACGCCACGTGGTGGATCCGCCAGGCCATCACGCGCTCCATCGCCGACCAGGCGCGCACCATCCGCATCCCGGTGCACATGATCGAAACCATCAACAAGATGACCCGCATCTCGCGCCAAATCCTGCAGGAAACCGGGCAGGAACCCGATCCGGCACTGCTGGCGGAACGGATGGAAATGCCCGAGGAAAAGATCCGCAAGATCCTCAAGATTTCCAAAGAGCCGATCTCGATGGAAACACCGATCGGCGACGACGACGATTCGCACCTTGGCGATTTCATCGAGGACATGTCCACCATGGCGCCGGTCGATGCGGCGGTGTATGCCAGCCTGCGCGAGGCTACCAAGGAAGTGCTGGACTCGCTCACGCCGCGCGAAGCCAAAGTGCTGCGCATGCGTTTCGGCATCGAAATGAATACCGACCACACGCTCGAAGAAGTCGGAAAACAGTTCGACGTCACGCGCGAGCGCATTCGCCAGATCGAAGCCAAGGCGCTGCGCAAGCTGCGCCACCCATCCCGTTCGGAAAGGCTGCGCAGCTTCCTCGATACCGGTAACGATTAATAGCGATTAGGTTTCCGGGCCTGTAGCTCAGTTGGTTAGAGCAGAGGACTCATAATCCTTTGGTCGTCGGTTCGAGTCCGACCGGGCCCACCAGATATAAAGAAACGGCTTGGGGTGAATGCTCCAAGCCGTTTTTTTCAAGGCAGAAGTAGGTGTCTTGTTCTGGTCAGTTGATTTACACCGACCTCATATGTCAGTCCTCATTAATTCTTCTGCTTTACGATCCATCGCCCTTGTTCTCGCATATTTTTTCGCCCACCACGTAACCAATTAAGCCCAGCCCTCCAACCATCAGAACTGCATACTGCGGGCATGCCGCTGATGTAATAAAATTGGTGCAAACCGGAATAGTCATTGCAATACCCGCCGCAACACCTAAAGCGGCGCCAACAGCTGCACAACTCCCGGCGTTGGGGTAAGCTGCCTCGGACGATCCTTGGGTATTTGCGCCAGCCTGCGTTTCGCCGATGACATTGGCTGACGCCTGGTCAGCGCGCAAACTCTGTATGTTGTTGGTTGCGCATCCCGTGAACATCAGCGCACACATCATCAGCGCAAGCAAAGAACAGCGCGGGAGCGGAACAGCTTTGGTGATCAGCGTAGTAAACATTTTTCACCTCCCACTAACTTACGAATATGGAAAAACGGTTCCAGTGTGAAACTGGCAACAGTGGGAGGCAATTGAAGGATTCCGGGGTATCGAATCGCGATACCCATGGTTTTATTAGGTACTACTAGAGGTGTTATCGCGGGCTTGAAGCTTCAGGGGATTGGCCAGTAAGAAAATAGTTGATCACTTCTTTGCGCCATGGGCGTATGGCCAGTACCAGGCTGTATCCATGGCGTTGTTCAAATGGAAGATCGCGGTCTTGCTGTTTTAGTTCTTTGAACGACTGTGCAAGATGTCCTATACGCCGAATGATCTCTGCGCGAGACTCGTCAGACAGCATGCCTGGGAGATAATGCATTTCACCCCCAGCATTTTCAATGTCGCCTTCCAGAATGGTTCTCAAAACGACATTGGCTAACGTTTTTTGCACGGGGCCATTTTTCCGCCATGAAAAATTAGAAGAGATCAGAAGCCTGATACGGTTATTTGGCAAAAGGTCGAGGATACGCAGCTTGTCGAGCTTAAAAAGGTAGTGCACCAGCGTTGCTTCGTTTATTGAGAAATTTTCAAGTATGTTCTGGTAGGACCATCCATTCATGACCAGGAAAGCAATTCCCAGCAACTTCAAATCGGATGCCGCCTCTTTTTCCTGTGCCTCCGTTAATTGAGTTATGCGCGGGTTCTCCCTGTCCATCATGTGAACCAGATCAGACAGATTTATGCCAAGGTGGTGACAAATCTGATCGACACGTTTAAGGGAAAAGCTTTCTTCGGCAAAGAGACGTTTGATGCTTGATTCGCTGATTTCCAGCTTTCTTGCCAATTCTCGATAGGTCAGACCTTCAGACTTGAGAAGCTTCTTTAGTGTGGCTATAAGTTCTTGTGTTTGGTACATGTCACTTGCCTCCCCAAGAATCAAGTGAATGAAAGTATGCTACCATCCGAGGAGGAGTGTGCGAAATTCCACAACCGTTTACCCACTCCATCTTGAGTTTTGTCTGAACCCAACCTTTATAAAGTGTAGGCTTCGGCCCACGCTGTGCCGATTAAAAAGGCCAAGCTCAAATGGGCCTGACTTATCAATAAACTCGCGGCATGCCGCTCAAGCAATTCTTGACAAGCAGAAGGCTGCCAAATACAATGCGACCCTCTCGGGATGGCGACAGCTCGCCGTCCCGTAATTTTTAGGGATTGCCATAATGCCTACGATTAACCAACTTGTTCGCAAGCCTCGGGAAAGAGTCATTTCCAAGCGCAAGGTGCCGGCGCTGGAAAGCTGTCCGCAGAAACGCGGTGTTTGCACCCGCGTGTACACGACTACGCCGAAGAAACCGAACTCTGCGTTGCGCAAGGTTGCCAAGGTGCGGCTGACCAACGGTTACGAGGTGATCAGCTACATCGGCGGCGAGGGACACAACCTGCAGGAGCACTCCGTGGTGCTGATCCGCGGCGGCCGCGTCAAGGACCTGCCCGGGGTGCGCTACCACATGGTGCGCGGCAGCATGGATACCGCCGGCGTGAAGGATCGCAAGCAATCCCGCTCGAAATATGGCGCCAAGCGCCCGAAGGCCGCATAGGCGGCGACCGGAACAGACCGAGGTAATCCCATGCCAAGACGTAGAGAAGTCCCCAAGCGCAATATCCTCCCGGACCCCAAGTTCGGCAATTCGGAAGTGTCCAAGTTTGTCAACGTGCTGATGACCTGCGGCAAGAAGTCCGTCGCCGAGAAGATCCTCTACGGCGCGTTTGACCAGGTGGTGCAAAAGCGCGGCAAGGATCCGCTCGAAGTGTTCACGCTGGCGGTCAGCACCCTGCGCCCCATGGTGGAAGTCAAGAGCCGCCGCGTCGGTGGCGCCAATTACCAGGTGCCGGTCGAGGTTCGCCCGACACGGCGTACCGCATTGGCCATGCGCTGGCTGCGCGATGCCGCCCGCAAGCGCGGCGAGAAGTCCATGGGATTGCGCCTGGCGGCCGAGCTGATGGAAGCATCTGAAGGCCGCGGCGCCGCCATGAAGCGGCGCGAGGAAGTGCACCGCATGGCCGAGGCCAATAAGGCCTTCTCGCATTTCCGTTTCTAATCCGAATTCTTCCGCTTCAAGTACTTTAAGAGAGAAGTAGGTATCCGCTGTGGCCCGTAAAACCCCAATCGAACGTTACCGCAACATTGGCATCAGTGCGCACATCGACGCCGGCAAGACGACGACGACCGAGCGCATCCTTTATTACACCGGCGTGAACCACAAAATCGGTGAAGTGCACGATGGCGCTGCGACAATGGACTGGATGGAGCAGGAGCAGGAGCGCGGCATTACCATCACTTCAGCGGCGACCACCTGCTTCTGGACGGGGATGGACATGTCCTTCCCGGAGCACCGCATCAACATTATCGACACGCCGGGACACGTGGATTTCACCATCGAGGTGGAACGTTCCATGCGCGTGCTGGATGGTGCCTGCATGGTGTATTGCGCGGTCGGCGGCGTGCAGCCGCAGTCGGAAACCGTGTGGCGCCAGGCCAACAAATACAAGGTGCCGCGCCTGGCGTTCGTGAACAAGATGGATCGTGCCGGCGCCAACTTCTTCAAGGTCTATGACCAGATGAAGAGCCGGCTCAAGGCAAACCCGGTGGCGCTGCAGATACCGATTGGGGCGGAAGACAAGTTTGAAGGTTTGGTTGACTTGGTCCGCATGCAGGCGATCTACTGGGACGATTCCACCAAGGGCATGAAGTTCGAATTGCGCGATATTCCCGCCGAGCTTCTCCCAATCGCCAAGGAATGGCGCGAGAAGATGATGGAGAGTGCCGCCGAAGCCAACGAAGAACTGATGCACAAGTATCTCGAGGAAGGCAGCCTAACTGTTGCCGAAATCAAGAAGGGCTTGCGCCTGCGCACCATTGCCAACGAGATCGTGCCCATGCTGTGCGGCTCCGCCTTCAAGAACAAGGGCGTGCAGGCTTTGCTGGATGCCATCGTCGAATACATGCCGGCGCCGACCGATATCCCGCCGGTGAAGGGCGAGGATGACAGGGGGCGGATGGTGGAACGGAAGGCGTCTGACGACGAGCCGTTTGCCGCGCTGGCATTCAAGATCATGACCGACCCGTTCGTGGGCCAGCTTATTTTCTTCCGCGTCTATTCGGGCGTGGTGAAGTCCGGCGACACGGTTTTCAACCCGGTCAAGAGCAGGAAGGAGCGCATCGGCCGCATCCTGCAGATGCATGCCAACGAGCGCGAGGAAATCAAGGAAGTGCGGGCCGGCGACATCGCCGCGGCGGTCGGCTTGAAGGAAGCCACCACTGGCGACACGCTGTGCATCCAGGGCCAGGAAATCACCTTGGAGCGCATGGTGTTCCCGGAACCGGTGATCCATGTCGCGGTTGAGCCCAAGACCAAGGCAGACCAGGAGAAGATGGGCCTTGCCCTGAACCGCCTAGCGCAGGAAGACCCGTCGTTCCGCGTACGTACCGACGAGGAAACCAGCCAGACCATCATTTCCGGCATGGGCGAACTGCACCTTGAAATCCTGGTGGACCGCATGAAGCGCGAGTTCGGTGTGGAAGCCAACGTAGGCGCCCCGCAAGTGGCATACCGCGAGGCGATCAGGAAACCGGTCGAGATCGAAGGTAAGTTCATCAAGCAATCCGGCGGCAAAGGCCAGTATGGACATGTCTGGCTCAAGATGGAGCCGCACGGCGCGGGCTAGGGTTATGAGTTCGTGGATGCCATCAAGGGCGGCACCGTGCCGCGCGAGTACATCCCCGCGGTGGACAAGGGCCTGCGGGAATCCTTGCCTAATGGCGTGCTGGCTGGCTTCCCGGTGGTGGATGTCAAGGTGACGCTGTTCGACGGCTCCTACCACGACGTGGATTCCAGCGAGCAGGCGTTCAAGATGGCGGCCTCGATCGCCTTCAAGGACGGCATGCGCAAGGCGGATCCGGTGCTGCTGGAGCCGATGATGGCGGTGGAAGTGGAAACGCCGGAAGAGTATATGGGCGATGTAATGGGTGACCTTTCATCCCGCCGCGGTATCATTCAGGGTATGGAAGATTTGCCGGCCGGCAAGGCGATCCGCGCCGAGGTGCCGCTGGCGGAGATGTTCGGCTACTCCACCGTGGTGCGTTCCTTGTCGCAAGGGCGCGCCACCTATACGATGGAGTTTAAGCATTACATGGAAGCGCCGAAGAACGTGGCGGACGCGATCATCAACAAGAAGTAATTGTTAAGGGAGGGCAATCATGGCAAAAGCTAAATATGAGCGGACGAAGCCGCACGTAAACGTAGGGACGATTGGGCACGTAGACCATGGGAAGACGACCTTGACGGCTGCGATCACGCTGGTGCTGTCGAAGCGATATGGCGGAGAAGTGAAGGCCTACGACCAGATTGACGCGGCGCCGGAAGAGAAAGCGCGCGGCATCACCATCAACACCGCGCACGTCGAATACGAGACCGCCCACCGGCACTACGCACACGTAGACTGCCCCGGACACGCCGACTACATCAAGAACATGATCACCGGTGCCGCGCAGATGGACGGCGCCATCCTGGTCGTATCGGCGGCCGACGGCCCCATGCCGCAGACGCGCGAACACATCCTGCTGGCACGGCAGGTCGGTGTACCCTACATCGTCGTCTACCTCAACAAAGCCGACATGGTGGACGACCCCGAGCTGCTCGAGCTGGTCGAAATGGAAGTGCGCGAACTGCTCTCCAAGTACGAATTCCCGGGCGATGACACCCCGATTGTCACCGGCTCCGCCAAGCTCGCCATGGAAGGCGACACCAGCGAGATGGGCGAAGGCTCCATCCTCAAGCTGGCCGACGCGCTGGACAGCTACATTCCCGCCCCCAAGCGCGCCCTGGACGGCACCTACCTGATGCCGGTGGAAGACGTATTCACCATCTCCGGGCGCGGCACCGTCGTCACCGGCCGGATTGAGCGCGGCATCATCAAGGTCGGCGACGAAGTCGAAATCGTCGGCCTGCGGCCCACCCTCAAGACCACCTGCACCGGCGTCGAAATGTTCCGCAAGCTGCTCGACCAGGGCCAGGCTGGCGACAACGTCGGCGTACTGCTGCGCGGCACCAAGCGCGAAGAAGTCGAGCGCGGCCAGGTACTGGCCAAACCCGGCTCGATCACCCCGCACACCAAGTTCATCGCCGAGATCTACGTGCTGAACAAGGAAGAAGGCGGGCGTCACACCCCGTTCTTCCAGGGCTACCGTCCGCAGTTCTACTTCCGCACCACCGACGTCACCGGCGCGGTTGAGCTGCCGGCGGGGACCGACATGGTGATGCCTGGCGACAACGTCTCCATCACGGTGACGCTGATCGCGCCGATTGCGATGGAAGAAGGCCTGCGCTTTGCCATCCGCGAAGGCGGACGTACCGTGGGCGCCGGCGTCGTCGCCAAGATTATTGAATAGGG
>VEPA01000161.1 GCA_012026675.1 Betaproteobacteria bacterium | reverse complement strand
GCGTAGATCAGCACCTTGTGTCGCGGATCGAGTTCGTCGATCTGCTCGGGCGTGAGACCGAACTTCTTGTTGATCGCCGGAATCAGTTCAAGCAGCAGGCCGACATCGCCGGCGATGTCCACGCCTGGAATCGGAATCAGCGACATGCCGCCGGAGGTAGCGGCGCGCCTCCTGACCATGGCCTTGCAGGACGCGCGGATCTTTTCGAGTTCGGTCAGCGATTCCGGCAGCATGTGCGTCTCCTGCCGCTACGGCCGGCGCTCGGCGAAGCGCGGCAGGCCGTCGTCGCAATTCCACCATGACGCCTTCGAGTCGGTGAAGATATGGAATGCATTGGCGCAGCTGAAAGGCGTATCCACGGTGCCCAGGCGCAGTCGCCTGACGCCGGGCGCGGCGTCCTTGGCGGAGTAGATCGGGCTGCCGCACTCGGCACAGAACGCCCTGAGCTTGTCCGGCGAAGAGCGGTATTCCCTGAGCAGTTCGGCCCCGGCAAGGAAGCGCAGGCGCTCGGTGGCCACCGGACTCACCGCGGCAAACGCCGACCCTTGCGCCTTGCGGCACTGCGAACAATGACAGATCGAGATCTCCTCGATCTCGCCGTCGTACTGGTAGCGGATGCCTCCGCAAAGGCAGCCTCCTTCGATCATCTCTGCTCCCTTCAAGAATGCCATCCTGCCGCCGCCGAACTCCATTGCCGTAGCGCCAGCGCCGACTTTCAGGCCCGCCCATTCTACGTCCGCGATCCGGCCGCAAGGCCCCTAACCGCCCAGCCACCGCGCCACCTTCTCGCGCTGGTCCGCCGTCATGTGCAGGCCGCACTTGCTGCGACGCCAGAGGATGTCGTCGGCCGAACGCGCCCACTCGCGAGAGAGCATCCATTCCAATTCGCGCTCGCACAGACCGCCGCCGAAATCTTCGCCCAGGTCGGCCGGCCCGCGCGCGTCGCCCAGCAGTTCGGGAAGTTCGCTGCCGTGGCGGCGCGCCAGCGCATCGCGCTGCGCCTGTGGCAGCCAGGGATAGCGCGGCACGATCTCCTGCTGCATGAAATCGCCCAGGCCGCCGGCCGGCATCGCACCGCCTGGCAGCGTCGACCGCTCGGTCCACGCTCGCCGCCGCTCACCCAGCGCCGCCGCCAAGCGGTCAACCACCTGCTCGGCCAGCCGCCGGTAGGTGGTGAGCTTGCCGCCGAACACCGACAGCACCGGCGCCTGCCCTTGAACGTCGAGGCGCAGCGTGTAATCGCGGGTGATCGCCGCGGGATCGCCCGAGCCGTCGTCATACAGCGGGCGCACCCCGGCGTAGCGCCACACCGCATCCTGCGGCCGCGGCGCCTGCTTCAGGTAGCGGCCGGCGGCGGCACACAGGTAAGCGGCTTCCGCGTCGGTAACTCGCGGCTGCAGCGGATCGCCGACCTCCACCACGTCGGTGGTGCCCAGCAGGGTGAAGCGCCCTTCCCAGGGAATCATGAACACCACGCGACGGTCGTCGTTCTGCAGGATGAAAGCATGTTCGCCGGCATAGCGCCGTGGCAGCACCAGGTGGCTGCCGCGCACCAGCCGCACAGAATCGGCGGACGGCACGCCGAGGCGCCGGTTGAGCACCTCCTTGACCCAGGGCCCGGCGACGTTGGCGATGGCCCGCGCCTGCAGGGTCTTGCCGCCGCCCAGTTGCACCTGCCACAGGCCGCCGGCGCGCTCTGCGGCGACCAGTTCGGCGTGCGGAAGAATGCTTGCGCCCAGCCGCGCCGCATCGCGCGCGTTGGCGATCACCAGCCGGGCATCGTCGGTGCGGCAGTCGGAATAGATGAAGCCGTGGCGGTAGCGCGCCTGCAATCCTTCGTCATAGGGTGGGCGATCCAGCCTGACCGATCCCGAGCCCGGCAGCAGCGCGTCGGCGTGATAACCGCCGAGGCGGTCGTAAAGGAACAGTCCGGCGCGGATCATCCAGCGCGGCCGTAGCGCGGGCACGTGGGGCATGATGAAACGCGACGGCCAGACCAGGTGCGGCGCCATGCGCAGCAGGGTTTCCCGTTCCGCCAGGGCTTCCGCCACCAGGCGAAATTCGAACTGTTCGAGGTAGCGCAGCCCGCCATGAACCAGCTTGGAGGATGCCGAAGATGTCGCGCCGGCCAGGTCGCCGCGCTCCACCAGCGCCACCGAAAACCCGCGCCCCGCCGCGTCGCGCGCAATCCCCGTGCCGTTGATGCCGCCGCCGATCACCAGCAGGTCGACGGGCCGATCGGATGGACGAGCGTCAGGCGTCATGGCACGGGATGTTACCTCCGACTTCGCATTCCGCAGCAGTGCTGGACTTCCGACTTCATTGCGCGAGCCGACGTCGATGGAGAATCAGGCTGGTGACGGCGAGGCCGATCACCAGCACCGCGGGTATGGCGTAAACATTCAACGTATGCCAGCCGCCGCCAAGCACCAGGGCGCCGGCGGAGACCGAGGACACGGCCTGCACGGCGAAGACCATGAAGTCGTTGCTGCCCTGCACCTTGGCGCGCTCGGCAGGGCGATAGGTCTCCGTCAGCAGCGCGGTGCCGCCGATGTAGAGGAAATTCCAGCCGACGCCGAGCAGGAACAGCGCCCACCAGAAGTGCATCAGGGTCACGCCGGACAGGGCCAGCGAAATGCAGGCCAGCATCAGTGCCACGCCGGCCGCGAGGACGTTCAGCACGCCGAAGCGCTTGATCAGGCCGCCGGTGAAGAAGGACGGCCCGTACATGCCGAGCACGTGCCACTGCAGGACAAAGGCGGCGTCGGCGAACGGCAGGCCGCAGATGTCCATCGCCAGGGGCGTGGCCGCCATCAGCAGGTTCATCGTGCCGTAGCCCAAGGCGGCCGCCAGCACGGCGACGATGAAGGTCGGCTGGCCGGCGATCTCGGCCAGCGGCCGGCCCGAGCCCTGCTGCCCGGCGTCGGCCATCTCTGGCACGCGCAGGCGGCTGGCGATGAGCAGCGCGATCACCGCGAACACGGACAGGGAGGCATAGGTGGCGGCGAACTCGACAGCCCAGATGTCGCGCGTGATCTTGCCGGCCCAGGGCCCGATGAAGCCGCCGAGGATGCCGCCGGCCAGCGTCCAGGAGCTCGCCTTGGGCTTCCAGTCGGCGGGCGCCATGTCGGCGGCGGCGAAGCGGTATTGCAGGCCGAAGGCGTTGTAGGGGCCGGCGCACAGGGTGCCAAAGCAGAGCAGCCAAAAGCTGCCGATGCTCACTGCCGTTGCGCAAGTGACGCCGCCGAAGATACCGAGCAGGGCGCCGACGATGAAGCCGGCGCGACGCCCGTAGCGCTTCATGAAGTAGGACGCGGGCAGGGTCATCAGCGCGGTTCCGATGACATAGCCGGTGACGGTCAGCGTGGCCAGCAGCGGCGTCGGCGCCAGCCTGGCGCCGGCCAGGCCGTTGACGGCGATCAGGGTCACCCCGTTGCACAGCAGCAGCGCCTGGCAGGCGGCCAGCAGCGCGATGTTGCGTTTGATCAGGGGAGTGACGGTTTCGCTCATGGGGGTTTGACGAAAGTCGGCGCCGGCGCGACGGCAACCGGCAGGCTGTCAGGCGCGGTTTGCAAGCTCGATCAGCTTGCGTCGATGTCGCGGACTGTCAGCAACCGAAGGCCGAGGCGGTTGGTTTTCATGGTTTCTGCACGACGAGTTGCACGACCTCGCCAATGCCCGTGTGATGACGGCCTTCGTTGACGTCGCGCAGGCCGCAAAAGGCGTGCAGGATACGACAGCCGGGAAACTCCTGCTCGAGATCCGCCAGCGCCACCAGCAGATCGGCATCCGGCGGGCCGCCCGCGCCCCGCCCGAGCTGGCCCTTGGCATAGGCTTCGAACAGGACCACGCCGCCGGGACGCAGCGCCGCGACGCAGCGCGCCAGGACCTCGCGCCGCAACTTCGACGGCAAGTGCATGAAGACGGAGACGATGCCATCCCAGGCGTCCGTGCCCGGATCGAAAACAGCCAGGTCGGCGACCTGCGTGTCCAGGGCGACACCCTGTTTGGCGGCCAGGCGCTGCGCTTTCGCCATGCCTTCCGCGGCGATATCGACCGAGCTCACGGCATGGCCCTGCATGGCCAGCCAGACACCATTGCGGCCCTCGCCGTCGGCCAGGCAGCGCGCCTTGCCGTGCGGCGGAATGCGGTTGGCGTACTCAACCAGGAAATCGTTGGGCGCCGTGCCATAGGCGAACTCCTCCTTGCCGTAGCGCTGGTTCCAGAACTCGGCAAGCTTGTCGGCGGGACCGCTCACGGTACCCTCGGCGCCGGATACTCGGCACACAAATCGCGCTCCGCTTCGCGGATGTCATGGCAGGCGTCGTTGGCCATTTGCATGCTTGCTCTCGTCGGGATTGGAGGTTGCGGGATCAGCCGAGGGTCACCGTCATGTCCATGGTCAGGTGGCCTTCGGCGTCGCGGGTCCACAGCTTGACGGTCTTGCCGTCGGCCTCGGGGCGACCGCAGACGTGGAAAGGCGCGCTGTCGAACACGGGCTTGACGGCACGGAATTCGATGGCAGCTATGGTCGTACCGGGTATATTCCGTCGCAACAAGTCGACCAGCAAGGTCGCGATCAGCGGAGCATGGACGATGAGGCCCGGATAGCCCTCGACTTCGGTGACATAGCGGCGGTCGTAGTGGATGCGATGACCGTTGAATGTCAATGCCGAATAGCGGAACAGCAGCACGTCGTCGGGGACGATGGTCCTTTCCCAGGACTGTTGCGACGGAGCTGGTTTAAAAGACGGCGCTGGTGACACGGCGGCCGGCATCTCGCGGTAGACGATGTCGTGTTCCTCGGTGATGCAGAGGCCCACCGCACCGTGAAACTCGTGGCGGACGAGGACAAAGACCAGATCGCCGCTGCGCCCGCTCTTGTGCTCGACCGACATGACCTGCGAACGGCGCTGCACCGTTTCACCCACCCGCAGCGGTTGCGGGAAGCTTAGCCGGCCGCCGGCCCACATGCGGCGCGGCAGCGGCACCGGCGGCAGGAAACCGCCGCGCGCCGGGTGGCCATCGGGGCCGATCGCCGACTGGCACGCCGCCGGCACGCACAGCGTCCAGTGCCAGGGCGGCGGCAGCGGGTCACCGGCCACCGGCCAGGCGTCGTCGCGGTCGAGGGTCGCCGCCAGCGCGGCCACCTTCGAAGGGGCCACGATGTCATCGAGGATCTCGGTCTTGCCGACCCAGCCGCGCAGGTAATCGAGGTCGATGGCGCTCATCTCACTTGGGATTTTAGCGCCCGCCCCGCCGCTCGTGCGGCAGGCTTGAGCGGCAACCGCATGCGCCGCGATCCTCAACAGCCCCGCGAATGAAACCAGAGATTGGGCCGCCCGTCCGAACCGTGGAAGGGCAGCCAGACGCGCCTCTTCGCCGGACTGGCCTTCGGCGCGGCGCAGGGCGCTCCTTCGCTCAATTCGACGCGGACCCAGAGCTTGCCGTTGCGCCGGACCATCGATAGCAGCGACACGGCAAGCGACCGGCTGTCGGCAAAGCGGCCATCGAGACTTAAGGGCGGACCACCGGGCGCAGCGCGCGCATCGCCAACCGCGCCTTCGCGCAAATAAAGCAGTTTGTCGCGCAGCAGTTCATCAAGCGGGATGAATGTCGCCGGGCCGCCCGGACGCACCCAGCCTGTGCCACCCTGCAAGCGGATCTCGTACCATTCCCCGCGCCGTGCCGTGACCACGGCCCCCGGCTGCTCATAGGCGTATTCGACCGTCGGCAACTCCTGCACGGCGTCGTTCGCGCGATCCCTAACCATGACCTCGGAAGCGGCACACCCGCCCGCGCCATCCTGCGTCACAGCGGACCGCAGGAACACCTCGGCGAACGCGGCGCGCGTTCCCGGCGCACGATGGACCGCCACCGGACTCGGCTCGAACTTCGCGCAGGACTCGCTGCCAAAAACCTGCGGCAGCGTCAGCACGCCGATCGCTCGCGCAGCCGTGGCGAGCACATCAGCGGCCGCAGGCGATGCGCAGGTCACCGTGGCCGAGAAGACAAAAACAAGCAGGCCGGCATGCCGTTTCGGATCGTTCATGGCGACGAAGCATACCGTCCAATGCCATGACATGCGCCAAGCGCCGTGTTGCCCGCCGCTAGGCCCCTGCTAGACTCTTGCATCACCCTCGATGGAGCAACACACAATGAAATACATCGCCCACGGTACTGGCGGCGACGCCGATTGCATGACGCTGGCCGAGGGTCCCACACCCGCGCCCGGCCCCGGCCAGATGCTGATCGAAGTGATCTGCGCCGGTGTGAATCGCCCCGACGTGCTGCAGCGCTCCGGCAAGTACCCTCCCCCGCCCGATGCCTCGCCCGTGCTGGGCCTCGAAGTGGCAGGGCGCGTTGCGGCACTGGGCGCAGGTGTTACGCAATGGAAAGTCGGCGACGGCGTGACGGCGCTGACGCCGGGCGGCGGCTACGCCGAGTACTGCGTGGCGGCAGCCAGCCACGCGCTGCCGGTGCCGCAAGGCATGGACTTCGCCACGGCGGCGGCGCTGCCCGAAACCTGGTTCACGGTCTGGGCCAACCTCGTCGATCTCGGCCGCCTGAAGAAAGGCGAGCGCCTGCTGGTGCATGGCGGCTCGAGCGGCATCGGGCTGGTCGCAATCCAGTTGGCAAAGCATCTTGGCGTCGAGTGCATCGTCACCGTCGGCAACGAGGAGAAGGCGGCTTTCTGCCGCGGCGCCGGCGCGGCGCACGCGATCAACTACCGTACCGCCGACTTCGCCGAGGAAGTGAAGCGCATCACCAGCGGCAGCGGCGTCGACGTGGTTCTCGACATGGTCGGCGCACCCTACCTGCAGCGCAACCTGGCCTCGCTGCGGCGCGACGGACGACTGGTGTATGTCGCCTTCCTCGAAGGCAGCAAGGGCGAAGCCGACCTGATGCCGGTCATGCTGAAACGCCTGACCATCACCGGCTCGACGATGCGCCCGCGCACCCTGGCTGAGAAGGCCGCGATCCGCGACGCGCTGGCCGCCAACATCTGGCCGGCGCTGGCACGCGGCGAATTGCTGCCGCATATCTACGCCCGCTTCCCGCTTTCGCAGGTAGCCGAAGCGCACCGCCTGATGGAATCGAGCAAGCATATAGGCAAGATCGTGCTGGAGGTCAAATCATCAAACTGACGATCGATGCCGTTTCCGATGTGGTCTGTCCCTGGTGCTTCATCGGCAAGCGCCATCTCGACCGCGCCTTGAAGCTGTGGCGCGAAGAACGGCCTGATTGCGCGGTGACGGTCCACTGGCGGCCCTTCTTCCTCAACCCGGACACGCCGGAAGCGGGCGAGCCCTACCGGCCCTTCCTGGAACGGAAGTTCGGCGGGCCCAGGCAAGTGGAGGAGCTCTGGCAGCGCGTCAGCGAGGCGGGCCGGGCCGCCGGCATAGCCTTCGCCTTCGAGAAAATCCAACTGCGCGCCAACACGCTCAAAGCGCATCGGCTGATCCACCATGCGCAGTCAATAGTTGGCGCTGACGCAACGGTGACAGAAGCGCTGGTCGAAGCACTTTTCGCCGCGCAGTTCCTCGAAGGACGACATGTCGGTGACCGCGTGGTATTGGCCGATGTGGCCGCCGCCTGCGGCATGGATCGCGCCGCAGTGCTGAGTTACCTCGAATCGAACGAGGATGCGGACGCCGTGCGCGGCGGCGCCAAAGAAGCCCAGCGCACGGGCATCAGCGGTGTGCCCTTCTTCATTTTCAACCAGCGCCTGGCCGCCAGCGGTGCGCAACCGCCCGAAGCGCTGCTAAGTGTGATGCGCCAGGCGGCGTAAGAGGGTGCGGTGGCAATCTGATCGCCAAGAGGCTAACTTCGTCGACCCTGCTCGGCCGCCTTTTGCTCGACGGCAAAGACGGCGGCCGCGACGCGCGAACTGAGGTTGAGCTTGGCCAGGATGTGCTTGACGTGCAATTTGACGGTGTCATGACTGATGTCGAGCACGCGGGCGATGGCCTTGTTCGACAATCCTTGCGACAGTTGCTGGAGGATCTCGCGTTCGCGCGCGGTGAGCAGCTTCAGGGTATCGGCCTTGGTCGCGGCGGCATTGCCGCCCGGCAGCAGATTGACCAGCTTCAGCGTCATCGCCGGGGCCACCACGGTTTCGCCGCGCACCGCGCGCTGCACGGCATCGACCACGTCTTCCGGTTCCATGTCCTTCAGGAGATAGCCCTTGGCGCCGGCCTGCAGCGCGGCGGCAAGGTCATCCTCGGCATCGCTGACGGTGAGGATCAGCACCGGGCCATGCCAGCCATCCGCAACCAGTTGGCGCAGCAGGCTGAGGCCGCCGTTGGGCGGCATGTTGAGATCGGTGATGATGACGTCGGGCTGCGCCTCCGCCAGCAAACGACAGGCATCGTCGGCATTGCCGGCGATGCCGGCGACCTTGATCGTGCCCCGCTGCTCGAGCAATTCGGCGAGCCCCTTGCGAAACAGGGTGTGGTCGTCCACCAGCAGGACGCGAATCGGTGTGCCGTCGTTCGGCGTGTTCATTGGAGTGCCCTCCCCCCGGCCCCGCTCCACGGCAGGCCTTGCATGGCCAGCCGGCTGCGGCAGGGCGCATGCTCCGCGATACACTGCCTCGCCCCAAGGTAGGGGGTGACTACGGTTCGCCGCAGCGCGGCTCCGGCTCGTGACATACGCCCCTTCGGGCGGCCGTGCGGGACGCTCATGCGAGGACATCTCCTCCGGGTGGAAAGCTGAGCCGAACACGAAAACCGCCCTGCGGCAGGTTGGCGACTTCGAGATAGCCGCCGATTTTCTGCGCTCGTTCGCGCATGATCGCGAGACCGAAGTGATCGCGCAGCCCGGGATGTTCATGGAAGCCACCGACGCGATTGGCGATGGCGAAGAAGCCCGGCCCGCCACGGCCGTTGTCTTCAACAGTGGCGGTGTAGTAATCGCCGGCCGCCTCCAGGGTCATGCTGGCCTCCGTGGCGCCGGAATGGCGGGCGACGTTGGCCAGTGCCTCCTGCAGGATGTGGAAGACCTGGCTTTCCTTTTCCGGCGCGAGGCGCAGGTCGGTAAGCTTGTTTTCATAGCGCAGGGATATGCCGGTGCGCTCCTGGAAGCCACAGGCCAGCCCCTGCAAGGCATGTTCGAGGCCCATCGGGTCCATGCGGCTGCGGAATTGCACCAGCAGTTCGCGCAAGTGGCCATAGGCGTCGTCCAGCGCCTGACCGACGTCGGCGGCATACTTGGCACTGCGCTCCAGCGACTGGTCAGCAATCGCGTCGTTGAGCATGGCCATGCGCATTTTCATGTAAGCCAGCGTCTGCGCCAGCGAATCGTGGATTTCGGCAGCCATCATCTGCCGCTCGCTGGTCAGCACGATGCGCAGGTTTTCGCGCTTGAGTCGCGCGTTCTCCAGCGCCATGCCAAGATGTTCGCCGATGGAGCGAAACAGCAGGGCGACTTCCTCGGGCAGTTCGAAGGCTTCCGGCAGGAACAGGTTGTAGGTGCCGAGCAGGCGCCCCGCATTCGACAAGGGCACCACCACCATGGCCTGGCAGCCCTTGTCGAAAAAGTCCTCCCCGGTGCGCCCGGCGCAAGGTTTCAGGTCGATCTCGAACAAGGGTCGGTTCTGCTTGATGGCGATGCCGCACTGACCGCAATCGCGCGAGACCAGCCGCTCCTTTTCGACCACGGCCGGCGGCAGCCCGCGCGACGCCACCATGCGCAGATGCTGGCCATCGCTGGTCAGCACTCGCACCACGCCGGCGTCGGCCTTGGCCAGGCGAATCATGGTGCCGAGAAAGCGCCCCAGCAGTTCGTCGAGATCGTCCTCATCGGCCAGATTGCTCGAAATCTCGGCCAGAACATGCAGCGCTTCCAGCGTATGGCCGCCCGAGGGATCGAGATCCAGGTTGTCGTGCGGGCTGGCGCCGTCGAACTTGTCCATCGCTCAGCCCGGAACCTGCCAGGCGCCCGACTCGATCTTGTCGGCCCACATCAGGGCGCTGATGGTCTTGCCGTCGGTGATTTCGCCGTCGTGCACTGCCTGCAATGCATCGGCCACGTTCATCTCGATGATGTCGAGAAACTCGCCGTGATCGCGCTGATGGCCGACATAGATCAGGCCGCTGGCCCAGAAGATTTCGATGCGCTCGTCGGAGTAGCCGATGCAAGGATGCATGGTGGCCAGGTGCCGCCAGAATTTGGCCTGGTGCCCGGTCTCCTCGCGCAGTTCGCGCTTGGCGGTATCCAGTGGATGTTCGTCGGGATCGATCTTGCCGGCCGGCAGTTCGACGAGAATGCGCTGCAAGGGATAGCGGAACTGGCGCTCGAACAGCAGTTTGCCGTTATCCAGTTTCGCCAGCACGACAACGGCGCCCGGATGGGCGATCCATTCCCGGATGGTTTCGCGCCCATTCGGCAAGCGCACGGTGTCGCGCCGCACATGCAACAGTTTGCCGTCATAAACCGGTTCGCTGGCGACGGTGTGTTCGATCAGGTCGGAGTCATCCATGTACGCGTCGGGCCAATGATTGATACTTCAAAGTGCAACGCAGTATCTTATATCAGCGCAACATGGAAGCACCAATCCCGGCCGGGATGTCGTCCGCGCCTCCGGCGCCGACACATCCCAGCGGGCGATACCGTCCCCGTCCGGAAGGACGGCTACATAAGACAAAGCCGCCATGCGGGGGCATGACGGCTTGGCGGTCCGACGCGACCCCCGCGGCTTACAGCGAGCGCATCAAGGTGGTGGTGCAGACCAGCATCAGCGCATCGGGGAACAGGCCGAAGGCCGCAACCGCTGCACCGTTGAGCGACAGCAGCACGCGCAGGTCGATACCGGCGGTGATCGGTGCGGAATCGACCGGTGCGTCGAAATACATAAGCTTGACCACGCGCAGGTAGTAGAAGGCCCCCACCAGCGAGAACATCACGGCAATCACGGCCACGGCCGTGTAGCCTGCCTTGATCGCCGCCAGCAGCACGGCGAATTTGGCGAAGAAGCCGACAAAGAAGGGAATGCCCGCCATCGAGAACATGATGATCAGCATCACCGCGGCGAACCACGGGCTGCGCTTGTTGAGGCCCTTGAAGTCTTCCAGGTTCTCGGCTTCATAGCCGGCGCGCGAAAGCAAAATCACCATGCCGAAGGCGCCGAGCGACATCAGGACATAGGCGACCGTGTAATACAGCGCGGAACTGTAGGCATTGACGGCCGTAAACGGATCGACCTGGCCGCCGACCAGACCCGACATCAGGCCGAGCACCATGTAGCCCATGTGGGAAATCGCCGAGTACGCCAGCATGCGTTTGATGTTGCTTTGCGCGATGGCCGCCAGATTGCCGAGACCGATCGACAGCACTGCCATGATCAACAGCATCTTCTGCCAATCCACTGCCAGCCCGAACAGCCCATAGACCAGCAGGCGCAAGGCCATGGCGAAGGCAGCAAGTTTCGGTGCCGAGCCGATGAACATGGTCACGGCCGTTGGCGCACCGTGATAGACATCGGGAATCCACATGTGGAAAGGCACCAGGCCGAGTTTGAAGGCAACGCCGGCAACAAGGAAGACGAGGCCGAGGACGAGTACGGCTTTTTCCGAATGTCCCTGATACAGGGCCTGCGCCACGCCGCCCAGTTCCAGACTGCCGGTGGCACCGTAGATCATCGACATGCCGTAGAGCAGCAGGCCAGAGGCCAGCGCACCGAGCACGAAATACTTCATCGCCGCCTCGGTACAGCGCGAATTGTCTCGATCGATGGCGACCAGGCCGTAGAGCGACAGCGACATGAGTTCCAGACCGAGATACATGGTCAGGAAATTCGCCGCCGAGATCATGACCATCATGCCCAGCGTGGCGTAGAGCACGAGCAAATAGAACTCGCCCTTATCCAGTCCGCGGTCCGCCATGTACTGGCGACCGTAGATCAGCATCATGGTCACGGCGAAGTAGGTCAGCAACTTGAGGAAATCGGACAGCAGATCGTCGACGAACATGTTGCTGAAGGTCAGCGTGGTCTGCCCGTCGGAGGTGACCAGGGTGAGCGCGGCACAGCCAAGCAGCGTGACGACGGTCAGCATGGCCGCCATCCAGCGGTGCGTGGCGCCGAATATCAGGTCGACAAACAGCACCAGGAAGGACATCAGCAGGAGAAAGATCTCCGGTGCCGCCGGGTACAGGTCGGGCATCACGAAATTATTCAGCATCGCTTGTCTCGTGTCTTTCGTGTCGTGTGCCGCTCATATGCGTTCATTACAGTTTGCTCACGGCAACATGCTTGAGCAGGTTATCCACCGAAGCGTGCATCACCTCGGTAAACGGGAAAGGATAGAGGCCCATGGCCAGGACGCTGGCCGCCAACAATCCGAGCACCAGAAATTCGCGGGCGCCGATATCCTCCAGTGTAGCGACATGGTCGTTGCCCACCGCGCCGAAGACCACGCGCTTGATCATCCACAGCGTGTAGGCCGCGCCGAGGATCAGCGTCGTGGCGGCGGCAAAGCCGAGCCAGAAATTGGTCTTGATTGCGCCAAGGATGACCATGAACTCGCCGACGAAGCCGGAGGTGGCCGGCAGGCCGGAATTGGACATTGCGAAGAAAACAAACAATGCGGCGAACTTCGGCATGGTATTCACCACGCCGCCGTAATCGGCGATCATGCGCGAATGCATGCGGTCGTACATGACGCCGACGCAAAGGAACATCGCAGCGGAGATGAAGCCGTGCGAGATCATCTGGATCAATGCGCCTTCGACGCCGATCTGGTTGAAGATGAAGAAGCCGAGAGTGACGAAACCCATGTGCGAGATCGACGAATAGGCGATCAACTTCTTCATGTCTGTTTGCACCAGAGCGACGAAACCGATGTAAACCACGGCAATCAGGCTCAGGGTGATCATCATCGGCGCGAGGTAATGGCTCGCATCGGGCACGATGGGCAGGGAAAACCGGACGAAACCGTAGGCGCCGAGCTTCAGGGCGATCGCGGCCAGGACCACCGAGCCGCCGGTGGGCGCCTCGACGTGGGCGTCGGGCAACCATGTATGGACCGGCCACATCGGCACCTTAACCGCAAAGGAGACGAGGAAGGCGATGAAAATCAGGATCTGCGGCTTGGTTCCGATCGGCAACTGATGCCAGTCGAGAATGTTGAAGCTGCCGCCGGACTCGAGGAACAACCAGAGCAGCGCAACCAGCATCAGCAGCGAGCCAAGCAGCGTATAAAGAAAGAACTTGAGGGCCGCATAAACGCGGTTCGGTCCGCCCCAGACGCCGATGATGATGTACATCGGAATCAGCGAGGCTTCGAAGAAAACATAGAACAACACGCCGTCGAGCGCACTGAAGATGCCATTCATCAGGCCGGACATGACCAGGAATGCGCCCATGTACTGGGCCTGCTTTTCTTCGATGACTTCCCATCCGGCCAGCACCACCATCACGGTGATGAAACTGTTCAACAGGATGAAGGGCATCGAAATGCCGTCAACCCCGAGGAAGTACTGGACATTGAAGCGGGTGATCCAGGGCACCTGCTCGACGAACTGCATGCCGCTTTGCGTAATGTCAAACCGGGTATAGAGCGGAATCGTCACCAGGAAGCCGGCGACCGCCACCGCCAGTGCCAGCCAGCGTACCAGGCAACGACGTTCGGAACCGGCCGCAAACACCGGCACGGCGCCGAGGATGGGGATCCAGATTGCAAGACTCAGGAGTTGCGAATTCATCGGTTTCTTATTCCATCAGGCCGGTGTTGTGCGCGCTTACATCAAGCTCTGCTGATCCAGAGCGTCAGCAGCGCAAAGACGCCGAATATCATCCCGAACGCGTACTGGTAGATGCGGCCGGTCTGGAACAGCCGGACCAGGCTGGATATCCAGCCCACTGCTCCGGCGGATCCGTTCACCATGACGCCGTCGATCAGGAACTGGTCGCCGGCCTTCCACAGGCCGCGACCGAGCAGGCGCGTGCCGCCGGCAAAAAACCAGTCGTTGAAGCGGTCGAATCCGTATTTCTCTTCGAGGATGATCGCCAGCACTCCGGATTTCGCCTTGATCACCGCCGGCAGGTCCGGACGCACGATATAGAGGTACCAGGCCGTTGCCGCGCCGGAAATTGCCAGCCAGAAAGGCAGCGTGGTCACGCCGTGCGCCATCATGCCGAAGATGCCGTGGAACTCGTGGGCCATGGTGGCCATGCCTTTGTGTGCGGCAGCGATGGTGATCGAGCCGCCAAACCAGTTGCCATAGAGAATTGTGCTGATCAGCCAGCCGGAAGCAATAGCCGGAATGGCGAGCAGGATCAGCGGCACGGTGACCACCCTGGGCGACTCGTGCGGTTCGACGGGACCATGGTGTCCGTGGTCGTCGTGCGCATCATGGTGGACATCGTGGCCGTGAGCATCGTGCGCGGCGTCGCGGAAACGTTCCTTGCCGTGAAAGGTAAAGAAGATCAGGCGGAAGGAATACAGGCCGCCGACGAAAACCGCGGCCAGCGCGCAGACGTAGGCGAAACCTGCGCCCGGCACCTGGGCGAAATGCACGGCCTCGATGATCGAATCCTTGGAGAAGAAGCCGGCGAAAGGCGGCAGGCCGGCATTGGCGATGGCGCCGATCAGCATGGTGGCGTAGGTGATCGGCATGTACTTGCGCAGGCCGCCCATCTTGCGCATGTCCTGTTCGTGGTGCATGGCGATGATCACCGAACCCGCGCCGAGGAAGAGCACGGCCTTGAAGAAGGCATGCGTCATCAGGTGGAAGATGGCCACCGAATAAGCCGAGGCGCCCAGCGCCATGGTCATGTAGCCAAGCTGTGACAACGTCGAGTAGGCGACGACGCGCTTGACGTCGGTCTGCACAATGGCGATCAGGGCCATGAACAGCGTGGTGATGGCGCCAATGACGATGACGAAGGAGAGCGCGGTGTCCGAAAGTTCGAACAGCGGCGACATGCGCGAGACCATGAAGATGCCGGCCGTGACCATGGTCGCGGCATGGATCAGCGCGGAGATCGGCGTCGGGCCTTCCATCGAATCGGGCAGCCAGACATGCAGCGGGAACTGCGCCGACTTGCCCATGGCGCCGATGAACAGGCAGATGCAGACGGCGGTGATCAGCGGCCAGCCAGTTACCGCCTCGGTGATGGCAGCCAGTTCGTTTCTCTTGGCGAAGACCTGGGCATAGTCGAGACTACCGGCGTAGGCCGCGATCAGGCCGATGCCGAGCAGGAAACCGAAGTCGCCGACGCGATTGACCAGGAAGGCTTTGAGGTTCGCGTAGATCGCCGTCGGCCGTACCGACCAGAAACCGATCAGCAGGTAGGAAACCAGGCCCACCGCTTCCCAGCCGAAGAACAGTTGGACGAAGTTGTTGCTCATGACGAGCATCAGCATCGAGAAGGTGAACAGCGAGATGTAGCTGAAGAAGCGCTGGTAACTGTTGGTGCCGGCCTTGCTGTCGGCGGGCCAGTTGTCTTCGTCGTGCGCCATGTAGCCAATGGTGTAGATGTGAACCATCAGCGAGACGAAGCTGACGACCATCATCATCAGCACGGTCAACTGGTCGATCAGGAAGCCGACCTCAAGCTTGAGCCCGCCCGATTCCATCCAGGTGTAGACGGTGCCATTGAAGACGTGGCCGGCCTGAACGTCCTGGAAGATGATCACGGACAGTATGAAGGAAACCGCGACGCCAATCGAGGTGATCGTATGTGCGCCGGCGCGGCCGAGGATGCTGCCGAAGAATCCGGCGAGGACGGCGCCAGCCAGCGGGGCCAATGGAACGAGTAGATAGAGTGTCTTCATGCCCATATGCCCTCTAGCCCTTCAGCGTGTCGAGATCATCGACATCGATGGAAGACAGATTGCGGAACAGCACCACCAGGATGGCGAGGCCGATTGCGGATTCTGCGGCAGCCACGACCAGGATGAAAAACACGAAAAGCTGGCCGGAGAGGTCGTTGAGATAGTGCGAGAAGGCGACAAAATTGAGATTCACCGCCAGCAGCATCAATTCGATGGCCATCAACAGCACGATCAGATTCTTGCGGTTGAGGAAAATGCCGACGATGCTGATGGCAAACAGGATCGCGGCCAGGATCAGGTAGTGTGAAAGCGAGATCATGCCTGCTCCCCTTTTGCTGCCGGCGCGGGAAGCTCGACTTCCGGCGCCATCTTGACCAGACGCATGCGGTCCTTGCTCTTGACGGCGATCTGATCGGCCGGATGCATGGCCTTGTTATCTTTGCGCCGACGCAGGGTCAGCATGACGGCGGCAATGATTGCCACCAGCAAAATGACCGAGGCTATTTCGAAGGGATAGGCGTAGTCGGTGTAGAGCACCCGCGCCAGATCCTTGGTATTGCTTGCATTTGCCGGCAGATTCTGCGGCGGCAGGTTGGCCAGGCCGAAGTAGCGGCCCGAGAGCACCATCGCCATTTCAGCCACCATGAAACCGCCGACCAATGCACCCAGCGGCAGATTCTTCCAGAATCCCTGACGCACCTGCTCGATGTTGATGTCGAGCATCATCACCACGAAGAGGAAAAGCACCATCACGGCGCCGACATAGACCATGATCAGGACGAGACTGAGAAACTCGGCCTGCAGCAGCATCCACAGTCCGGCCACGTTGAAGAAGGCCAGCACCAGGAACAGGGCCGCATGCACCGGATTGCGCGCGGTGATCACCCGCAGCGCGGCCAGCACCGTCACGACGGAGAAAATGTAGAAAAGAATGGTCTTGAATTCCATGGCTGGATTAGCGTGGCATTAGCGGTAGGGAGCGTCTTGCGCGCGGTCGGCGGCGATCTGCGCCTCGTTCTTGTCGCCGACAGCCAGCAGCATCTGCTTGGTGTAGTAGAGGTCGCCGCGCGCCTCGCCGTGGTATTCGAAAATTCGGGTCTGCACGATGGCATCCACCGGGCAGGCTTCCTCGCAAAAGCCACAAAAGATGCACTTGGTCAGATCGATATCGTAGCGGGTGGTGCGCCGGCTACCGTCTTCGCGCTCGGCCGCTTCGATGGTAATTGCCAGGGCCGGACAAACCGCTTCGCACAGCTTGCAGGCGATGCAGCGCTCCTCGCCGTTAGGATAGCGGCGCAACGCATGCAGGCCGCGGAAGCGGTTGCTTTGCGGGGTCTTCTCTTCCGGATACTGGACGGTGATCTTGCGGGCGAACATGTACCGCCCGGTCACTGCCATGCCCTTGAAGAGTTCCTTGAGGAACAGGCTGCCTATGAAGTCTTTTGCACCCATGTGATTTCTCCTCGCCCTATTTCCAGATGGTCAGCGGCGACATCATCCAGACGCCGACCACCAGAATCCAGACCAGCGTCAGCGGCACGAAAACCTTCCAGCCCAGGCGCATGAGCTGGTCATAGCGATAGCGCGGGAAAGTGGCACGAATCCAGAGGAAGAAAAACAGGATCGCCGCCATCTTTGCCGCCAACCAGTGGAAGCCATCCGGAATGAAGCCGACCGGGGACAGCCAGCCGCCGAGGAAGAAGATCGAGGTCATGGCCGAGATCAGGATCATATTGGCGTATTCGGCGAGGAAGAACATCGCGAAGGCCATGCCCGAGTACTCGACCATGTGGCCGGCAACGATTTCCGATTCGCCTTCGACCACGTCGAATGGCGCGCGGTTGGTTTCCGCCACACCGGAAATCAGGTAGACCGCGAACATCGGCAGCAGCGGTAGCCAGTTCCAGGACAGGAAGCCTGCGCCCATGCCGGCAAACTGCCCCTTGCCCTGGCTGCTGACGATTTCAGTGAGATTCAGGCTGCTGGAAACCATTAGAACGGTGATCAGCGCCAAGCCCATCGACACCTCGTAGGAAATCATCTGCGCCGATGCCCGCATGGCGCCGAAGAACGGGTATTTCGAATTCGATGCCCAGCCGGCGATGATGATGCCGTAGACGCCGATCGAACCGATAGCCAGCAGATATAGCACGCCGGCATCGATATTGGCCAGCACCCAGCCCGGAGAGAAGGGAATCACCGCCCACAGCGCCAGCGCCGGTGCGATGGCCATGATGGGGCCGAGCACGAAGAGTTTCTTGTCGGCCGCCGGCGGGAACAGGACTTCCTTGAAGAACAGTTTGAGGCCGTCGGCGATAGGCTGCAACAGACCCCACGGACCCACGCGATTGGGGCCGATCCGAACCTGCATCCAGCCGATGACCTTGCGCTCCCAGAAGGTCAGGTAGGCCACACACAACAACAAGGGGGCCATGATCAGTACGATCCTGGCGAGGGTCCAGAGCAGCGGCCAGACCGGCTTGATGACGGCCCACAGCGGCGCCCACAAGGGACCGAGAATCGATGCGAGCAGGTTGAGGACGGTGGCTTCCATCACACCTTCTCCACGCTCAGAATCGAGGACATGGCCCCGAGCGCAAGCGTATCGACATGCGCCGCCGCGATGCGAATCACGCCGTCCGGCAGACCGGCATCAAGCTGCGCCGGCAGTGTCACGCTTGCCGTGGCGCCAGCGCCGACTTTCACCTTGTCATTCGCGGCAACACCAAGTTTCGCCAGCGTCACGGCATTCATGCGTGCGGTGGGGGCGGCGGAATCGGCTGCCTGCTGCAGGGCAGTAGAGCGCCGCACCAGCGGGTCGGCAAAATGGATCGGGACATCGGCGACGCGTTCGAGGCCGCCGACCGACGCGCTCAGGTTCAGAGCCACGCCAGAGATGCCGTTATCCAGCCCCGCGACGAAATCCGGCTGCCCGCGGAGGACTTCCGCCCGCACGTCTTCACTGGTGTTGAAATCGAAGCCGCTCAGGTCGAGCAGATTGCCCAGCACGCGCAGAACCTTCCACGCCGGGCGGGTTTCACCCAGTGGCTTGGCGGCGGCGTAGAAACTCTGGACGCGGCCTTCGGTATTGATGAATGTGCCTGATGTTTCGGAGAAGGGCGAAACCGGCAGCAGAACGGCCGCGTAATCGAGCATGGCCTGCGACTTGAAGGACGTCAGCACCACGGTGACGGCCGCCTGGCGCAATGCCGCCAGCGCCTGCGCACCATCAGCGCAATCGAGTTCGGGTTCGGCGGCAACCACCACATAGGCCTGACGCGGATCCTTGATCATCGCCGCGGCATTGAGGCCCGAGCTCGCGGGAACCGCCTTCGCGACATAACCGCCGACGCTATTGGCTGCCTCGCCGAGGAAACCGAAACCGCCACCGAGGGCTGCGGCCAGTTGACCACCCAGCGCGTGCAACGATGCTGCCTGCGGATGCTGCTGGGCAAAGTTGCCGAGCAGGATGCCGGTATTGTTGCCCGAGGCCAGGCTCTGGGCGATGGCTTGGGCCTCGGCGGAAACCGTGACACCGGCGAACGTCGAGTCAGACGCAACGCCCTTGATCTGACACACGGCCTTGACGATCTGGGCCAGCACCGCCGGCATTTGCGAAGGCGCGGCAATCGCGCGCGCCTGCAGCTTGATCAGCAGATCGTCGTCAGCACTGTGCAGCACACTGACCTTAGCGCCGCGCTTGGCCGCCTGGCGCAGACGTTGAGCGACAAGCGGATGATCCTTGCGCAGGAAGGAACCAACCACCAGCACGCGATCGAGACCACCTATGTCGGCGATCTTCATGCCCAGCCAGGGAATTCCCTTGCGCTTGGCATCAGCGGAAAAATCGCTGTGTCGCAGGCGGAAATCGATGCTTTCGCTGCCCAGGCCGCGCAGCAGCTTCTGCGCCAGATACATTTCTTCGAGAGTCGCATGCGGGCTCACCAGGCCGCCAATGGCCGCGCCGCCGTGAGTCTTGGCCACGTCGCGCAAGGCATGCGCCGCGTAATCGAGGGCGACGTTCCAAGCGACTTCCTTCCATTCCCCGCCCTGCTTCACCATCGGCTTCGTCAGCCGCTCGACAGAGTTGAGGCCCTGGTAAGAGAAGCGCTCCTTGTCGGTCAGCCAGCATTCATTGATTTCTTCGTTTTCCAGCGGCAGCACGCGCATCACCTTGTCGTGCTTGGTCTGAACGATAAGGTTGCTGCCGAGGCCGTCATGCGGGCTCACCGACTTGCGCCGGGACAATTCCCAAGTGCGCGCCGAGAAGCGGAAAGGCTTGGAGGTCAGCGCGCCGACCGGGCACAGGTCAATGATGTTGCCGGAGAGTTCGGTGTCTACCGTCTTGCCGATGAATGGCATGACTTCCGCGCGCTCGCCACGATAGGACTGGCCCAACTCCATGAAGCCGGCAATCTCGGCCGTAAAACGGATGCAGCGCGTGCAGTTAATGCAACGGGTCATGTCGGTCGACACCAGCGGACCGAGATCCTTGTCCGGCACGACGCGCTTTTCCTCTTCGTACTGCGAAGCGGATTCACCGTAGCCGACTGCGAGATCCTGCAACTGGCACTCTCCGCCCTGATCGCAGATCGGGCAATCCAGCGGATGATTGATCAGCAGGAACTCCATCACCGCCTTCTGCGCCTTGACCGCCAGATCGGAATGGGTGAACACCTTCATGCCGTTGGTGACGATGGTGGCGCAGGCCGGCATCGGCTTCGGCGCCTTCTCCACCTGGACCAGGCACATGCGGCAATTGGCAGCGATGGACAGCTTCTTGTGATAGCAGAAGTGGGGAATGTAAGTGCCCAGCTGATGGGCGGCCTCGATGATGGTGCTGCCTTCGGCGACCTGCAGCGTCTTGCCGTCGATTTCGATCTCGACCATCAGGCGGCTCCCGCTTTGAAGAAGCCGCTGCCCATGCGCTGCACTTCAGGGTCGATCAGGCACTTCTTGTTTTCGATGTGGTATTCGAATTCGGTCTTGAAATGCTTGATGAAACTACGCACGGGAAAGGCGGCGGCAGCGGCCAGCGCACAAATGGTCTTGCCCATCATGTTGTCAGTCACCCGATTCAGCAGATCGAGATCCTCGGGGCGGCCCTGGCCATGCTCGATGCGATGCACGACGCGATAGAGCCAGCCGCTGCCCTCGCGGCAGGGCGTGCATTGGCCGCAGGATTCCTCGAAATAGAAGTAGGACAGGCGCTCCAGCGCCTTGACCATGCAGACCGTCTCGTCCATCACGATAACCGCGCCCGAACCCAGCATGGAACCGGCCTTGGCGATCGAGTCGTAATCCATGGTGCATTCCATCATTACATCGGCGGGCAACACCGGTGCTGACGATCCACCGGGAATCACCGCCTTGAGCTTGCGCCCGCCGCGCATGCCACCGGCCATTTCCAGCAGTTTGGCGAAGGGCGTGCCCATCGGCACCTCGTAGTTGCCCGGGCGATTGACATGGCCCGAGACCGAGAACAGCTTGGTGCCGCCGTTGTTGGGCTTGCCCAGCCCCAGGTAAGCCTCGCCTCCCATGCCGAGAATGAAAGGAATCGCGGCAAAGGTTTCTGTGTTGTTGATCGTTGTCGGCTTGCCGTAGAGGCCGAAGTTCGCCGGGAAGGGCGGCTTGTAGCGCGGCTGCCCCTTCTTGCCCTCGATGGACTCAAGCAGGCCGGTTTCCTCGCCGCAGATGTAGGCGCCCCAGCCATGATGCGCGAACAGGTCGAAGCTGAAATCCGAACCGAGAATATTGCTGCCGAGATAGCCGGCGGCGCGCGCCTGATCGAGCGCTTCCTCGAAGCGCTGATAGATCTCGAAGATCTCGCCGTGAATATAGTTGTAGCCGCGCTTGGCACCCACCGCGTAGGCGGCAATGATCATGCCCTCAATAGTCGAATGCGGATCGAAGCGCAACAAGTCACGATCCTTGAATGTCCCGGGCTCGCCTTCGTCGGTGTTGCAGACGACATACTTCTCCGGCGCCGCCTTGGGCATGAAACTCCACTTGAGGCCGGTCGGAAAACCGGCACCGCCACGACCGCGCAGGACCGACTTCTTGATCTCGGCAATCAGGTCGTCGGGAGTCATCTTGCTTTCGAGCACGCGACGCAATTGCTTGTAGCCGCCGCGGGCTTCGTAATCCTTGAGGCTCCAGCCGGCATCGCCCTTCGCCCAGCCTGTGGTCAGCAGCGGATTGATGGTGTCGATCAGCGCCATCTTATTTGCACTCCGCCAACAGCTTGTCGATCTGCTCGGGCAGCATGAAACTGCACATGCGCTTGTTGTTCACCAGCAGCACAGGTGCATCGCCGCAGGCACCCATGCACTCGCCTTCCTTCAATGTGAACTTGCCGTCGGGGGTGGTTTCATTGAAATCGATACCGAGCTTTTGCTTGACGTAGTCGGCTGCATGCACGCCACCCGACAAAGCGCAGGGCAGATTGGTACACACTGTCAGCTTGTACCTGCCGACCGGATGCAGGTCGTACATGTTGTAGAAGCTGGCCACCTCGTAGGCGGCGATCGGCGCCATGCCCAGATAGCCGGCCACCGCAGCGATGGTCTCCTTGGACAACCAGCCCTTTTCGTCCTGGGCGATGACGAGCGCCGCCATCACTGCAGACTGCTTCTGATCCGCCGGGTACTTGGCCACTTCGCGGTCAATTTTCCGGAGCGCCGCGGCGCTCAATTCGGGACTCAACATGGCGTTATGCGTATTCATGCGTTTTATCGGTCAACGTCGCCCAGCACCAAATCGATGGTACCGATCACAGCTGTAGCATCAGCCAGCATGTGACCGCGACACATTTCATCGGTGGCGGCCAGGTGCGGAATACCCGCCGTATGCAGCTTGATGCGGTAGGGCTTGTTGGCGCCATCCGACACCGCCCAGACACCCATCTCGCCCTTGGGATGCTCGATCGCAACATAGGCCTCGCCTGCCGGCACGTGCATGCCTTCGGAGAAAAGCTTGAAGTGGTGGATCAGTTCTTCCATGCTGCCCTTCATCTTTTCCCGCGACGGCGGCGCCACCTTGTGGTCGTCGCTGATGACCGGACCGGGATTCTTGCGCAGCCAATCGATGCACTGCTTGACGATGCGATTGGCCTGGGCCATTTCTTCCATGCGCACCAGATAGCGGTCATAGGTGTCGCCATTCACGCCCACCGGAATATCGAAGTCCATGCGGTCATAGACTTCATAGGGCTGCTTCTTGCGCAGGTCCCACTCGATGCCCGAGCCGCGCAGCATGGCGCCACTGAAACCAAGCTGCAGCGCACGTTCCGGGCTGACGACACCGATGCCGACGGTGCGCTGCTTCCAGATCCGGTTGTCAGTCAGCAGGGTGTGGTACTCACTGAGATACACGGGGAAACGGTTGGTGAAGTCCTCAAGGAAATCCAGCAGCGAACCATTGCGCGCCTCGTTCAGTTCCTTGACCGTCTGGGCATTCTTGAACTTGTTTTCCTGGTACTTCGGCATCTGGTCCGGCAGGTCGCGATAAACGCCGCCCGGCCGGTAATAAGCCTGGTGCATGCGGATGCCGCAAGTCGCCTCCAGAATGTCGAACAAATCCTCGCGTTCGCGGAACGTGTAGAGCACCATGGTCATGGCGCCGATGTCGAGCGCATGGGTGCCGATGTTTAGCAGGTGGTTCTTGATCCGCGCGATCTCGTCGAACATGACGCGGATGTACTGGGCGCGGATCGGCACCTCGACACCCAGCAGGCGCTCGACTGCCAGGCAGTAGGCGTGCTCGCTCGGGATCATCGACGTGTAGTCGAGGCGATCCATGTAGGGCAGCGTCTGCAGCCAGGTGCGGGTTTCCGCCAGTTTCTCGGTGCCGCGATGCAGGAGGCCGATATGCGGATCGGCGCGTACTACCACTTCGCCATCGAGTTCCAGCACCAGACGCAGGACGCCGTGCGCTGCCGGATGCTGGGGACCAAAGTTCAGTGTGTAATTCTTGATGTCAGCCACGGCCGCCGCCTTTTCCGTAGTTTTCCTCGCGCACGATGCGCGGCGTCACTTCACGCGGCTCGATCGTTACGGGCTGATAAATCACGCGCTTCTGTTCCGGGTCGTAGCGCATCTCGACATAGCCGGAAATCGGGAAATCCTTACGGAAGGGATGTCCTACGAAGCCGTAATCCGTCAGGATGCGCCGCAGATCGGGATGCCCCTCGAAGTGAATACCGAACAGGTCGAAGGCCTCGCGCTCGTACCAGTTGGCGCAGTTCCAGATTTCGGTAACGGATTCAAGGACCGGAAAATCATCGTCGGGCGCAAAGGCCTTGACCCGCAGGCGCCAGTTATGGGTGAGCGACAGCAACTGGCTGACGGCCGCGAAACGCCGCCCCTGGTAGCCTGTAAATTCCGAGTAGTCGATTCCGGACAAGTCCATCAGTTGCTCGAAGCGGAAAGCCGGATCATCGCGCAGCTGGCGCATGACTTCGAGATAGTTTTGCGCAGGAATGGCGACGGTCAGTTCACCCAGCGCCAATACCGGCTCATCGATGCGATCACCGAAGCTTTCCTTCAATTGCCGGCAGAGCCGTTCCAGTTTGGCGCTCATTGTCAGGTCAGCGTGCGATGGTAGTAGTGCGGCGGATCTTGCTCTGTAACTGGATCAGGCCATACAACAAGGCTTCAGCCGTCGGTGGACAGCCGGGTACATAGACATCGACCGGAACGATGCGGTCGCAACCCCGCACCACGGAATACGAATAGTGGTAGTAGCCGCCGCCATTGGCACAGGAACCCATGGACAGGACCCAGCGCGGCTCGGCCATCTGGTCATAGACCTTGCGCAAGGCAGGTGCCATTTTGTTGGTCAGGGTACCGGCAACGATCATCACGTCGGACTGGCGAGGACTCGGACGAAACACGATGCCGAAGCGATCGAGGTCGTAGCGCGAACAGCCGGCGTGAATCATTTCGATGGCACAGCAGGCCAGGCCGAAAGTCATTGGCCACATCGAACCGGTACGCGTCCAGTTGATGATCTTGTCCAGCGACGTGGTGACAAAGCCTTCCTGCAGAACGCCTTCGATGCTCATGCCCTGATCCCTTGCGGTGAATGCGCCTGAACAGCGCGCCCCATGACAATCGAGCGTAGCGAGCCAAAATGTCGGCCCCGCCCCGGGGGGGGGGCGGACTTTTGGC
>VEPA01000223.1 GCA_012026675.1 Betaproteobacteria bacterium | reverse complement strand
TGGGTGCCGACGACGTGATCGCAGTGGCGGACGGCGACAACATCGTGGTCGGCGGCTTCGGCAACGACACGATCACCACAGGCCTGGGTGTCGATATCGTGCTCGGCGACAACGGCGCGGTCAGCTACACGCCGGGCACGACCCTGGTGGCATTGGCGGTATCGACCGATACGGTCAACGGAACCGGCGGCAACGACACGATCCTCGCCGGCGAAGGCGACAACCTGATCCTGGCCGGCGTCGGTGCCGACACGGTGACCACGGGCAGCGGCGCCGACCTGGTGATGGGCGACAACGGCCAGTTCAGCTGGGATAGCACCGGGCTGCTGACCGGCTTCGCTTCGACCGATCCGGCGTTGGGTGCCGACGACGTGATCGCAGTGGCTGACGGCGCCAACATCGTGGTCGGCGGCTTCGGCAACGACACGCTCACCACAGGCCGGGGTGTCGAAATCGTGCTCGGCGACAACGGCGCGGTCAGCTACACGCCGGGCACGACGCTACTGCTGCAGGCGGTGTCGACCGATACGACGAACGCGACGGGCGGCAACGATATGATCCTCGCCGGCGAAGGCGACAACCTCGCCCTGGCCGGCGTCGGCGCCGACACCGTGACCACAGGCAGCGGCGCCGATCTGGTGATGGGCGACAACGGCCAGATCGACTGGACGGCGAGCGGGGTATACAGCCAGTTCCAGACGACGGATCCGCTGCTGGGCGGCAATGACATGATCCTGGCGGGGGATGGCAACAATGTGGTGCTGGGCGGCTTCGGCACCGACACGATCACGGCAGGCACGGGCACGGACGTGGTTCTGGGCGACAACGGCTTGCTGCAATACGCCGAGGTAGCCGGCGTGGCGGTGCTGACGGCGGCACAGACCACCGACGCGACGGCGGCCACGGGTGGCAGCGATGTAATAGTCGGCGGTGGCGGGACGGTGGGCGACGTGATCCTGGCGGGTGTGGGAGCCGACCTGGCGACGACGGTGGCGAGTACCAGCACGCTGCTGACGGGTGCGATCGCGGCGGGCGACACCTGGGTGATTGACCTGCTGGCCGGCGGCATTACAACGAGCTTCAGCTACGTGCCGGCGGCCGGTGCCACCCTGGCCGACGTGGCGGCGGGACTAGCGGCGGCGATCAACGCGGTGACGACCGACGACTACGTGGCGATCGTGGCGGGCGATACGCTGGTAGTAGTCAACCAGGCGGGCGTGAGTTTCACGGCGACCTTCACGGTGGTTCCGCTGGCGGGTCCGATGCTGCTGGTGGCGAGCGCGACTTCGATGGGGACGACGAGCAGCGGCAGCGACGTAGTGCTGGGGGACAACGGCTACGTGACCTGGGACACGGCCGGGCTGATGACCACATTCGGTTCGACCGAGTTGGCCTTGGGCGGCAATGACGTCGTGTATGTGGGCGATGGCAACAACGTGGTGGTGGGCGGATTCGGCGACGACGCGGTCACTGCGGGTGCCGGCACGGACGTGATCCTGGGCGACAACGGCCAGGTCAGCTACACGCCGGGCACGACCTTCGTCGCGCAGGCGGCCTCGACCGATACAAGCAACGCCACCGGCGGCAACGACACGATCATTGCCGGCGAAGGCGACAACCTGGTCCTGGCCGGCGTCGGCGCCGATACGGTGACCGCAGGCAGCGGCGCCGACCTGGTGCTGGGCGACAACGGCCAGATCGACTGGACCCCGACCGGCGAATACAGCGCGTTCCAGACCACCGATCCGACGCTGGGCGCCGACGACGTGATTCTGGCGGGCGCCGGCGACAACATCGTGGCGGGCGGCTTCGGTTCCGACCAGATCACGGTCGGGCTGGGCGAGGACCTGATCCTCGGCGACAACGGGATCTTCACCTTCACTGCGGATGCAGGCGGCACAGCAGTTCTGACCGAGGCGCGCACCACCGACCTGGTGAACGCAACCGGCGGCGGCGATACGATCGTCTCCGGCGAGGGCGCCAATGTGGTACTGGCCGGAGTGGGGGCGGACACGGTAACTGCCGGCACGGGTGCGGACATCGTGATCGGCGACAACGGCTACGTGAACTGGGATACGGCGGCACTGATCACGCAATTCGGCTCGTCCGAGCCGGCGCTGGGCGGCGACGATCTGATCAACGTCGGCGATGGCGCAAACATCGTGGTCGGCGGCTTCGGCAGCGACACGATCATCACGGGTGCCGGCGCCGACATCGTGCTGGGCGACGACGGCCAGGTCGACTATGTGGGCACCGATTTCAATTCGCCGGACATCGACCTGATCCAGAGCACGTCGACGACGGCCTTCGGCGGCGCCGACACGATCACGACGCAAGGCGGCGACGACATCGTGATCGGCGGCCGGGCCGGCGACACGATTGATGCGGGCAGCGGGAACAACCTGGTGATCGGCGACAGCGGCCAGATCACGGCGGATGTCGTCGATGCGCCGCATCTCGCCGGCCAGCCGATCACCCTGTGACTGATCGAGACCATCCAGCTTGATGACGGCGGCAACGACCTGCTGACTACGGGCACGGGCAACGACATCGTGCTTGCCGGATTCGGCAGCGACACGGTGACCACCGGCACGGGCAACGACATCGTGTTCGGCGATAACGGACTGATCGACTACACGGCAGCGGTGATGACCCTGCTTCAATCCACCGATACGGTCGCGGCAACCGGTGGCGACGACATCATCGATGCCGGTGACGGCAACAATCTGGTGATCGCCGGCGTGGGCAACGACTCGGTGATCACGGGTGCCGGATCCGACATCGTGATCGGCGACAACGGGACCATCGTCAACGACACGAGCGGCGCGCTGGCGCAGGTTTTCTCTGGCGACCCGCTGCTGGGCGGCAACGATACGATTGCCACGGGTGACGGAATCGACATTGCGATCGGCGGCGCAGGCAACGACATCGTCACCAGCGCTGGCGGCAACGATATTCTGTTCGGCGACGGCGGGCAGGTGAACTTCACGGCCGGAGGTACGGTCTTGAACATCTTCTCCATCGATTTGCTCTACGGTGGCAACGATACGCTCGACGGCGGCGCCGGCAATGACATCCTGATCGGCGGACAGGGCGACGATCTGCTTGCCGGCAACCTCTCCGAAGACCTGTTGTTCGGTAGCTACGGCTCGGTGCTTCTGGTCAACGGCAGGGTCGTGACCATGGAAGGCGATATGAACGACCTGCTGACCTCAGTCATGCTGGTTAGCCAGTTCAGCGGATCGCCGCGCAGGGCTGAAGGGGCCTTCGCCGGCCTGTTCGAGGGACTGCCGGGCTATCTCGCGCTTCAGCTTGATCCGTTCGGCGCGCTTCTCCGGTTGGAGTCCCTGCTTGACGCAACCATGTTCCAGAACGTGTTCAGGTTCAGCATGTCTTCGCTGCCGATGGACCAACTCGATGGCGCCATGTTCGAGGACACATTCAGTTTCGACAGCGTGACGCGAACCGATGCGCCAGGCCATGACCCGATTCTGGAACTGGACGAAGAAGACAGGCCAGCCGGGCAAGTCGGCGATGAGCAGGATCCGGCCGGGACGTCGCTGGAGTTGCTTGTCTTCGAGAGCAGTGCGCCAGTCGATTCGAACCATCAGGGTGGTGACGTGATCGCAGCGGTGCTGGGTATAGCAGGCCTTCATGGCGTGCAGTCGCCGCAATCGCGCGGGCGCAGGCCGCACGATCGTGATGCGATGACGGGCGCCGCCGGCCTGAAATTGTCGCGGACCCGGAAGGCGCTGGATTTGGTCGTCCCGATATAGGCGCAGCGGCATCGCGCAACGGGAACTCCCCGAGAACCGACCGGAGACCTTAAGTCGGCAACAAAGAGTGGTAGCATCGCATCCGCCTTATGGCTATGCCACGAGCAATTCGAACCCATTCTTCTTTTGGCGGAAAATGCGATGAAAATCAGTGTCGGCGATTGCCGGACGAGCATGATTGCGGGAATCTTCGCGGCCTTCATTGCGCAGGGCGCCGGTGCACAGGCGCCGCTTGCACCGGTTGCAGGCTCGGCGACCGAGGCGCGAGCAGCTGAGGGCCGCCGGAGCGGAGAACTGGAGTGCCTGGTCGAACCCTACATGACGGTCAACGTCGGCAGTTCCGTCGATGGCGTGCTCGAACAGGTCACGGTCAATCGCGGCGACCGGGTGTACAAGGGGCAGGTGGTTGCAAAACTGCAGTCCGGCGTCGAGGCTGCCGCAGTCAAGCTGACCGAGTCGCGCGTCGAGTTCGGGCGCCGAAGGGTGGCGCGAATCGAAACACTCCTCGAGAAGCAGCTGATCTCCGAGCAGGAGGCCGACGAGTTGAAGACGGAAGTCCGTCTGCGCGAGGAGGAACTGGTAAAGGATCAGGAAACCCTCAGGTTGCGAACCATCGTCAGTCCGATCGACGGCGTCGTGGTGGAGCGTCGCCTGGCGCCGGGAGAATTGATTCGCTCGGAAAAGTCGGTGGTCCTGAAACTGGCACAGATCAATCCGCTCAACGTCGAGGTCATCGCGCCGGCACGGCTGTTCGGAACCGTGCGGGTTGGCATGCCGGGTAAGGTCAGTCTGGCACCGTTCTTTCCAGGGACCTACCAAGCCAAGGTCGTAGTGGTGGACAAGGTGATCGATGCAGCAAGCGGCACCATGGGTGTGCGGCTGCAGCTGCCCAATCCGGACAACAAGATTCCGGCAGGCATCAAGTGCAGTGTCGTGCTCTGATTTTTGAACGCCCCATGGATTAACTTGAAGCCAATATGCTTTGGGTCTGTATAATTAAAATTGTGTGCTTTTTTCCCGGGCTTGCCGCGGCACCGCAAAGAGACCTCCGCGTGGTGCAGAAATTTTGCCCGTCAAGGCAGCAATCAGGACTGATTTCGAGTGGGAACGTGACTAAAAGCCGATACTCACAGGCAAGGACATGCCGCTTGGCGCACATATTGGCGTGGCTGTGTGCTGCCATGCTGCTGCCGATGCCTGCTCTAGGCGAAACGCTCGTGCAGGCATACAAGCTTGCCCTGCAGAGTGACCCGAAGTACAAGGGCGCACAGGCCGAGGCCCTGGCGGTCGGCACTGCCATCGACCAGGCGATGGCCGGATTTCTGCCGACCGTGAAATTCGATTGGGAAAACACGGAAACGCGCCAGCGGGTCCTGAGTACTGCCAACCCTACCTTGACGCAAGGGCTTGCGACCTATCCGACCCACAACAAGACCCTGACGGTCACTCAGCCGATCTTTCGCAAGGATGTCATCGAGCGCTACGCGCAGGCGCAGGCGGTGGTCAAGCAGGCGGGGTTTACGCTGCTCGCCGCTGAACAGGATCTGCTGCTGCGCACTACCGCGGCGTATCTGGTGGTGCTGGCAGCCGCGGACAATGTGGCCCTTGCCGGCGCCGAACGGGAGACAGTGGGCAAGGTGCTCGAATTTGCCCGGGCTAAACTCAAGACGGGCCTGGGCACGATCACCAACCAGCACGACGCCACGGCGCGTTTCGCTGCGGCGCAGGCGCGCGAGATCGAGGCGCAGCACAAGCTGCGCGATGCCCGCCAGGGCTTGCGCGAGATCACCGGCAAGCTGATCGAGAACATGCAGGCCTTGCGCGATGAGTTTCCAATGGAGACCCCCCAGCCGGCGAACATAGAGCCCTGGCTGGAGTCCGCACTCGAGCAGAACCTGATGCTGAAGGCCAAGCGCGAAGCGGTCGAGGTTGCGCAACAGGAGGTCGAGCGGCAGCGTGCCGGCCATTGGCCGAGCCTGAGTCTGTTGGGCACCCGCAACAGGCGGGATGCAGGCAGCACGCTGTATGGCGGCGGCAGCGATGTCGAGACCACCGATGTGGTGCTGCGACTGAATATCCCGATCTACGAGGGCGGACTGACCTCCGCGGTTACTCAGGAGGCGGTCCACCGCTATCAGAAGTCCCAAGAGGACCTTGAGCAGGAACGCCGTACGGTGGAGCGTGCGACGCGCGCTTCCTATGACGCGACGGTGAGCGGCGTGGCCCTGGTGGAGGCACTGAAACACGGAGTCGTCGCGCAGCAAAGCGCACTCGAGGCAAAGGTTGAGGGCGCCAAGTCGGGCCTGTTTGCGGTATTGCCGGTGCTGGACGCGACACGCGACCTGTATCTCGCCAAACGCGACTATGCGCAATCGCGCTACGACTACCTGTACAACCGCCTGCGCCTCAAGCAGGCAGCGGGCACGCTTTCTGAAACCGACCTGGCGCAAGTCAGTGCAGCGCTGCAATAAACGGCTCGGGGTTCACGCATTGCACGCAGCACGCAGGATTATCAAGTGACACAGGACGACGGCATTGCCTTGATCGCCGATGCCCAGCGCGCGGCGGGCGACGGGAACAGCGAGTCATTCGAGTCCACGGCATGGGCGCGGCTCGCCCATGCCGTGGACTCGCGCAGTTTTGCCGCGGGCTGGCTCGACATCCAGTGCCGAGCCTTCGAGGGCGTCATCCGCGGTGCCGTCATCCTGCGTACCTCCGAGGCCGCCGCCTTTGCGCCCGTCGCGATCTGGCCCGAGGGCATCGAAGGCAGTCCGAAACTCGCCGCAGTGGTCGAACGCGCACTGCAGCAAAGGCAGGTCGTGGTCGATGGCGTCAAGCGCGTTCCGCGCCGGCAGGACCCGATCTTCATCGCCCACCCCATCCTCGTCGATGACGAACTCTACGGCGCGGCCGCCCTCGAAATAGAGGGTCGCTCCGACAGCACCGTGCGCGACCTGGTGCAGCGCCTGGGATGGGGCATCGGCTGGCTCGAAGCCCTTGCCCGGCGCAAGACGTTTACCAGCAAGGCGCGGCTGGTCACGGTTCTCGAACTGATTTCGACTTCGCTGCAACACGAGCGCTTTCAGGCCGCTGCGACGGCCGTGGCGACCGAACTTGCCACGACCTTCGGTTGCGAGCGGGTCAGCATCGGCTTCATCAAGGGACGCCACATCAAGGTACAGGCGCTCTCCCACAGTTCTGCTTTTGCCAAGAAAACGAATCTGATCCGTGGCATCGAAGGGGCCATGGACGAGGCAGCGGACCAGCTTGCAACCGTGATTTTTCCCGCGCGCAAGGATGGACCGTTTCAGGTGACCCGCGCGCATGCGGAACTCCTCGAGCAACACGGCACCGGAGCGGTGTGTACCATCCCGCTGACGGCCGGGGAGCGCGTGCTCGGCGCACTGGTCCTGGAACTGCCGACGGGTGCCGAATTCGATGCCCGCACGGTGGAGCTCTGCGAACACGCGGCCTTGCTGGTGGGTCCGGTGCTCGATGTCAAGCGCAAGGAAGACCGCTGGCTGGCGCAAAAGGCCTGGGACAGCATGCAGACGCAGTGGCGTCACCTGCTCGGCCCGCGGCACGTCGCACTGAAACTGTGGACGCTGGTCGGCGTGCTGGTGCTGGCATTTTTTTCCATCGTCGACGGCGACTACATGATCACGGCGGACGCCAGCCTCGAGGGCAAGGTGCAGCGCGCAGTGACTGCGGCGATGCAGGGCTACATCGTCGAGGCGCGGGCCAGGGCGGGCGATATCGTGCGCGAGGGCGAACTGCTCGCCGCCATGGATAACCGCGATCTGCGCCTCGAACGCCAGAAGGTACTAAGCCAGGGCGCCCAGCAGGAAAGCGAGCGCAGACAGGCGATTGCCGAGGGCAATCGGGCGCGTGCCGCCATCCTCGAGACACAAGGGGCGCAGGTGCGAGCGCAACTCGCCCTGGTCGACGAGCAGATCGCCCGTGCGCGGCTGGTCGCCCCCTTCGACGCCGTCATCGTCAAGGGCGACCTCCGCCAGTCGCTCGGCGCGGCGGTCGCGCGCGGCAGCGTGCTGTTCGAAGTCGCCCCCCTGGATACCTACCGCGTCATCATGAAGGTGGATGAGCGTGACATCACCGACGTTGCGGTGGGCCAGACCGGCCGCCTTGCGCTGACCAGCATGCCCAACCAGGAAATAGGGCTGGTGGTCGAGAAGATCACGCCCGTTTCCGTGGTCGACCAGGGGCGCAACTTCTTCCGCGTCGAGGCGCGGGCAACCGGGGCCGTCGAAAAACTGCGTCCGGGCATGGAAGGCATCGGAAAAATACAGGTCGATCAGCGCAGGCTGATCTGGATCTGGACCCACAAACTCGTGCACTGGATGCGCATGTGGATCTGGTCCTGGTGGCCGTGAATCCAGTCGGGTCGTGAGCGACACCCTTTTCAGCCCTTCCTGGTACCGGGTCGCGTCGCTCAAGCCGCGGATCCGCGCGCATTCCAGGATTCTGCGCCAGTCGTTCCGCGACAAGGTTTGGTTTGTCCTCCAGGATCATGCTTCCGAGCGCGCGCATCGCTTTTCGCCGGCAGCGCACCATTTCATCGGCCTGATGGACGGCGAGAGAACCGTGCAGGAGATCTGGGATGCGACCAGTGCGCACCTGGGCGACGGTGCGCCGACGCAGGAAGAGGCGATCCGGCTGCTCGGCCAACTGCACGCCGCCGATGCGCTGCTGTGCGACGTGCCGCCCGACAGCATGGAGGTTTTCAGGCGCCACGAGCAGCATCAACGCATGCTTTGGCGGCGCCGGCTGTGGACGCCGCTGGCGCTGCGCTTCCCGCTGCTCGATCCGGACCGCTTCCTGGAGCGGACCCTGCCCTGGGTGCGGCCGCTGTTCGGCTGGTTCGGCATACTCCTGTGGTTGGCGGTGGTGGGCACCGGCGCGGTACTGGCGGCATCGCACTGGACCGACCTGACCAAGAACATCGCCGACCGGGTCCTCGATCCGAAGAACCTCGTGCTGCTCTGGTTCGTGTATCCGGTGGTCAAGGCCCTGCACGAACTGGGGCACGCCTACGCCGTCAAGAAATGGGGCGGCGAGGTCCATGAAATCGGCATCATGCTGCTTGTGTTGTCGCCGGTTCCCTATGTCGATGCGTCGGCTTCATGGGGCTTCAAGGACAAACGCAAGCGCATGGCGGTCGGTGCCGCAGGCAGCGCTGTGGAGCTGTTCCTCGGCTCCCTGGCCCTGTTCACCTGGCTTGTCGTCGAACCGGGGGCGGTACGGGCCATCGCCTACAACGTGATGCTGATCAGCGGCGTCTCGACGCTGCTGTTCAACGGCAATCCGCTGCTGCGCTTCGACGGCTATTACGTGCTGGCGGATGCGATCGAAATACCCAATCTCGGATCGCGCGCCAACCAGTATGTCGGTTACCTTTTCCAGCGTTATGTTCTGGGCGTCACCGACGCCGAGTCGCCCGCGCATTCGACGGGAGAGCGCGTCTGGCTGGCCGTTTACGGCGTTGCATCGTTCATCTACCGGATTTTCATTTCCTTCATCATCATCACCTTCATTGCCGGAAAGTTTTTCGTCATCGGGGTCCTGCTGGCAATCTGGGCCATCGCGACGCAGGTCGTGATGCCGGTAGGCAAGACCCTCTCGTTTCTGGTCGCCAGTCCCAATCTGCGGCGCCAGCGCGGGCGGGTGATGTCGACCAGCATCGCGCTGGCGGCGCTCGTCGCCGGTTTGCTCTTCATTGCGCCGTTTCCGAGCTGGACGCGCACCGAGGGCGTCCTCTGGGTGCCCGAGGAAGCGCAGGTGCGGGCCGGTACCGAGGGCTTCATTGTCGACCTGCTGGCACCGGTGGACGGCGAGGTCAGCCGCGGTCAGCCGCTGATCCAGGCCGAGGAGCCTTTCCTCGCGACCCGCGTCGAGGTGCTTGAAGCGCAGCTGGAAGAACTGCTGGCGAAGTACGATGCCTCGCTGCCGGTGGATCGGGTGCAGGCGGCCATGGTTCGCGAGCAGATAGTCGCCGCGGACGCCAATCTGCGGCGCTCCCGCGAGCGCCAGGCCGATCTGGTTTTTCGCAGCCCGGCCAGCGGCCGCTTCATCGTGCCGAATGCGGCGGACCTTGCCGGGCGTTTCGTCAGCAAGGGTCAGCTGATCGGCTATGTGGTGGAACCGCGGGAACAACTGACCGCGCGCGTGGCACTGGTGCAGGATGACATTGCAATCGTGCGCCAGGACACCCGGAGCGTAGAGGTGATGCTCGCCGGCTGGGGGGCCAGCCCGCTGCCGGCAAAAATCCGCCGCGAGGTGCCCGGGGCTTCGCAGCAGTTGCCGACGGCGGCATTGGGAAGCGCCGGCGGGGGGCCGATTACGGTCGACCCGAGAGACCAGAAGGGCGTGACGGCGCTGAATCAGGTTTTCCAGCTCGAATTGACCCTTCCGGCCGAAGTGCGGGCCGAATACCTTGGCGCTCGCGTCTATGTCCGTTTCAACCACGGCTTCGAGCCAGTGGGCTTCCAGATGTATCGCGCCTTCAGGCGGCTGCTGCTGAGGCAGTTCAATGTCTAGTACCGCCGCGCTGCGTCCGGGTATCGCGCTCGGCCCCTATCCGCAGCGCGAGGATTTGCGCGACGGCTGGCTCGATCGCGCTGCGGCCAGCCTGGGCGGATTCATACGGCAGCGAGCCTACGGACGCAACCCGGGACGCGAGGAATTCCTCTCCCTGGCGAACGCCGAGGGGCAGCGCCTGGCCGCGCTGACCGACAAGGAGATCAAGGAGTGCATACCGGATCTGCGGCGCCGACTCTACAGCGAGGGACTGGAAGAATCACTCGTGGCGCGCAGCTTTGCCATCATCCGCGAGATCTCCGGACGTCGCCTGGGGATGCGGCCCTTCGACGTGCAGCTTCTGGGCGGTCGCGTCATGCTCGACGGCAAGATCGCCGAAATGGAGACGGGCGAGGGCAAGACCCTCACGGCAACCCTTCCGGCCTGCACCGCCGCGCTTGCGGGCATCCCGGTGCATATCGTGACCGTCAATGATTTCCTGGTCATGCGCGACGCGGCGTGGATGACTCCGATCTACAAGTTCCTCAGCCTCAGCGTCGGCACCATCACGGAAGGCATGGCGCCCGAGGCGCGGCGCGCGGCATACGCCTGCGACATAACCTACGGCACGAACAAGCAGATGGTATTCGACTACCTCAAGGCCCGCCTGATGCTCGGCCGCGACGCGAGGCCCATGCAGCTTCAACTCGAAGACCTGCACGCCGAGCACGCACACGCCAGCCGCCTGCTGCTGCGCGGTTTGTGTTTCGTCATTGTCGATGAAGCCGACAGCGTGCTGGTCGACGAGGCGCGCACGCCGCTGATCATTTCCAACATCGGCGATTCGAGCCAGGAAGAACAGGTTTATGCCGAAGCCGTGGCCATTGCGCGCCAGATGGACACCGCCTCCGATTTCTCCATTCGGCCGCGCGAGCACGACGTCGAACTCACGGCGAGCGGACGGCGGCGCGCCACCGAACTGGCGGAGCCCTACGGCGGCGTCTGGATGGGACCGCGCCGGCGCGAGGAACTGATCCGACGCGCGCTGGCAGCGCTCTACCTTTATCAACGCGACAAGCAGTATCTCGTGCGCGGCGGCAAGGTGCAGATCGTGGACGAGTACACCGGCCGCGTGATGGCCGACAGGTCGTGGGAGCGCGGGCTGCATCAGATGATCGAGGCGAAAGAGGGCTGCGCGATCACGGGACAGCAGGAAACCCTGGCGCGCATCAGCTACCAGCGATTTTTCCGCCGCTATTTGCGCGTCGCGGGTATGACCGGCACCGTCAGGGAGGTGGCCGGTGAACTCTGGGCGGTCTACCGCCTGCCGGTAGTGACGATACCGACCAATCGCCCGGTGCAGCGCCGGCACTTGCCCGACCAGGTTTATGTGACTGCCGACGAGAAGTGGGCGGCGATCGTCGATACGCTGCGCCATTTGCAGAACGAAGGTCGTGCCGTGCTGGTCGGCACCCGTTCGGTATCCGCCTCGGAACACTTGAGCGAACTTCTATCGGCCGGCGGACTGGCGCACCAAGTGTTGAACGCCCGCCAGGACCAGGAGGAAGCCGAGGTGATCGCCAGGGCCGGCGAGCGCGGACGCATCACGGTGGCCACCAACATGGCGGGGCGCGGCACGGACATCCGCCTGGCCCCGGGCGTGGCCGAACTCGGTGGGCTCCACGTGCTCGCCACCGAGCGCCACGATGCCCGGCGCATCGACCGGCAGTTGTTCGGGCGCTGCGGACGGCAGGGCGATCCCGGAAGCTTCCAGGTCATCATGTCCCTCGAGGATGAAATCTTTCACGATTTCTTCAAGGGACGCGCCGAGTTGCTGCGCAGGCTGTTTCCGCGAATTGGCAGCCCGCTGCCGAACTGGCTGGGAGAACGGCTGGTAAAGGTCGCGCAGCGCGTCGCTGAACGGCATCACGGCCGCGTTCGTCGCGAGCTGCTGCGTGTCGATGACCAGTTGAGCGATCTGCTTGCCTTCACCGGGCGCAGCGAGTAGCAGCCGGCCACCGACAGCGGACAAAGTCGGTGCCGGTCGCACGGTAGAATTGCGCAGTCATGCCGACTTGCCCCTATTCCTGTTCCGTTCCATCCCCACAGGCCTGCCAAGCAGGCGGCAGGTGTCGCATCGTGACGCAATTCAATCCATGAGATCAAATGCCCGGATGGTGAAATTGGTAGACACAAGGGACTTAAAATCCCTCGCCGCAAGGCATACCGGTTCGATTCCGGTTCCGGGCACCATCTAATTGCAAGTAGTTAAACGATAGTATCCACTATCAAATTGCTTAACTAGGAAATCAGCGGCACACTGGCAGTTACACTGCGGGCCAGTACTTGGCAGTAAAGCCAATCTTTCATGTTTGTAGATTCTGGATTCGCCGATCATGGTGGCTAGGTCGGACTCCAGATTCTCCATTTCCCTCTGATCCAAGGTTCTTCGACCGTTCCCAATGCAGCGCGGTCACTAGCGATGCCTTGGGCATTAGATCTGAGCAGCCGGTATTGGAGTGAACCTGCCGATCCAATGGGTTGAATTCAGTTTAGGTGGGAGGAAAGTCCCGGCCAGGAGCAGTCATTCAATGGCGTTCCCCATAGCAGTCAATCGGCATGGAGTAGTATGCGAACTGGAATTCTCTCCATGCGGGGTTTGCTGGGGATCTTAGTGGGTGCAATATCCTGTCGGCTTGCCGAAGTCGTTGATAAGGTGCCAATTGGCTTGATGTGTGTTTTAGGTTATGCAGCGAGCCGACTGCGAAGCCCGGTAAAATTGGTGACTATTTCACATCGGGCCAATCATGGTGACCGTACATGTCTGATCTGAACGATCCAAGGGTCTTCTTCGCGGCAGAACGTACGCTGCTTGCCTGGAATCGCACCAGTCTGACATTGATGGCATTCGGTTTCATGATCGAGCGTTTTGGCCTGTTTGTACATATGCTTTTGCCCGAAAAAGGCAATGCGCTTCAACGAGGCGTCTCATTTTGGATTGGCTTCGCCTTTATTGCGTTGGGCGCACTTGCCGCCGTTGCCGCGGTTGCGCAGTACCGCACCGTTCTTCGAACCCTTAAGCCCGTTGAAATCCCCGAGGGCTATCGAGTGTATCCCGGCGTACTCACGAATTTGGCTGTTGCTGCGCTGGGTGTTGCACTTACAGTCTATCTACTTGTCCTTGGGCCGAGTTTATAGGCGTTCAGGAGGATGTGATGGTATTCGTTAGCATCTTTTGCGTAGTGCTCATAATACTGACAACGGTCATTCACTACGAAGTTCTTCGCATCTTGACTGTGGGCCTCCCGGTCCTCAATATCCCCGCAAGGGCCAAACTCATTGTTGTGATCTTTGGGGCGTTCATTGCTCATGCAGCTGAAATAGTTCTGTACGCAGTCGCGACCTACGCGCTCGTCCGATACCTGGAAGTCGGAACATTAGGTGACACTGGCCACTTTTCGCTCACCCGATGCCTATACTTCTCTGCGGAAACATACTCGTCGCTTGGATACGGGGACATCGTCCCCGGAGGGCCGTTGCGATTGCTTGCTGGTGTGGAGGTTCTGAACGGTCTCCTGTTAATAGGATGGTCAGCCTCCTACACCTACATCGCGATGGAACGTTTCTGGAGTGATGCCATGCAGGGAAGCTCGGCGCCGATGGCTCAACCCGGCGCTACTGCGGATGCACAGCAAGCGGCGCACCGCTGAGTTGGTGCGTTCCTGAACGGCCGCATTCTCCGTCCGCGTATGACCGCTAAGGGCACTCTGCACTCGGTGGCGCCTTCAAGTTTAAAGCCGCGAATGAGCCATTGAAATTATGGTGCCAGGTAGCGGCCAGTGGTCACCGCGTGTAGCCGGCCACTTCCCGCCGTTCGAGTTAGCCATCCAGTTCCAGTGACTAACGTGACCTCTGACTCGGCTGAGTGGCCGGTTCATGGCGAGCAACTTGTAATCCGTACTGCCCCGACCCGGCCAGAAACAGGCTTACCATTCGAAGAAACCTACGCCCGCGAGCGACAGGTAAATCGTGAGCATCCTGCCGCTCCCCTTTGCGACGATTTGCCAACTCGCTGGCCTTAACAGCAAATGCGTTTGCTGTTCATGACGTCCTTGAATTTGTTTTAAGTCATCAGGAGTATCCAGAGCTTCCGGGGGGATTCACGATGACTAAGCGGCAAGGCCCTTTGAGTCGCAATGAGCCTCAAACAATTCCCCGGTTTTGCGGCACGGTACATGGGCATATTGGGTACGCGCACGGCAGCGGGCCATCGTTGAGTTTCAGCGAACCCTCATAGATATTGCCAAGGTGACCTTGGTCATGGCGCTTGCCCGGATAACAGCCGTAAGCATCGCCCTTGGGGTGAATAATGAAATAGCGGAAACCAGCGTTACACGGCTTGCCAGTATGCGAATAGCCCCGGTTCATGGCGCCGGGGCCGCGTAGGTCAGCAAAGGCATGGTTGAGTTTCCAGCGATCGACGAAGCCGTAGTCGGCCGGGCGGCCATTGACACGCATCAGTTGTGGATAGAACTTGATGCCGTTATCCTCGAAGCGCTGACGCAAGATCGCGGCCGGGCTGATCTGTCCTGGTTGCACCACATGATTGACGACAAAGCTGGATTTCGGATGGGCGAGGAGTTTTTCCTTCACGGCCCGCGCCTTGGCCAGAAATTCTTCGACGGTCGTTTCCTCCAGATGCAGCGAACACGAGAAAGTGCGAAGGCCGTCGTCCGTGGCATCGATGAAACGTTCGATCACCGGCAGTGGTACCGACAGGTTGGTGAGCAGCGACACGCGATGTCCGGCCGCGACGAGCCGCTTAGCCACTTCGGGAAGGCGCTTGAGCAGGAAAGGTTCGCCGCCAGAGATCTTGAACTCCCAGACGCCAGGAAGCGCCGCGAGCGTCTCGATGCCGCGGTCGAGCGCCGCATCGTCCGGACCGCCTATTCCCTCGGCGTGCTTTTGTACGCAGTAGCTGCAGCGGTAGTTGCAGCCACCGACGATGTTCCAGTTGACCACCGGACGCAGGCTCATTGCTGCAGCTTTTGGGCTTTTAGCTGGGCGTATTGACGGACGGCGTTGAAGTTCATGTCGTGCTTGCCGCAGCGTGCACATCCCGGGTAGCCTCGCCCTTCATGCAGGCGCTGGCGAACGATGTTGTAGGGCTCGCCGAGCCAGAGCATGCCGAAGTCCGTGTTGTTGATGCAGCCGACTTCTATGTGTTCGCAGCAGAAGAACACGCGGCCGTCAACGAAAACTCGGCTATAGAGATAACCGGCGAAGCAAGGCAACGGAGGCTTGTCGATTTCTTTGCGCGTTGTCCGCGCCACATGTTCGGTGAAGGCCTCCAGATTGTGGCTGACCTCCAGTTGCTTGGCTCGTTTGGTCGCTTCGGGTACAGCGATGTCGAGCAATGTCTGCCTTTGAGCGTCGTTCAGGGCGCAAACCCCGGTTCCTGGCGGCGTATCGCCGAGCTTGAACGACGCCCGGGTGCCTAGACGGGCCGCGAGCTCGACCATGGCAACAAGCTCATGGGCATTTAGCGCATTGATGACCTGAACGAGGTTGATACCGATTCGTCCACGCACCGAAGCAACACCTTCGGTCAGGCGTTCAAAAGTGTCCTCGCTCTGGTTCTGATGGTAGTCGACGTAGGTCGCAGCGCTGGCCGACGACATGTTGATGAGCATCTGGTCGATACCCAATTCAGCGAGACGCTCGAAATCGCATAGCGTGCCGTTACTGATGACGGTGAGGATAAGCCCGGAGGCCTTTACGGCGGCGATGAATTCATAGATCTGTGAGTGCATGAAAGGTTCGCCACCGCCGGAAATGATGATACGTTCGGAGCCGGTTCCGGCGATTTCTCCCAGTATGCGGTGAAAGGTAGCGGCGTCCATGCGCTGCATCTTCCATGTGTCGCTCTTTGGCACTTCAAGACCCGGGGCGTAGTTCCAGCAAGTCACGCAGTCGAGGTTGCAGGCGTTGGTGATGTCTATGTGCACGGTTTCAGGCCCGAGGAGAGGGCGCTGTTCGAGATAACCGCGCAGGCGTTGGCGCTGGTTGGGAGAAAGCGGGCCGCCTTTCATGCGAGTTCCAGGATCGCCTTGGCAGCGGCTCCGGCCCCGTTATGTTGCACCATGTTCAGGGCACGGCGGGAAATGCCGCGGCGGGTTTCGGCATCCGCCATGCGACCGACCGTAGCGGTGAGGCCGGCTTCGGTCAGTGGTTCGCAGAGCAGGCAGGCGCCAGCGGCGGCCAAGTTCCTGGCACGGCGTTCCTGGGCGTCGAGGATGCGGCCGAATGGAATCAGCGTCGATGCGACGCCGGCAAACATCAGTTCGTGAACCGTGTTGTAGCCCGCCGCCGCAATGGCGCCGTCAAACGCCGGCAGGACATCGAGCATCGGATAGCGGCCGGACAGCACGGTGACGCCGGGCGGTGCTTCGGGCAAGGCGCGCAGCAGCGGGCCCGCTCCCATCACAAGGTGTGCGTTGCCCAGCGAGCGCACGGCGCGGGTGGCGAGTCCGAAGGCGCGTGCCGTCTCAGGTTCACCGCCACCGCCGAAGCTGCCGTAGAAAAGCAATTGGTCATCGGTGAGGCCCGCCGGCAGTCCGAGGGCAGCACGGGCGCGGGTGCGGTCAAGGAGTTCGTCGCGTTCGCGGATCAGGATCGGCCCCACGGCGCGTGCCTTGTGCGGTTCAGGCAACTCGCCTACCTGCTCGACCGAGTCATGAGGAATGATGAGCAGGTCGTACAAGGGCAGAGTGGCGGCCAGCAGTTCGGACTGGAAGGTATCCCGCCGCTGCTCGCGAAAAACGAAGATGTTCTTCTGCCGCCAGCGCAACACCGGGATCAGTTCCTCGAAGCTGCCCGAGGGATAGGTGTCGACCACCAGCACGTCGGGATCGAAGCTCGAGATCGTGCTCCATGTGACCGACTGCGCCATCTTGAGGTAGGTACTCCTCTTAAGCCCGCAGGTTTCGCGTATGGTCTTCGACGGCAGCTTCACCGCCGCGAAGCCTTCGCGGAAGATCACGCCGTCGGCTTCCGATGACGTGATGAAGAGGATCTCGGCGGCCGGGTCCTGACGTCTGAGCGCCCGGGCGATGGCCAGCAGGCGTGTGACGTGCCCGAGGCCGAGGCCATTGACCGCGTAGAAGAGGATGCGTGGCGCTGCCATTCAGGAGTGATCAGTCGATGATTGCTCGCCGCGCTGCGCGAGTGCGCGTTTGGCCACGGCGCGTGCAGCCTCTTGGGCAAGCCCGGCTTCCTGCGCAGCATCGAGGTCGAGCAGCGGCTCATCGGCAGCCGTCAGATCCGGGCGCTGCATCGAGGCAATCGCGCCTCCGGCGAGTGCCGAGCCTGCGGCCAGCAAGGCCAGTTCGCCGAAGGAGCGCTGCGGCGCGTAGCGCCAGGCAGGCATGGGCGGGACTCCATTGAGCGCGCTGTGGCGTGCGGCGTAAGGATCGAATCCCGGGATTTCGCTCCAGTGGGTCTTGCCGTCCTCGGCCACAAGAACCGCCGGCGCCTCGCCCCGCTTTGCCTGTCCGGCGCAGCCCGGGCAGGAAACCACGCGGGCGCGTGTATCGCCCCGCTTGATGGTCACAGACCTGCGGTAGTCCGGGTTGGCCAGTGGCCGGGCACAAAAGTAGCAGGCAATCCGCTGCCCCCCGGCGGCAAGGGCGGCCGAGCCGAAGACCTGCTTGGAGAGATCCGCGGCGCGGCTGGCGGAGTCCACAAGCTCGGCAATCGCCCGGCCCGCCTTGCGGAAGGCGCTCGCGTCGCCTGTCCGGGCAGCGGCAAGCCGTTCGTGCAGATCCTGCTCCAGCTGCGTGGCGTGGTCGAGCTGGCTGCGCAGGTCCGCGTGTTCGGTGAATCGAAGCGCATGTTCGACCTGCACCAGCTGCTGCGCCGCCCTGGCGAGCCGATGACCGATCGCTGCCACCTCAGCTGCGTCGGGTGGCGGCTCGTTACCGGAGGCCGCTTTTGCGGCCGAGTTGTAAGACCAACCCTGCCGAACGCGCTTGACAACGAACCACGCAAACCCGACGACAAATACTGAGAGGCCGGCAAGCATCCAATTGATGAAGCTCGCGTTGTCGGGATGGGAAGATGCATGTGACCGCGCCGGCATTGCAGCGCCCGTCGCAGGCTCGAAGCCCATGGCGGCCAGCTTCTGGTTGATCTCGTCACGCTTGTAGGCCGGATCGAGTTCCCGAGCCTTCATCAGCGAATCGCGCGCTGCATTGACGTTGTCCATCTGGCGATGCGCCAACCCGATGTTGTAATGCCAGCGGGGGTTGGCGGGTTCGATTTTGATCGCTTGGTTGAATTTTGCGCGCGCGCCGCCAAAGTCGCCTGCATCGTAAAGCTTCTTGCCCTCTTCATATATTGCCAGCGCACGGTCGGAATCTGTTTGTGTTTGGGCGTGCGCCGGCACAAACGCAAAGATGAACCAAGACACAGCCAGCAGCCAGCGAAACCAGCAATGTTCCATTCGCATGCTGAATCTTCCCCTCGGGCAGAAGAGCCAGTTTAACGCGGAACAGGTAAATCGCTCAGGCGCCGATGACGGCCTATGGGCTTGGATTCAACCGGTGGAT
>VEPA01000186.1 GCA_012026675.1 Betaproteobacteria bacterium | reverse complement strand
GGAACCTTCACCCGTCAACCGGGCTTGCGGCCCTTCCGCCTGGGGGCTTTCCAGGTGGCCGTGCAAAACAGGCTGGCCGTGACGCCGGTGGTGCTGAGCGGAACCCGTGAAATATTGCGCGACGAATCCTGGCTGCCGCGCTGTGGCGCGGTGCAAGTCACTTTCTGCGATCCCGTCGCTGCGACGGGCGAGGGCTGGCAGGCGGCGCTGCAACTGCGCGATGCAACGCGGCGGGAAATCCTGAAGCATTGCGGCGAACCCGATCTCGAGTGGCCCGCAGCACCAGGCGGCTCAGGCTGAACAGGTGATTTGCTCAGCGGCAGGCGGCGGCCGTCTTGCGCAGCTTTTCCATGAGGGCTGCGGCTTCGTCCATGCCGGCAAAAGGGATCTTCGCCTCGTGGCCGGAGCCAAGGGAACCGCCACCGTAGTAGATTCTCAGTTCCGTGCGAGACGCTTCGACATATTGCACGATGCCAAGATTGATCCAGCGTCGTTTGCCGGGGTCATCCGACGGAACCTCAAACAGGCAAAACGCTGTCGACCCCGGTACAAGAGTAGCCGCCCCCTGCACTACGGTGTCGGCGCAAGCCACTCGCACTCCGCCCGATGCAATCGCGGCGCAGATGAGGGCCGACAGACGGTTCCGTTTCATGCTGATTCGACAAGGATGGTCGCATGCCGGATCATGGCCGTAATTATTCTCAGGCCTTGCGCAGCATCGCCGCCAGCATCGCAATCGTCATGGCGGTGAAGGCGACCAGCGACCACTCCGCGATCGAAAGGCCGAGGAACTTCCATCCCGCCTCGGAGCAAAGGCCGGATGCTTCGAACATCAGCGGCCACTGGCTGCCCGCCCAGTTCACGAAGTGTTCCCACCAGGGTTGATCGGCGGTGCAACTGGCGCCCTTGGCGAAGCGCTGCAGCCAGGTCTGGTAGCTGGCAATGACGACGCCCGTCGAAGCGGTAGCGGCCATGGCGAATGCGGCCAATCGTCGTGGCAGCGTTCGTTCAGGCGTGGATCCGGTCAGCAGCCATGCCGCAATGGACTCGATCACCAGCAGCAGGTACAGCATGCGCTGCAGGATGCACAGCGGGCAGGCGGCGAGGTTCAAGGTGTGCGCCAGTATCAGGCCGCCGCCGACGAGACCCGCGGCGGCCAGGCCGGTGATGGCAAACAAGTTGCGTGGCGCAAACAGCGGGTGCAGCACGGGCATGCGCTACTTGCCCTTGCGTTCCTGGCGCACCTTGGCGATGACGCTGTCGGTAAGCTTCAACAATTCCTCGTAGCTGCCGACGGCTTCGTTGTTGAGCAGGTATCTGCCGTCTACCGCCAGCGAAGGTACGCCGGAGATGCGTGCGGTCGATGCATCCTGGTCGGCGCGCTGCAGCTTGGCCTGCATCGAGAAGGCTCCAAACGCATCGCTGAACTTCTTGGCGTCGGCGCCGTTGCTTGCCGCCCAGGCGACCACGGCTTCGTCGGACTTGAATGGGACCCGCTTTTCGTGAATCGCGATGAAGACGGCGGCATCGAGCTTGGCCAGATCGCCCGTGGCTTCAAGCGCGTAGTAAATGCGGGAAAGGCGCGCCCACTCAGGGCGGTTGAAACTCACCGGAACGCGGCGGAAACTGACGTCTTTCGGAAGCTTGGCCGCCCACTGTGTGATCAGTGGGTGAAAGTCGTTGCAATGGTTGCAGCCGTAGGAGAAGAACTCGATCACCTCGATCTTGTCTTTCGGACTCGCCAGCGGCGGGCTGATTGCCTTGAGTTCCTTACCCAGTTGCGGTTCCGCGGCAAGACCGGCGCCAGGCAGGGTGAACGAGGAGACGAGGGTGGCAAACAGCAGGGCAACGAGTCTATTCATGAAAATCTCCGTGGAAAGATACTTGGAGTCGGATTGTAAGACAGCGTTCCCCATAGAATGGACGCGGATACAAATTTTCACCAATTTTGCAGTCAAACGACCTGGTCTCGGGTTCGGTCTGGATCCGGGCCTTGATCTGGAGTGAAGCCATCATGGACATGCCGAAAAACCTCTTCAAGCAAAGGCTGCGGCAGGGGCGGTGGCAGGTCGGCCTGTTTGTCGGTATGACCAGCGCCTACAGCATGGAAATTCTCGCCGGCGCGGGCTTCGACTGGCTGGTGATCGACGCCGAGCATTCTCCCAACAATCCCGCCAGCGTGCTGTCACAGTTGCAGGCCGCCGCGCCTTATCCGGCGCAGCTATTGGTGCGACCGATGAATCACGACCCGGCGCTGATCAAGCAGTATCTCGACGTCGGAGCCCAGACCCTGCTGCTGCCTTTGGTCGACAACGCCGTGCAGGCGCAGGATCTGGTGCGTGCGCTGCGCTACCCGCCCGACGGCATTCGCGGTGTCGCCGCCTCGCTGGCGCGGGCGGCGCACTGGAACGGCGTCAAGGACTACGTCAGGCAGGCCAAAGCGGAAACCTGCCTGGTGGTGCAGGTCGAAACGCGGCAGGGACTGGAAAATCTGGATGCGATAGTGGCCGTCGACGGTGTCGATGGCGTTTTCATCGGTCCCGCCGATCTCGCCGCCTCGCTCGGACACCTCGGCGATGCCGGGCATTCCGAAGTCAGGGCCGCCATCGAGGACGCACTGCGCCGCATCTCCGCCACCGGCAAGGCCGCCGGGGTGTTCGTCACCGATCCGGCGCTCGCAACGCACTACCGCGACTGCGGCGCCAGCTTCATCGCCGTCGGCGGCGACACCACGTTGTTGCGCAATGCGGCGCTGAAGCTGGCGGCGTCGTTTCGGGATGGAAGTTCCGGCTCCGGCGCGGTGACTTGATGGCGAAACCCGCCGTCACCGACGATGCCGCAGCGGCCGGCCAAGAATTCGCACCGGCTATTTGAGTGTCAGCCAGATCTCGTTGCGGCGCAGGAACCACAGCGTCCACGGCGGGTCGTAGCGCGCCCAGAAAGCTTCGCCCTGCCATGTCAAACCGGCTTGGGCAAGGCCATCCTGCAGCTTTTTCAGATGCTCTTCATAGCGGCCCTGTGACCAGGTTCCCGAATAGGCAATGACGGCAAGCGTCCGGGCGGGCATGGCGCGCAGCGTGACTCTCGCATCGGACGGTTCCGGGAGGGTTTCCAGCGTCCATTCCCGGGGCATCGCAAACTGGACGACATAAGCGTCGCCGCTGGCGCTTTGCAGCACCGGCGCCGTCATAGCGATCTTCGTCGGAGCCTGGGCGACAGGGGCGGTCATCTCGATCTTTCGCGCCCCCTTGTTGCCGCCGAAAATATAGCCGGCGAGGAGTTTGAAGCCCTGGTTGCCGACCTCGTCCGCCGCGCCGCGGACCAGCGTTTCCGCCACGATGTAGGGTTCGTAGTGGCGCACTTCGAACGTATCGTAAGTGCCGACCACCTTGTAAGCGGGTTCGTCGGTGGCCATGGCGGAACTCCAGACTGCAAGCAGGGCGAAGAGGGCAAATAGGCGAAGGCGGGTCATCGGAATGTGCGGGAACATCGGAACCGAATATACACGCCTGCGGTCGGCGGAAATTTGAACGGGGCCTTGAGGAGACGGGCTGGCATTCCCCGCTTCGCACCAACTGCCGTCTCGTCTGTACCGACCTTAGACGAACTCCGGACACGCAAAGCGCGTAGGGGCACTACCGAATCAGATTGCAATGCGGCAAAATCCGCCTCTACCCTGAAATATCGAAAGTCCCCCGTGAAGAACCCCGAACTACTGCGCAATGCCTGCCTGATCGACGGCGAGTGGCTGACTGCAAGCGGTGCAAGCCTGGAAGTCCGCAATCCCGCCAACGGCGACCTGGTCGGCTCGGTGCCACGCTTCGGCGCCGCCGAACCCCGGCGCGCCATTGACGCGGCGCAGGCGGCTTTTCATCCGTGGCGGGCGAAGACGGCCGACGAACGGGCGCGGATCCTGAAGCGCTGGTTTCAGCTGATGATGGAAAACCAGGAGGACCTGGCGCGGCTGATGACAGCCGAGCAGGGCAAGCCGCTGGCCGAAGCGCGCGGCGAGATCGCCTACGCGGCCTCCTTCATCGAGTGGTTCGCGGAGGAGGCGCGGCGCGTGTATGGCGAGGTGATACCGTCGCCGCTGACCGACCGCCGGCTCATCGTGCTGAAACAGCCGGTCGGCGTCTGCGCCGCGATCACGCCGTGGAATTTTCCGGCGGCGATGATCACGCGCAAGGCGGCGCCTGCACTGGCCGCCGGCTGCACCATGGTGGTCAAGCCGGCCGAGCAGACACCGCTCTCCGCCCTGGCCCTGGCCTGGCTCGGGCAGCAAGCGGGGATTCCGCCCGGCGTGCTCAACATCGTGACCGGCGAACCGGTTGCCATCGGCGGCGAACTGACCTCGAATCCGAAAGTGCTGAAGCTGTCCTTCACCGGTTCCACCGAAGTCGGTCGCCTGCTGATGGCCCAGTGCGCGCCGACCATCAAGAAGCTGTCGCTGGAACTCGGCGGCAATGCTCCCTTCATCGTCTTCGACGACGCCGACCTCGACGCGGCGGTGGCCGGCGCGATGGCCTCGAAGTACCGCAACACGGGCCAGACCTGCGTCTGTACCAATCGCTTCCTGGTGCAGGAAGGCGTGCGCGATGCATTTGCGCAGAAACTGGCGGCCGCCGTGGCCGGGCTCAAGGTCGGCAGCGGACTGGAGGAAGGCGTGACGCAAGGCCCGCTGATCGACGGCGCGGGGTTGGCCAAAGTCGAGGAATTGCTGGCCGATGCCGTGGCACAGGGCGCACAGGTGGTCTGCGGCGGCAAGCGCCACGTGCGCGGCGGGACCTTTTTCGAACCGACGGTGCTGACCGGCGCGACGCCGGCGATGCGCCTGGCACGTGAGGAAATCTTCGGCCCGGTGGCACCGATTTTCAGCTTCAAGACGGAAGCCGAAGCGGTGCGCCTGGCCAACGACACCGAGTTCGGCCTCGCCGCGTATTTCTACAGCCGTGACATCGCGCGCGCCTGGCGCGTCGGAGAGGCGCTGGACTACGGCATGGTCGGCATCAACGCCGGTGTGATTTCCAACGAAGTCGCGCCCTTCGGCGGCGTCAAGCAGTCGGGCCTGGGGCGAGAAGGTTCGCGTCACGGCATTGAGGAATACCTCGAAATCAAGTACCTCGCCATGGCCGGGCTGTAAGGATCCCGTCACGGTGGGGTGTTAACATCGCGTTCCATTTGACCGGCCGTACCACATGATCCCGATTGAAGTCCTGCTTGCCTTTCTCGCTGCCTCGGCGCTGATCACTATCGCGCCGGGCCCGGACAATCTGATGGTGTTGTCTGTAGGCATCAGCCGCGGACGTGCGGCCGGGATCGGTTTCGGCATCGGTTGCGCGCTGGGCTGTTTTGTCCATACGCTGTGGGCGACGCTGGGCATCGGCGCCGTGGTGATGGCCTCCGAGGAAACCTTCATCACGCTGAAGATGGCGGGGGCCGCCTACCTGGTCTATATAGGCATCATGGCCTGGAGCCATGCCGGCAAGCTGGGGGTGATCAAGCTCGATGACGCCAGCGCCGAGCCGCTCGCCGTCCATGTCCGGCGCGGCTTCATCGCCAACGTGATCAACCCCAAGGTGGCCCTGTTCTTCATCGCCTTCCTGCCGCAGTTCGTCGATCCGGCGCGCGGGGCGGTGTGGCTGCAGATGCTGCTGCTGGGCGCCTTGTTCGCAGCGCTGACGGTGGTGATCTTCGGCAGCCTCGGCTGGTCCGCCGGCAGCCTTGGCGCCCGCCTGCAGCGCCAGCCGAAGCTTGCCGTCTGGCTGGATCGCTGCGCCGGGACGATCTTTTTCGGGCTCGCCCTGCATCTGGCCATGGCGAGCCGCTGAACGCCGCCGTATCGCCGACGCCGACTCTTGAGGATCGGGGTCTGCGCCCGAACCGGGAGGACCGGAAAACTCTGGCAATCGGATTACCCTTTGCATTCCCGCATCCCCTAGAATCGGGCCTGATGCGGCGGGAGCGGCATGGTCGGGGAGGGGAAAACAACATGATGGCGAACCATCGGATTTGGCAGCTTGTCCGGCTGCTTGTTCTTGCGGTGCTGACACTGCCCGGCTCAGCAATGGCCGCGGAACAGGCCGAGCGCGCCCTCGCGGCAGTGAAGAAGCTGATTGCCTTGGGCGAGGTACGCCCCGACGCGACCATCAAGGTGGCTTTCAAGTCGGGAAACATCGCGGCGCTGCTGGGTCCCGATCTCGAACTGCAGAAGGAGTGGGAGCAGCGCAGCGGGATAAGAATTTCCGCCCGGGTGATACCGCAACAGCCGGCCCTGCTCAACCTGAAGGCCAATCCCGAGATCGACCTCACGGTGGCCCGCACCAACGAGTTCCCCGACTTGCTCAATCAGCATTTGGTCGAGGACTTGACGCCGCTGGTCAAGCAGTTCGGCTTCAAACTCGACGGTGCAGCGCCGCAGGGCTACATTCGACCGCACCTGCAGGGATATTTCGGCGACAAGCTGGTGGCGATTCCCGCCGACGGCGACGTGATATTGATGTATCTGCGGCGAGACCTGATGGAAGACCCGGCCGAGCAGGCGGCCTTCCGCCAGACACATGGACGCGAACTGGCGGTGCCGAAGACCTGGCACGAATATGACCAGCTGGTCAGCTTCTTTCACCGGCCCGAGAAGGGGCTCTACGGTTCCGTGGAACAGCGCGAACGGGCCGGCGGCTGGATGTTCTGGCTACCGCGCTATCTGTCCCAGAGCGCGCCGTACCGCACGCTGTTCGACGACAAGCTGCGGCCGCTGATCGATTCCCCTGAAGGCATTGCCGCCACCGAAAGTTATGTGCGTACTGTGTACCATTCGCCGCCGGACATCCTTGCCGACGGCAAGGACTACAGCTATGCGTTGCCGCTGTTCATGCAGGGCAAGGCTTTCGCTTCGGTGTTTACCATTGCCGGCGCCAAACTGCTCAATTCCGCGGGTTCAGCGGTGCGCGGCAAGTTCATCGCGGTACCGATTCCGGGCCATCGTGTCGGCGAGCGTGTCGTGCGCCTGAACGTGCCGATCTATGGCAACAACCTGGTGGTTTCCAGTCGCGGTTCCCAGCGCAAGCTGGCTTTCCTGCTCAGCATGTGGCTGACCGACCCCGACAACTCGCTACGCACCGTCGGCGTCAAGGGCGGCTTCACCGACCCGTTTCGCTGGCATCATCTCGACGATCCGCGCATCAGGGAGCTCTATACCCCCGAGGCGCTTGCGGTATTCAGCAAGGAATGGGCGATCGCGCTACCGCCGGGGACCGGTCTGCCGGGTGATGGCGAGTACCTCGATGTGCTCGACCGCCACCTCTGGCTGGCCGCACGCGGCGAAATTTCGGCCAGGGAGGCGATGAAGCGCACCGCGCAGGAATGGGAAAAAATCACCCTGCGCCACGGCCGCGACAGGCAACTGCCCTGGCTCAAGGCCTTCAACGCCGGATTCGCCGTGACCGAGCCAGGTCCGGGCGCGGCGAAGTAGCCGGAACGGGTTGATGAAGTCACCGCGCTTCGGTCTTCTCGCACAACTGCTCACCGGCTTTGCCGCCGTGGGTGGATTGGTGACGATACTGCTGATCGCCGGCAACATGATGCTGGAAAAATCCGCGGAGCGCCTCGTCACCACACTGGACCAGCATGTCCGTCCGCTGGCCCGCCTGCAGACCCTGCAGTCGCGCTTCGGTGCCCTGCGCATCCAGGAACTCGAGCTGGGGCACACGGAGGACGTGTTTGCGCTGCAGTCCGAAGTGACACGACTGCGCAGCGATATCGCGGCCATGGATATCGAGATCAACAAGTTTTCCGAGGTACTGAGAAAGGTGGCGCCCGCTGAAGCCGTGCGCCTTGAAGGCCACTGGCGCGACTACCGGGCGCGCCTGAGCGAGCAGACCCGGATGGCGGCCGAAATGAACCTCGCGGGGGTGCGGGGCATTACGGCGGCGGGATCCTACATCCCTTTCATGGCGATCCAGGCAGTGCTGACCGAGGTCGCCGCACGAACCGAAGTCGATGCCGCCGAGGCCTACCAGACAGCCATCGAGGAACAGGCCCGGCAGCGCCCGCATTTCCTCTGGTTGGTGGCGTTCGGTGGCATGTTGATATTCGCCGGCCTGGCCTTTAGCGGGCAGACCGTGGTGAGCCGCATCGGCGCCTTGCGCGAACATGCGCAGAAACTGGCGGCCGGCGAGGAAAGCGGGCAGATCGCGGTCGCCCGTTACGACGAAATCGGTGATCTGGCACAGGTATTCGAAATCATGCGCCAGCAGGTATTGAGCCGTGAAGCGGCCCTGCGCGGCGCGCAAGCCGCCCTCGAGCAGCGTGTCGAGGAGCGCACCACCGACCTCAGGCGAATGAACCGGCGCCTGGTCCGCTTTGCCCAGATCGTCGAGCAGAATCCCGTCGGCATTGTGGTGGCCCGCATCGGCGGTACGGTGGAGTTTGCCAATTCAGCCTATGCGCGGATCACCGGCCTGCCGGTAGAGGGCTTGATCGGGCGCCCGCTGATCGACGTGCTGCATACCGCCGATCCGCTCGACGCCGACAATGCCTTGCAGGTGGCGACCGGTGGCGCCGTCTGGGAGGTCGAGCAGCCCAGCCGGCGCGGCAGCGATGCTTACTGGGAACGGCTCAGGCTCGTTGCCGTGCTTGACGAACGGGGCCAGGCGACCCACCTGTTGTTGTCGCGCGAGGATATTACCGAACAGCGCCAGCAGATGGAGAAAATCACTTACCAGGCACACTACGACATTCTGACCAGCCTGCCCAACCGCGTCCTGGCCAATGATCGGCTGCTGCAGGCAGTGAGCCGTTCACGGCGCGACGGCGGCAAAGTCGCGACCATGTTCATCGATCTGGATCATTTCAAGGAAGTTAACGACACGCTGGGACATGCCGTCGGCGACAGCCTGCTGCGGCAGGTGGCACAGCGCCTTGTCGAATCGGTGCGGAGCGATGACGTCGTGGCGCGGCTGGGCGGCGACGAATTCCTCGTCGTCGCAGGCAGCCTCGATCACGGCGACGAGGCTGCGGCCATTGCGGAGAAGATCATTGCGGCATTCTCGGCGCCCTTCGTCGTCGGTGAGCGCGAACTCGTCACCTCGCCGAGCATCGGCGTTGCGCTCTACCCGGACGACGGCACCGAGCCGATGGTGCTGCTGCGCAATGCCGATCTGGCGATGTATGAGGCCAAGGATTCCGGGCGCAACATGTACCGCTTCTACAACCGCTCGATCCACGACCTGTCGCTGCAGCGACTGGAAGTCGGGCGTTGCCTGCGCGGCGCGCTCGAGCGCCAGGAGTTGCACGTGGTTTACCATCCGCTGGTGCGTGCCGACAGCGGGGCCATCGTCGGCGCCGAAGCGCTGCTGCGCTGGACCAGTCCGGAACTGGGCGCCGTGGAACCTTCCACGTTCATCCCCGTGGCGGAGCAAAACGGCCTGATCGTCGACCTGGGACGCTGGGTGCTGCGCGAAGCCTGCGCCACGCTGGCGCGCTGGCGTCTGGATCAAATCGGCTTCGTCATGGCGGTGAATGTCTCGCCCCGGCAGTTCCGCAGCAGCGGCTTTGTCGCCATGGTCAAGGACTGCCTCGATGAATTCCGGGTGCCGCCGCATCAACTCGAGATCGAGATTACCGAAGGTCTGCTGCTGCGCAATCAGGGCGAAGTCAAGCTGATCCTCGAAGAACTGCACGCGCTCGGCGTACGCCTGTCGATGGACGACTTCGGCACCGGCTATTCCTCGCTCAGCTACCTGCGCGAATTTCCCTTCCACACGGTGAAGATCGACCGCAGCTTCATCCATGATGTTTCCGAAGACCCGAATGACCGCGCCCTGGTTGTTGCCGCGGTGCGCATGGCACAGGCGCTGGGCCTGCAGATCATCGCCGAAGGCGTCGAGACAGACGAGCAGTGGTCCTTCCTTGCGGCGCAGGATTGCGACATCCTGCAGGGTTTCCGTTTCGGCTTCCCAGTAACCGAGAGCAATTTCGGCAAGACCTGGGTCAATGCCCGGGTGCCGCGGCCGGAAGGCGACCGTCCGACCCGAAGCATGCCCTTCATCCCGGTTTGAGTTTTTCCGCCCCTGACCATAGCAGGGGATTTTGCTTTAAAATTCAAGCTTCATACCCTTGTTGCGAGCATCACCATGCAGGGAAACGGTGTGACATCGAAAACTATGATCAAGGCGCTGGTCGTGGCCATGGCCTGCTTCTGGCCGTTTGTCGCGACGTCCGAGGCCCTGCCGGCCATTACGCTGAGCGTTCCAGGGCCTGGCGCGGCCAATTTTCTGCCGCTCGCCCTGATCTCGAAAATTGGCGCCGATCGGGCCGAGGGAGTCCAGGTCAAGCTGCAGTATGTTTCCGGCGGTGGCGTCGCAGCCCAGGAAATGCTGTCGAACAACACCGATTTCGCCGCAATCGGACTGTCCGCCGCGATGTCGGTAAGGCTCAAGGATTCGCGCATTGTCGCCTTGGCGGCAATCAACGATCTGCCGCTCTATGTACTGCTGGTGCGCAGTGGCCTGCAGGGCAAGGTCAATTCGGTGGCTGACCTCAAGGGGCGCGTGATAGGCGTGCACAGTTTTTCAATTACGAGCAAGACCAATTCCCACATAGTCATCGAATTGCTGCTGCGGAATGCGGGAGTCACCCCGGACAGCGTTCGCTTCGTCCCTGTCGGCAAGCGCTGGTCTTCCGAGGCGGCCATGCTCGCCGACGGCACGGCCGATGCCGTCATGGGCGACGAGCCGCAAGCTTCGCGCGCCGTCGCGGACAAGATCGCTTTCCCGCTGGTGCATCTGGGCGACCCGCAAACCGCCAGTGCGATCCCCGGTGCCGCCTTTTTGCGTGGTGCACTGTTCGGGCGCGAGGACAGGATCGAGCAGGATCCGAAAAAGGCCGAGACCATGGTCAGGGTCATCCGCCGGACACTGGAATGGATCGCCAGCCACACACCCGAGGAAGTCGTCGACATGGCCGGCATCGAAGACCCGGCGGAACGTAAATTCATGCTGGCGACCATGCGCAAATATCCGCGCCAGTACAGCCGCGACGCAAAGTTTTCCACGCGGCAGTTGCAGGAAACCGAGATTTTTTTCCATAAATCGCAGGCCGACAACAGTGCCGCGCAAGCGCTCAAGGTCGAATCGATGATTGTCGATCGCTGGGCCGGGCGCAAGCCGTGAGATGAATACAAACCCGTCACCGCGACGCGCGTGTTTCGTTCGCCCTGCGGCCTTCCGGGGACCGCCCGCGGCGGCGGACAGGTAGGAAGTCCATGGCGGAACCGCTGCGCCGTTCGCTGACCATACAGGTCGCCGCGCGCATCGCGCTGGCCCTGCTGGTGACGTTATTCACCACGATCGTGCTGGCGCTCTGGTTCCACGGCCAGTCCAACAAGCGTTCTCTCGAACACCATTTGCGCCAGGCGGTGACGCACTTCGACGGGACGTTGGCACTGCGGGAAATCGAGTGGGAACGAGGCGCCTACAACCTTAAGGCACGCCTCGAGTACTCGCGTGTGCTGGAGGACCCGGCCGGGCGCCAGAGCCGGCTCGCCGGCTTCATCACAGCCCAGGGCGGCGTGCCGGATTATTCCCTGTTCGTGATTCTCGACCGCGACGACAATCGCCTCGCATGGTTCGCCTACGGGCAAAGCCGCATTCCGCCGGTCGAATTCGAAAGCGGCGATGCCGGCTGGGCTTACGACGAGGCCGACAATCGGCTCTACCGGGTGTTTCGCCAGCAGATCTGGCTGGGAGCAGGGCAGAACGGTGTATTGCTGACATTTCGCCCCATCGATCCTGCGTTGCTGGGCACTCTGGCCTACCCCGAGACGGAACTGGTGGTCTTGTGGCAGGGCCGTCCGGTTGCCAGTTCTCAAGGTGAGGAAGGCTTGAAGGCCGGGAACGCCGAACTTGCTTTCGCTAACAACCATCGAATCAGGCAGGTGGGATGGAACAAGACAAGCCCGGAAAATCCCCGTATCGCACTGAAGGTCGACCCGGATGAACCCTTTGCGCTGAAGGAACTGTTTCAGCCTCTGGTTCTGGGCGCGCTGGTCTTTGCCGCTGTCTCCTGGATAGTCTTCGGTGGCTGGGCCACCACGCTGGTCGGCCGCGTTCTCGCCCTGGGCGCGGCCCAGCGTGAATTTTCCGGGGTGCGAGAGGTATCGCCGCCGGTCGTCGCGGCGCTGAACCGTGCCGAACCCCAACGCGGCGACGAACTCGGTGAACTCTCGCGTTCCCTGCTGGACATGATGGGCAGCGTCGCCGCGCACGAACGCGTCCAGGAGCAGGCGGCAGCAGTACTGCGCCTGAGCGAGGAGCGCTACCGCTTCCTGGTCGAAGGTGTCCAGGTGGTGACCTGGGAGTTTTCGACGGCCACGGAATCCTTCGTCTACGTTTCGCCGCAGGCGGTTGAACTGCTCGGCTATGAACTCGAGGAATGGCATCGGCCGAACTTTCTTCAGGCGCACGCTCACCCGGATGATCTGCCACGGGTCCGTGAGGCGCGATTCCATGCGATCGAGGAAGGGACGCCCTGCGCGCTCGACTATCGCTTGCGCCACAAGGATGGCCACTTTGTCTGGGTGCACCATTTGTCTAGCGGAATCACCGCCGGCGATCCCGTTCCCAGGACCATGGTCCGCGGCATGCTGTTCGACATTTCGGAGCGCAAACGGCTGGAGCAGCGACTGGCGCTCGCGGGCCAGGTATTCGAGACGGCGAGCGAAGGCATCATGCTGACCGACGCGCAGAACCGCATCATTTCGGTCAATCCGGCTTTCGAAGCAATTACCGGATATGCCGCCGACGAGGTCATGGGCAAGGATCCCAAGTTTCTCAATGCCGGCCTGCAGGCGGCTGATTATTACCGGTCAATGTGGCAGGGACTGCAGCGGGACGATCATTGGGAGGGCGAGGTGTGGAACCGGCGCAAGTCGGGTGAACCGTTTGCGCAGCGGCTTTCGGTGTCGATCGTCCGCGACGAGTGGGGTCACGTCAAGCACCATCTGGCGATGTTCAGCGACGTGACGATGCAAAAGCGCCACGAGGAAGAAATCAGGCATCAGGCCGATCACGATTCTCTCACCGGCCTGCCCAATCGCCGCCTGCTCGCCGACCGCATGGCGCAGGCCATCGCCCGCGCCCAGCGTCAGAGCGGGCAGGTCGGAATCATGATGCTCGATCTGGATGGTTTCAAGCACATCAACGACACGCTCGGCCATCGCGTCGGCGACCTGCTGCTGATCGAGACGGCGCGCCGCCTCGTCCACTGCGTGCGCGAGTCCGATACGGTCGCCCGCGTCGGCGGTGACGAATTCATGATGGTGCTGCCGGAAATCCAGGGCCAGAATGACCTGCAGGCGCTGGCGGCGAAAATCAATGGTCATGTCAGCGAGCCGTTTGCCATCGAAGGCAGGGACCTGTTCGTTTCCGGCAGCGTAGGTTTGACGCTGTTTCCGGACGACGGGGTGACTCCCGAGGTACTCATGGCCAATGCCGACACGGCGATGTACCGCGCCAAGTCGGAGGGAAAGAACACCTTTCGCTTCTTCACATCGGATATGCAACAGCACGCCCTGGAGCGCCTGCACCTCGAAAATGGATTGCGGCAGGCGCTGCGTGAAGGCGAATTCCTTCTTTACTACCAGCCTGTCATCGAGCTTGCGACCGGTGCACTGGTCAAGGCCGAGGCACTGATCCGCTGGCGCGATCCGGAACGCGGACTGGTCGCGCCGATAGCGTTCATTCCTGTGGCCGAAGAAACCGGATTGATCGTAGCTGTCGGCGCCTGGGTGTTGCAGACAGCGGCGCGCCAGGCGGCGCAATGGAAGAATTTGGCGCCGCCCGGCTTTCGCGTCGGTATCAATCTCTCGGCCCCGCAGTTTCAGCGCGGGGACTGCGCGGCCCTGTTGCGCGATGTCGTGGAGGCAGAGGGCGCGGATCCAAGTCAGTTGGTGATCGAAATTACCGAAAGCGTCTTTATCGGCGACAAGGGCGACGCCAGGCAGCAACTGATCGAAATGAAAAGGCTCGGCGTCCAGGTGGCCATCGACGACTTCGGTACCGGATTTTCCTCGCTAAGCTATCTCAAGCATTTTCCGATCGATACGCTGAAGATAGACCAGTCATTCGTCAGCGGCATTCCCGACGATGCCGAGGACATCGCCTTGATCGAGGCGATGATTTCGATGAGCAGGGCGCTCGGCCTGGATGTCGTCGCCGAAGGCATCGAGACCGAGGTGCAGCGCAACTTCCTCATCCGCAGCGGTTGCCGCTACGGGCAGGGTTATCTGGCCGGCAAGCCGGTTCCGGCCGACGAATTCACGGAGTTGTACCTGCGCCAGTCGATTTCCGCCATCACCTGAGCGCGGCCGCTTTGCCGTGAGCGCGTACAGACGTCGATGCGCATTGCCGTACGGCGCCGTGTCGCCAGCGCCGACTATTGGGCTTCGGCTGCCGCAGGAGGTCAGCAGTCCAACCGGGGCTTTTCAGCGGCCGGGCGGAATATTGCGCTAATCGCTGAAGCGCGCGCGAATGCTCATGACTTCCGGAAGGATGTCGAGGAAAGCCTTCGCCAATTCCGGGTCAAAGTGCATGCCGGATTGTTCGCGCACGTAGTTCACCGCATCGTCGATCGGCCAGGCCTTCTTGTAGGGTCGGACGGAGGTCAGTGCGTCGAATACGTCGCAGATGGCCACAATCCGCGCTTCAAGCGGAATATCGGGACCGGCGAGGCCTCGTGGGTAGCCCTTTCCGTCCCATCGTTCGTGATGTGCGATGGCGATTGCATGGGCCATTTTCATGACCGGGGCGTTGTGCTCGTCAAGAATCTTGCCCCCGATCTCGACGTGGCTGCGCATGATCTGCAGATCATTGCCTTCGAGGCGTCCAGGCCGCAACAGGATGTCGTCCGGAATCCCTATTTTCCCGACATCATGCATCGGGCTGGCGTGGAAAATCATTTCCGCCGCGTCTGCGTTCATGCCAATCGCCAGGGCGAGTGCTTTCGAACTGCGACTGACGCGCTGGACGTGGTTGCCCGTCTCGTTGTCCCGATATTCGCCGGCCAGCGCCAGTCGATGCAGTATTTCCTTCTGCGATTCTTCCAGTTCGCGTGTCCGCTCGCGGACTTTGGCTTCCAGGATCGCCGCTTGTGCAAGGCGATCGCGATAGGCAAGTTCGACTTCCAGCAGGTTGCGTAGTCGTTGCGACAATTCGGCAACGACGAAAGGTTTCGTGACGTAATCCCGGGCACCGAGAGAAAGTGCCTTGAGACGCAGTTCGCTGTCGGTCTGCGCGGTAATGATCAATACCGGCAAATGACGCTCGGGAGCAGCGGCGCGCAATTCTTTCATGACGCCGAGGCCGTCGAGGCCGGGCATCTGCATGTCGAGCAGAATGACCGCGAACTGATGCTCCCGGTGCAGCGCGGCCACGCGGAACGGGTCATTGCAGGCCAGTACATTCCTGTAACCGCGTTGGCGCAGAATGTTTTCCAGCAACAGGATGTTCGCATCGATGTCATCGACGATCAATATCGGCGCAGCCGCGAGTCGCTCTTCAAATGCCTCCATGGTCTGTTTCCTCGAGGGCCTGGCTGATCGATCGGGTGAGCGCATCGATCTGGATCGGCTTGGTGTGATAGCTGTGGAAACCAGCCGCGAGACCGCGTTCGATGGCCGACGGCATGGCGTTGGCGGTCAGCGCCATCACCGGGATGCTTGCGGTCTTCGGATTGGCTTGCAGCTTCGCCAGAGCTTCGAAACCATCGATCCCCGGAAGGTTGATGTCCATGATGATCAAATCGGGCCGCTCCTGCTCGGCGAGAGCCAGGCCGATTTCAGCAGTATGCGCGGTAACCAGGCGCAGGTTATTGAAGCGCCTGATCAATTCCTCCATCAGCGTCACGTTGGCGGGATTGTCTTCGACATAGAGAATTTTTCTGTCCCGCCCATGGATGCCGGTGCCAGGGTCTTCCTCAATGGCTTGCGAGCTTGCCGAAATTGCGAGCGCCGCGGGGTGGTCCGTGGCTTCCGACGACTCGGGGGGTGCAACGGGCAGCGTGATCCAGAAACTGCTGCCGATGCCTTCGGTGGTTTCCACCCCGATCGCGCCGCCCATTGCCTCGACCAGACGCTTGCTCAAGGCGAGACCGATGCCAGTGCCTTCGACGCTGGCCGACTCGACGCCCAGCCGATTGAAAGGCTGGAACAGTTCCTCCAGACGTTGCTGCGGAATACCTTGTCCCGTGTCGGTAACGGCAATGCGCATCATTTCACCGTCCGGAGTGGCCGTCACCGAAATGCTGCCGCCAACCCGATTGTATTTGACGGCGTTGGACAACAGGTTGAGCAGTACCTGCTTGAGGCGTCCGTAATCTGCAATCACTTCAGCGTCGGCCACGCTGACCGTTATCGGCGCGATTTGCCGCTGTGCGGCGAGGTGATGCACCATGGGCAAGGTTTCGTCGATCAGGGACTTGAGCCCGACGCGTTCCAGCGACAGCGCAAGTTTCCCTGCTTCGATGCGCGACAGATCGAGGGCCTGGTCTATCAGCGCAAGCAGATGCGCGCCGGCTTTCATGATCTGCTTGACGAAGCGCCGCTGACTTTCATTCAAGGGCGCATCCGGCTCGGTATCCAGCAACTGGGTAAAACCGAGAATGGCATTCATCGGCGTCCTCAGTTCATGGCTCATGCCCGATAGAAAATCCGTTTTCGCCTGACTGCCTGCCGCCGCCAATTCTTCGCTTTGGCGCAGCGCCCGCTCTACGTGCAGGCGCTCCTGAATTTCCTGTTCGAGCTGCTGCGTCTTGCTCTGCAGGCGGGACTCGTTGTCCTTCAGCGCCAGGTATTGGCGCTGGATAATCCTGTCGGCATGGGCGACAATCCTCAGCAGGCTCAGGTACAAAACGAGAAATACGACAACCAGTCCGAACAGCAGCTGATAGGTGACGATTTCGATGCGATGGACGTTGGCGGTTACGTTCGAATACAGCTCGAAAACCGCTACCACGTTGCCTTGCTCATGAAGTTTGATGGGGATGTAGGTGGAGACCACGTCAACATTCTGTATCTCGCCCTCGGTGGCGCTCATGGTTCCGCGGTGTGCGAGTTCATTGACCAGGCGGCCCTGACTGGCAGCGATAAACCCGCTGTTCTTGCTCTTGTTTTCACCAATTTCCCGCAGCACGGACGAATACACGGCAATGCCGTTCAGGTTATATACCTTGATTTTGGTGACGGAGGCGTCACGCGACATCTCGCGGATGCGCAAATCCAGGGCTTTGTTGATTTCGTGCGTCTTGCGGGTCTCGGCGTCGATGTCGGTACGCAGAAGGAACTCGCCGTACCTGGGCCACAGGGTATTGGCATAGATCCTGGCGAGGACTTCATTGCGTACGCCGGCCAGCATCGTATGCTCGTTCATCTCGCTGTAATAGTAGGCATAGGCGAGGGGCAGCACGACGCCGAGCATCAGGATTCCGCTGGCAATCGAAAAATAGCGTTGCAGACGGAAATTCGCCGGTGTCGCTGCATTCATGCCGCTGCCTCGTCTGCGGGTGAATCGTGGGGCAAAATGTTCTCCATTGCCGGGGGTGGAGTTCCGCTGGTCACAATGTCGGCCACCGTGAGTTTTTCATGGCCCAATATACTTCAATTCCTGTCAGGCCTCATGCGCATGGGATCGAGGCCCTCCCGCTTCAGCCACGTGTATTCGACTGCGCCGGGAATTCCGCCAGTTCGATGGTAGCCGCCGGCTGCCAGCCTTTCTTGCAATGTTCCGCGACTACGTTGGTGAAAATCCCGCCGCGCACGTAAAAACGCGCGGTAAGCCGCATGAAGCGCGGCCTGGTGGCCCGGGCCAGATCGTCGAGGATGCGATTGGCGACGTCCTCGTGGAAATGTCCTTCGTCGCGGAAGCTCCAGATATATAGCTTGAGGCTCTTCAGTTCGACGCAGAGCTTGTCGGGGATGTAATCCAGCGTCAGCACGGCAAAATCCGGCTGCCCGGTCTTGGGACAGAGGCAGGAAAATTCCGGGATTTCCATGTGGATCCGGTAATCCCTGTGCGGTGCCGGGTTGGCGAAGGTCTCCAGCGGCTTGGCGCGTGGCTGTTTTTGCGGGCTAGGCATGCGGTGTCATGACGGGTAAGAGGGGCGGGACGGATTATAATGGCGCGGATTCAGAGTCGTGTTTGTGTGATCTCCTTTCCGGTTCGTTCCTCGTGCGTTTAAACAAGCTGAAACTTTCGGGCTTCAAGTCCTTTGTCGAGCCCACCACGGTACTTTTTCCCGGCCAGTTGGCGGGCGTGGTCGGCCCCAACGGCTGCGGCAAATCCAACATCATCGACGCCGTGCGCTGGGTGTTGGGCGAATCCAAGGCCTCCGAGCTGCGCGGCGAATCGATCCAGGACGTGATTTTCAAGGGGGCCGGCAACCGCAAGGAAGTCAGCCGTGCCAGCGTCGAGCTGTTCTTTGACAACGCTCAGGGCCGCGCCGCCGGGCAGTGGAGCCAGTACGCCGAAATCACGGTCAAGCGTGTGCTCGACCGCGAGGGCAACTCGAGCTACTACATCAACAACCTTCACGTGCGCCGCCGCGACGTGATCGACCTCTTCCTCGGCACCGGCCTGGGGCCGCGCGCCTACGCCATCATCGGCCAGGGCATGATCTCGCGCATCGTCGAGGCCAAACCGGACGAACTGCGTTTTTTTCTCGAGGAAGCCGCCGGCGTCACCAAGTACAAGGAACGGCGCAAGGAAACCGAACACCGGCTGGAAGATGCGCGCGAGAACATCGCCCGCGTCGATGACATCCGCAACGAGCTGGAAACCCAGGTCAGCCACCTGCAAACGCAGGCCGCCGTGGCGCAGCAGTACCGTGACCTGCACCAGCGCGTGTCACGCAAGCAGACGCTGCTCTGGCTGAAGAAGCGCAACGACGCCAGGGCTGACAGTCAGCGCCTGGCGCGCCATGTCGACGAGGCCGTCAATCGTGTTGAGGCGGAGACGGCGCAACTGCGGGAGATCGAGGCGCGCGTCGAGCATGCCCGCGAAAGCCATTATTCGGCGTCGGATGCCCTGCATGCGGCGCAGGCCGAGATGTTCGCGGCCAACACGGAAGTCAGCCGCCTTGAATCCGAACTTGGTCATCTGCGCGATTCGCGCACGCGACTGGAAGCCCGCCTGGCTCAGCTGGGAGCCGAGGAGACCCACTGGCACGGCCAGCAAGGCCAGCTGGCCGAGGATGAAGCGCGCTGGAAGCTGCTGCTGGAGAATTCCCGCAGCCGATCCGCGACTGCCAGCGCCCGCCACCAGGAAGCCGCTGCGCGTTTGCCCGCTGCCGAGGATGCCCTGCAGGCGGCTGGCACCGATGTCACCGAGGCGCGCCGCAGCCTGAGCGATGCCGAGCAGGCCCTGCGCCTGGCCGAGGCCGACAAGGGGCATGCGCAGCGTGCGCTGGAGAGTCTGGCGCAGCGTCGCAGCCGGCTGGAGCAGGATCGCCAGTCCCTGGGCGCCCCCGATCCGTCCCTGCTGGTCGCATCGCAAGAGAGCGAAAAAGCGGCAGAGGCCGCGCTGGCGGTGGCACAGGAGCGACTCGCGACGCTGCAGGCCGCCGTGCCTGCCGCCGAAGCACAGCTGCGCACTGCCCGCGAAGCGCTGCAGGCAGCGCACCGCAGCCTGACCGAAACTCGCGCCCGGCACGACGCGCTGGCCCAGTTGCAGGCCAGGGTCGCGCAAAGCGGCGAGATCGGCGAATGGCTCAAGGCGCGTCATCTGGGCGATGCGAAACCGCTGTGGCAGGCGATTCAGGTCGAGGCGGGCTGGGAAACCGCGGGCGAAGCCGTACTGCGCGAACGCTTCTCGGCCTTGGCGGTGGACGCCGACACCATGCGCGCGGCACTTGCCGCACCCCCTCCAGCGATTCTGACGCTGGCGCTGCCAGGGCAAACGGCGGCATCTGCGGCCGCCGGCGACAGCCTGCGCAGCAAGGTGCGTTGCGACGATGCACGCTGGGCCGGCGTACTGGACGAATGGCTGGCCGGCGGCTCCGTCGCCGACGACCTGGGCACCGAATTGCCGCTGGCCGCCGGCCAGCGCGTGTCGCGCGCCGGACATCTGCTGACGCCTGCCGGCCTCACGCTGTATGTACCGGATGCGAAGACGCACGGCGTGATCGAACGTCAGCGCGAGATCGACGATCTGGCCGGCATGCTGACGGTGCGTGCCGCCGCCGAGGATGCGGCGCGCGAAGTGCAGCGCACGGCCGAGCAATCCCTGGCCGAAGCCCAGGGCCAGCTCGGCGCGGCACGACGTTCGATGCAGGAGGCGCAGCAGGCCTTCCATGCGGCGCAGGTGGCGGCGTTGAAGCTTGCCCAGGCGCAGGCGCGTTTCGACGAACGCTCGGCGCAGATCACCCGCGACCTGGCCGAATTGCAGCACCAGGATGAGGCCGAGCTGGCTCGTCGGCAGCGTGCGGAGGCGGAAGGCGAACGCCACCGGGAGCGCCTCGGCGAGGTGCGCGGGCGCCTTGAGCAGGCGCTGGAATTGCACCGGCAGAAGGACGCGGCACTGCGCGAGGCGCGGGCACTGGAAGTCCAGCTCGGGCGTGAAGCACAGGAAGCCGGTTTCTCCGAACGCGAGTGCCTCTCCAAACTGGAAGACAATGCGCGCGCCGGCACCACGGCAGCCAGCCAGTTGCAGCGTATCGACGCTGAAACCGGCGTCGCCCGCACCGAACTGGCCGGCATCAGCGATACGGTGCTGCAGGAACAATTGCATGCTGCGCTGGATGGCAAGCGCGGCAAAGAGTCGGCGCTGGCGGAACGGCGCAACGTGCTCGAAACGGCGGCTGCGGAGCTGCGCAGCCTCGACGAGCAGCGCATGAAATTGGAGCAGGGCGTGGTGCCCCTGCGCGACAAGATCAACGACCTGCGGCTCAAGGCGCAGGCCGCGCAGATGAACGAGGAACAGTTCCGCGAGCGCCTCGCCGAAGTGCATATCGTCAGCGAAGACGATGAAGCGCCCTTCCTCGACGAACTCAACGCCGGCGGTGCCGAGCGGCTCAAGGACAGCGTCCTGCAGGGCGAAATCGCCCAGATCAACGCCGAGATCGAAGCCCTCGGCCCGGTCAACCTTGCCGCGCTGGAAGAACTGGCCACGGCTTCAGAGCGCAAGGGTTTTCTCGATGCGCAGTCGGCCGATCTCAGCGAGGCCATCGGCACCCTGGAAGATGCCATCCGCCGCATCGACCGGGAAACGCGCGAGCAATTGCAGGAGACCTACAACACGGTCAACCAGCATTTCGGCACGCTCTTCCCTCAGTTGTTCGGTGGCGGCGAAGCGCGGCTGATCCTGACCGGCGACGAAATCCTCGACGCCGGGATCCAGATCATGGCGCAGCCGCCGGGCAAGAAGAACACCACGATCCATCTTCTGTCCGGTGGCGAAAAGGCGCTGACTGCCATCGCCCTGGTGTTTGCGATGTTCCAGTTGAATCCGGCGCCGTTCTGCATGCTCGACGAAGTCGATGCGCCGCTCGACGACTCGAACACCGTGCGCTTCTGCGAGATGGTCAAGCGCATGTCGGTGCAGACCCAGTTCGTTTTCATTTCGCACAACAAGATCGCCATGGAAATGGCACAGCAACTGATCGGCGTGACCATGCAGGAGCAGGGTGTGTCGCGCGTCGTGGAAGTCGATATCGAAGAAGCGCTGCGTCTGGCCGACGAGCAGCAGGCGGCGTAATCCGCACAAGAACAAGGTGGCTTGAACATGGCAATCAGCGAACTGCAAATCGCTTTGATCGGAGCCGGAGCGGCGGGAGTGGCCATGGTCTGGGCCTACAACATCTGGCAGGACCGCCAGCACCGCAAGACGGCCGACAGGATATTCAAGGGCGGGCAGGGAGATGCGCTGCTGCCGGAAGGCCGGGAACCGGGGACGTCCCCTGCGGCGGCTGCCTACGGAGCGGAAGACCGGGAGCGGCAGGAACCGCATTTTGGCGACGCGCCGGGCGACGCAGTCGGCGATGCGGCAGAGCTTGCCGGTCGTCAAGCCTTCGCTGGCGCGGCGGAGCCGGAAGTTTCTGCAGCGGTGCCGGCCTTCCCCGTCGAGTGCGCCGATCCCGTGGCGGATTGCGTGCTGCATCTGGTGGCGGCCGAACCGATCCCGGCGCCTACCGTTTGGGCCATGCAGGATGCCTGGGTGGGGGAGTTGAGCAAACCGGTGCACTGGCTTGCGCTGCGACCTGCGGCTGGCGACGCGAATGCGGGCTGGCAGGCGGTCGATGCCAACGACACCGGATGCTACTGCGAATGGGCGGTCGCGATCCGGCTGGCGGATCGTCGCGGCGCGATCACCGATGGTGAACTGGCGCGTTTCTTCCATGGCGTACAGCAACTGGCGCAACAGACTGCGGCCGCGCTGGAACTGCCTGAGCTTGACGAAACGGTCATGCGTGCCGCAGCCCTCGACGAATTCTGCGCCACGGTGGACATCCAGTTCGTGCTGCATGTGGTTGAAGCCTCGGGCGGGGTATTCGCCGGCACCAAGCTGCGCGGCGTGGCGGAAGCGGCGGGCCTGACGCTGGAAGCGGACGGCGTGTTTCGTGCCCGCGATGCCGAAGGCGGCGAACTATTTACCGTGGCCAATCTCGGCGGCGAGCGCCTGGAAGCCGATTCGATCAAGTCGTTGGCAACCCACGGCCTGACACTGAGCCTCGATGTGCCGCGCGTGACCGACGGCAAGCTGGCCTTCGACCGCATGCTGGCGGCGGCGCGGCAACTTGCTGGCGCGCTGGGTGGCGTGCTGGTGGATGCCCAGCGTGCGCCGCTGGCCGATGCCATGATCGATGCGATTCGCGCCAAAACGGCGGAACTGCAGGCGCGCATGAACGAAGCCGGCATTGCCCCCGGCAGTACGCGGGCGCTGCGACTCTTTTCCTGATGAGCCTCGAGCAGGCGGCCGCGCGGGCGAAAGCTCTGCGCCGCGAAATCGAGCGGCACAACCATGCCTATTACGTGCTCGACGCGCCGACTGTTCCCGATGCGGAGTACGACAGGCTCTTCCGCGAGTTGCAGGCGCTCGAGGCCGCGCATCCGCAACTGATCAGCGCCGCCTCGCCGACGCAGCGAGTCGGTGGCAAACCCTTGCCGGAATTCGCGGCGGTGCGTCATGTGGTGCCGATGCTGTCGATCCGCACCGAGACCGATACCGAGCCGTCGGGCGCGCGCGCCGTCGACGCGCGCGTGCGGCGCGAACTGGGACTGAACGCGGATGATGCCGCCATCGAATATGCCGCCGAACTCAAATTTGACGGGCTTGCCATCAACCTCCGCTATGCGGACGGTGTCCTGGTGCAGGCGGCGACGCGCGGCGATGGCGAAACCGGCGAAGACGTGACGCAGAACATCCGCACCGTGCGGCGCATTCCGCTGCGCTTGCTGGGCGACGCGCCACGCGTGCTGGAAGTGCGCGGCGAAGTATTCATCAGCCGCCCCGATTTCGAACGCTACAACGATAAGCAGCGCGCGCTGGGGCGGCCGGCGCTGGTCAATCCGCGCAACGGCGCCGCCGGCAGCATCCGCCAGCTCGATCCGGCCATGGCCGCCGAGCGGCCGCTGTCCTTCTATGCCTATGGCCTGGGCGAGACCGCCGGCTGGGACGTCCCCGCGACGCACTCGGGCGTACTCGATGCGCTGGCGGCGGTTGGCCTGCCGGTGTGCGAGCACCGCGCGGTGGTGCAGGGCGCGGAAGGCCTGATCGGCTTCCATGCGCGCATGCGTGAGATGCGCGATGCGCTGCCTTTCGACATCGACGGCGTGGTGTACAAGGTGAATTCCCTGGCGTTGCAGCAGCGGCTCGGCTTCGTCACGCGCGAGCCGCGCTGGGCGGTGGCGCACAAGTACCCGGCCGAGGAAGCGCTGACCACGGTAGAGGCGATCGAGGTGCAGGCCGGCCGCACCGGCGCCATCACGCCGGTAGCGCGCCTGGCACCGGTTTTCGTCGGCGGCGTGACGGTGACCAATGCCACGCTGCACAACGAGGCCGAGGCGCGGCGCAAGGACGTGCGCATCGGCGATACCGTGATCGTGCGGCGTGCCGGCGACGTGATTCCCGAAGTGGTGGCTGTCGTCCTCGACAGGCGGCCGATGAAGGCGGGTGGCGAAGCGCTGCATGCCGCCTTCGAACTGCCGAAGACCTGCCCGGTCTGCAACTCGGCGATCGAGAAGCCCGAGGACGAGGCCATCGCCCGCTGCACGGGTGGCCTGTTCTGCCCGGCGCAGCGCAAGCAGGCGCTGCTGCATTTCGCCGGCCGCCGCGCGATGGACATCGAAGGCCTCGGCGACAAGCTGGTCGAGCAACTGGTCGACAATGCCATCGTCAAGACGCCGGTCGATCTGTACAAGCTCGGCCTGCTGGCGATGGTCAATCTCGAACGCATGGCGGAAAAGTCCGCGGCCAACATTCTTGCCGCCATCGAGAAAAGCAAGCACACCACGCTGGCGCGTTTCATATTCGCCCTGGGCATCCGCAATGTCGGCGAGGCGACGGCGAAGGATCTGGCGCGCCACTTCGGCAATCTCGACGCGGTGATCGCCGCCGATGCCGACCGCCTGCAACAGGTGCCTGACGTCGGCCCCGTGGTGGCGGCGTCCATCGTCCGATTCTTTGCCGAGCCGCACAATGTCGAGGTGATCGAACAACTGCGTGCAGGCGGCGTCAGCTGGCCCGAAGGTGAGCCGGCGGCAATCGCCAGTTCGCCGATCGCCGGCAAGACCTTCGTCCTGACCGGCACGCTGCCGACCCTGACGCGCGATGAAGCGAAGGACATGATAGAAGCGCTGGGCGGCAAGGTCGCCGGTTCCGTGTCGAAGAAAACCGATTATGTCGTGGCCGGCGCCGACGCCGGTTCCAAGCTCGACAAGGCGCGGGACTTGGGGGTTACCATTTTTGATGAACGCCAATTCCGGGAGTTGATTGGAAGATGAAAAAAGTTACCAAGGCGGTTTTGGCTGCGGCCGCCAATCAAATGGCGATTGGCTTAACCCCCGCTGCGCGGGCGTTAGCCTTCACCGAAGACCGCCTTGAAAAGGAATTGGCATGAAGAAAGTTACCAAGGCGGTCTTTCCCGTCGCCGGTCTCGGCACGCGCTTCCTGCCGGCGACCAAGGCCAGCCCCAAGGAAATGATGCCGATTGTCGACAAGCCGCTGATCCAGTACGCGGTGGAGGAGGCCGTGGCCGCCGGCATCACCGACATGATCTTCGTCACCGGCCGTTCCAAGCGCGCCATCGAGGACCATTTCGACAAGGCCTATGAGCTGGAAGGCGAGCTCGAACGTCGCGGCAAGCTGGAACTGCTGGAGTACGTCAGAAACTTGCTGCCGAAGAACATCAACTGCATCTACATCCGCCAGCCGGAAGCGCTCGGCCTTGGCCACGCCGTTTTGTGTGCCAGGCCCGCGGTGGGCGACGAGCCTTTCGCGGTGCTGCTGGCCGACGACCTGATCGACGCCATTCCACCCGTGCCGCCGGTCATGAAGCAGATGGTCAGCGTGTATGACTACTACCGCACATCGGTGATCGGCGTGCAGCAGGTGGCGCGGGAAGATACCCGCAGCTACGGCATCGTCGACAGCAAGCCGACGACCGATGGCCTGGAACGGATCCTGCGCATCGTGGAAAAACCCAGGCCCGAGGACGCGCCATCGACGCTGGCCGTGGTCGGTCGCTATGTGCTGACGCCGCGCATCTTTCACCACCTGGCGAAGATCGGCAAGGGCACCGGCGGCGAAATCCAGCTCACCGACGGCCTCGCCGCGCTGTTGGCCGAGGAGCAGGTTCTGGCCTATCGCTACCAGGGCATCCGTTACGACTGTGGTTCCAAGCTCGGCTACCTGGAGGCGACCGTGGCATTCGGCCTGCGCCACCCCGAAGTCGGCGAAGACTTCGCCGCCATGCTGAAGAACATGTCTGACGGGTACCATTCACAGCACTCTGCCGGGGACAAAAAATGAGCCCGCAGGAAGCGCAAAGGATTTTCGACGAAGCCGATCTGCTGTGTTCGGCCGAAGAGTCGGCGCTGGCGGTACGGCGCGTGGCCGCAGAAATTAGCGCGCGCCTGGCCGGCGCCAATCCCTTGGTGCTGGCGGTGATGGGCGGCGCCGTGGTATTTACCGGTCAGCTCCTGCCGCAACTGGCCTTCCCGCTGGATTTCGATTACCTGCATGTCACGCGCTACGGTGATGTGCCCACCGGCGGCCAGCTGGAATGGATCGTCAAGCCGCGATCCGACGTCTCCGGACGCATCGTCTTGGTGGTAGACGACATACTCGATGAGGGCGTTACCATGGCCGAGGTGATCCGCCGCCTGCGCCAGCAAGGCGCCAGCGAGGTGCTGAGCGCCGTGTTTGCCGACAAGAATCTCGGCCGCGCCAAGCCGGTGGCTGCCGATTTTGTGGGCGTGCATCTGCCGAACCGCTATGTCTTTGGTTACGGCATGGACGTCAAGGGGGCGTGGCGCAACCTGCCGGCCGTCTACGCGGTAAAAGGCCTCTGAGGAACTTCGCCGTTGACGGTGACTGCTCAAGGAAGTCAAAGTTACGACAGAGTCGAAAAATTTCGGGCAAGATTCGTTTGCAGGGCTTGCAACTGCGGCAGATTTAGTGGAACAATGCGGCTTTCCAAACCAAAGGGGGATTCAATGAACAAGAGCGAACTCATCGATGCAGTAGCAGAGCGTGCCGAGCTTTCCAAGGCCGCAGTGAACAAGGCCATCGATGCGATGACCGAAGTTATCACCGCAGTAATCGCCAAGGGCAATCCGGTTGCCTTGATCGGATTCGGCACCTTCAAGTCCGTGAATCGTGCGGCGCGCACCGGCAAGAACCCGAAGACAGGAGCTCCGTTGAAGATCGCCGCCAAGGCGGTTCCGAAGTTTTCGGCAGGCGCCGGACTGAAGGCTGCGGGCGCCGGCAAGAAGCCGCTGCCCATGAAGCCCGCCGCCGCGAAGAAGCCCGCTGCCAAGCCGGCTGCGGCGAAGAAGCCTGCCGCCAAGAAGAAGTAAGCAGGCCGACTTCAAAATCCCTTCGGGGAATGACAAGGGCAACCCGCGGGTTGCCCTTCGTTTTTAGCGCGTCCCGCTTGGGTCAGTCCAGTACGTGCGACACCAGGCCATCCGCCAGCTTGGGCTCGAACCAGGTCGACTTCGGCGGCATCACTTCGTTGCTGTCGGCCACCGCCATCAGCTGATCCATGCGTGTCGGGTGCAGCGCGAAGGCCACTGCCATCTCGCCCGAATCGACACGGCGTTCCAGTTCCGCCAGGCCGCGGATGCCGCCGACGAAGTCTATGCGCTTGTCGCGGCGCAGGTCGGCAATGCCCAGCAAGGGGCCCAGCACGTGATCGGAGAGCAGCGAGACATCGAGGCTGGCGACCGGATCCTGCGGCACCAGCGCTGGCTTGATGGCGAGCCTGTGCCATTTTCCGGCGAGGTACATGCCGAATTCGCCGGGCCGCGACGGATGCACGCGCCCGGCGCTGGACTCGACACTGAAGTCAGCGGCCAGCTTCTGCAGCAGCGTCGCTGCGTCGAGGCCGCGCAAATCCTTGACCACGCGGTTGTAGTCGAGAATCTTCATCTGATGATGCGGGAATATCACCGCCAGGAAAGAGTCTGCCGCCAGTTCGCATCCCTGCTGGCGGCGCGCGGCGGCGACGCGCGAGGCGGCGGCCGAGCGATGGTGGCCGTCGGCGATGTAGAGCGCATTCATCGCGTCGAAGGCCTGCGTGATCGCATCAATTCGCGTGGCATCGCCGAGCACCCAGATCTGGTGGCGGATGCCGTCCTCGGCCTTGACATCGGCATCGGGCGTGCCCTGCGCGATGGCATCGATCAGGGCGTCCGCCGTGGCCGACGCGGGATAAGCCAGCAGCACCGGGCCGGGCTGCGCGTTCAAGGCCTCGATTTGCCGCACGCGGTCGTCTTCCTTGTCGGGACGCGTGAACTCGTGCTTGCGGATGCGGTTGCTGTCGTAGTCGGCCACGTTTGCCGCCGCCACCAGGCCGGTCTGCACGTGATCGCCGTGCTCGCTTGGCATGGTCAGTCGATAGGCGTAGTAGCAGGGCTGTCCGTCGCGCGCCAGGATGCCGGCGTCGAGCATCTTGGCCAGGTTCTCCGCCGCCTTGGCGTACACGGTCGGATCGTAGGGATCGATGTCGCGCGGCAGGTCGATTTCCGGCTTGGAAATGTGCAGGAAGGACCAGGGTTTTCCGGCTGCGCGCGTTCTCGCCTCGTCGCTGGACAGCACGTCGTAGGGCGGTGCGGCGACGGCGGCGGCCTGGCCGGCAGCCGGGCGCAATCCGCGGAAAGGTCGAATTAGGCTCATGAAGGCGGTTCAGGAATTGGGGGGTTGGGGGATGGCGCCGCGCAGGGCCGCGTCGGCCTCGCGTATCATTTTTTCGGTGGTCGGCCAATCGACGCAGGCGTCGGTGACCGAGCAGCCGTACTTCAGTTGCGACAGATCGGCGGGGATCGGCTGGTTGCCGGCCTCGATAAAGCTTTCGATCATGAGGCCGACGATGGAGCGATGGCCAGCCCTGCGCTGGTCACGGATCTGGTTGATGCAGTCGTGCATCACCAGCGGCTGCAGTTCCGGTTTCTTGTAGCTGTTGGCATGGGAGCAATCGACCACGATGTTGTGCGGCAGTTTGGCTTTGGCCAGTGAGGCCTCGGCCAGCGCGACGCTGACCGTGTCGTAGTTCGGGCGTCCGCCGCCGCCGCGCAGCACCAGGTGGCCGTAGCGATTGCCGGCGGTACGCACCACGCAGGAGCGGCCCTGCATGTTGATGCCGAGGAAGCTGTGCGGGCTGGCGGCGGAAATGATGGCATTCACCGCCGCGTCGAGCGAGCCGTCGGTACCGTTCTTGAAGCCGACCGGCGTCGATAGTCCCGATGACATTTCACGATGGGTCTGCGATTCCGAGGTGCGCGCGCCGATCGCGGTCCACGCGATCAGGTCGCCCAGGTACTGCGGCGCGATCGGGTCGAGCGCCTCGGTGCCGGCGGGCAGCCCGAGTTCGTTCACGGCGAGCAGGAATTCACGGCCTTTCTGCAGGCCTTCCTCGATGTGGAAGGAATCATCCATGCGCGGATCGTTGATGTAGCCCTTCCAGCCCGTGGCGGTGCGCGGCTTTTCGAAATACACCCGCATCACCAGCAGCATGGTGCCGGCCACTTCGTCGGCCAGCTGCTTCAGGCGCCGCGCGTAGTCGATGCCGGCAACCGGATCGTGGATCGAGCACGGCCCGACCACCACGAAGATGCGCGGATCCGAGCCGTCGAGGATGCGCTCCAGCGAACGCCGTCCCGCCAGCACCGACTCTGCGGCAGCCTCGGAGAGGGGCACGCGGGCGTGGATTTCTTCGGGCGTGGGCATCGGCACGAAGGCTTCGATATTGAGATTTTCGGTTTGTTGCATGTCGGTTACCAGATACGTTTGACACCATAGTCGGAAAACGCCCGGTCGGAACTGACCACGGGCAGCTTGCGGTTCTTTGCCTGCGCGACCAGCAGCCGGTCGAAGGGGTCGCGATGATGCAGGGGCAGGGTTTCGATGGCGGCCACGTCATCCAGTTCGACGCCGAGCAGACGGAAACCGTTGGCCTCGATATGGCTCGCCACGTAGCGTCCCACCGGTTGCGCCAGCTTGATGCCGCCCTGGCCGGACTTGATTGCCAGTTCCCATGCCACCACGACGCTGACCAGAATTTCGTTGTCCGGATTTGCGATGCAGGACTTGGCCCGCGTCGACAGCTTTTCGTCGCCTTCCACCCAGCGCAGGAAGGCATTCGTGTCGAGCAAGGCAATCATCTGGTGTAATCCTCGAAGCCCTCCGGGATCGCATCGAAGTTTTCTGCCATGAACAGGATTTGCCCCTTGCCCGAACCGGGAATGCGCTTCCTCGCCGGACGCTGGATGGGCACTAGCATCGCCAATGGCTTGTTGTCGCGGGCGATGACGATTTCCTCGCCCATCATGGCTTTCTGCACCAATTCCGAGAGATGGGCCTTGGCTTCGGCGATGTTGAATTGCTGCATGTTGTTGACTCCTTGTATGTTGGTCATTTTAGATGACCAACAGGTGCGAGTCAAGACATGAGCCTGGAAAATTGCAGAAGACCGGAGCGAGGTTTGGATCGAGTGTAGATTAAAGG
>VEPA01000037.1 GCA_012026675.1 Betaproteobacteria bacterium | reverse complement strand
GTAGCCGGTCCCAAGGGTATGGCTGTTCGCCATTTAAAGTGGTACGTGAGCTGGGTTTAAAACGTCGTGAGACAGTTTGGTCCCTATCTGCCGTGGGCGCTGGAAATTTGAGGGGGCCTGCTCCTAGTACGAGAGGACCGGAGTGGACGGATCTCTGGTGTACCGGTTGTCACGCCAGTGGCATTGCCGGGTAGCTAAATCCGGAAGAGATAAACGCTGAAAGCATCTAAGCGTGAAACTCGCCTCAAGATGAGATTTCCCGGGGGTTCACCCCCCCTGAAGGGTCGTCCAAGACCAGGACGTTGATAGGTCAGGTGTGGAAGCGCAGTAATGCGTTAAGCTAACTGATACTAATTGCCCGTGCGGCTTGACCCTATAACATTGAGCTCAATGCAATACCGAAGCTCTGTGTCTATAAGCAGTAACCAAAGACAGGCAATCACAATCCAATAATTACTTCTTCCGAATCGTGTGCTCCGGCCCAAGGCAGTTTGCCCCATCCCGTAGCACCCCCTTTTAGTCTGGTGTCCATAGCGTCTTGGTACCACCCCTTCCCATCCCGAACAGGACCGTGAAACGAGACCGCGCCGATGATATTGCACTTCACCGTGTGAGAAAGTAGGTCAACGCCAGACTTCCCCATAAGACCCTCCCCCGGACTGCCGGGGGAGGGTTTTTGCTTTTCACGGCCACGAACGAAACGGGCGTTCGATCACCAGCATGTTCCGAACATCGGGTCGCACCTCTATGCGGCAAGGGCCTGCTAAAATGCTCGCATGAAAACAAGCTTTCTGGAATTCGAACAGCCGATCGCCGAACTTGAGGCGAAGATCGAGCAATTGCGGTTTGTACAAGACGATTCGGCGGTCGACATATCCGAGGAAATCTCCCGTCTGGACGCGAAAAACCAGAGCTTGACGAAGGAAATTTATGCCAAGCTCACGCCGTGGCAATGCGCCCTGGTCGCACGACATCCGCAGCGGCCATATACGCTGGATTACCTTGACTTGGTGTTCACCGATTTTGTTGAACTTCACGGCGACCGGAATTATGCCGACGATCACGCCATTGTCGGCGGCTTGGCCCGCTTCAACGGGCAATCCTGCATGGTAATCGGGCACCAGAAAGGCCGCGATACGAAGGAGAAGATCCATCGCAACTTCGGCATGCCCCGCCCCGAAGGCTATAGAAAAGCGCTGCGACTGATGCGGCTGGCCGAAAAATTCGGCCTTCCGGTATTTACCTTTGTCGATACTCCCGGCGCGTACCCCGGTATAGATGCAGAAGAACGAGGGCAGTCCGAGGCGATCGGCCGCAATCTGGCTGTCATGACCGAATTGAAGGTGCCGTTGATCGCTACGATCATCGGCGAGGGAGGATCGGGCGGAGCACTGGCGATTGCCGTTGCCGATGTCGTCGCGATGCTTCAGTACTCGACTTATTCCGTCATTTCTCCCGAAGGTTGTGCCTCCATCCTCTGGAAAAGCGCGGAGCGGGCAGGGGATGCCGCGGAAACGATGGGGATCACGGCGCCACGACTCAAGTCACTGGGATTAATCGACCGCATCGTCAATGAACCGGTAGGGGGGGCTCATCGTGATCACCGTGCCATGGCGCAAAGTGTCAAGAAAGCCCTGCAGGAAGCACTCAAGCAACTCGCGGGCCTTTCGTCCAGCGAACTCATCGAGCGGCGCTTCGAACGTCTGATGAGTTATGGCCGATTCAAGGAACAAGCTATCCACTGAGGCTGTCGGCCATGCGGTGGCCGCCTGCCTGTCGCGCCATTCAAAGCCAGGTGACACTGTCACCGTCGGTTTTTCCGGCGGGCTGGATTCCACGGTATTGCTGCACGCGACAAATCGTCTGGTCGGCGACGCGAGTCTCGGCCTTTCCGCGTGTCACGTTCATCATGGCCTGAGCCCTTGCGCCGACGCATGGGCCGAATCCTGCAGAAAGTTCTGTTCCAGCCTTGGCATTCCGATCACCGTGCTTCGGGTGGAGGTTCCCGCCCGGTCTGGCGAAGGTATGGAAGCCGCCGCGCGCAGGATGCGCCACAAGGCCTTGTCCGACCAGCCTGCCGACTGGGTACTCATCGCACACCATGCGGACGATCAAGCGGAGACCATTCTGCACAACCTGTTGCGTGGTACTGGAGTACGCGGAGCGGCCGCTATGCCGGAGTCACGGGGGCGCGTCCTGCGTCCATTGCTCGGGCTTGGACGCGCCATTCTGCTTGAGTATGCGAGTGCCCACCATCTGACGTGGATCGAGGACGAAAGTAATGTTGATCTCCGTTACACGAGAAACTTCCTGCGGCGCGAAATCATTCCTGCTATCGCGTCTCGCTTCCCCCGGGCAAGTGAGCAGCTTGCGGCTGCGGCAAGGCATTTCAGCGAGGCGGACTCATTACTCGATGATTTAGCTACTATGGACCTAGGCGTCAGCCGGCCTGAATTCCCATTGCAATTGGCGCTGTTTCGCCAGTTGTCAGACGCACGTGCCAGGAACCTGCTGCGCGCGATGCTGGGCTGGCACAAGGCGCAGCCGCCCGACGAGAGACGCCTCAGGGAGTTTGTGCGTCAGCTGCGAACCGCGGGCACGGATCGGCATCCGCGCCTTGATCTTCTCCGCTATTCCCTGTGGTGCGAGGGCGGTCGCCTTCACTTCCGGGTCCCGGACTAGCTTTCCGGGCTAGGCTTGTCTCGAAGCAGGCCCAGCACTTGCGACAATTCGACGGCAGAACGGACCTGCATTTTCTCGAAAATGTGCGAGCGATGGACCTCGACAGTGCGCATGGCAATTCCGAGTTCATCAGCGATGACCTTGTTGAGCTTGCCAGCCAGGATCAGATGCATGACTTCCTGCTCGCGCTGCGTGAGTTGGTCCAGTTTTTGCTGTACCAGAAGCACGGAGTCTTCATTTGCACAGCGTTTCAGATCGTGCTCCAACGCTGCAAGTACCTTGTCGACCAGGGCGTTGTCGTCGTAGGGCTTCTCGATGAAATCGAAGGCGCCGTCTTTCAAGGCCTGAACAGCCATCGGCACGTCGCCGTGTCCGGTGAGAAAAATCACCGGCAGGCGACAACCCAGTGCGCGAAGCCGGTCAAACAATTCAATGCCGCTCATTCCTGGCATTCGCACATCAAGCAGCAGGCAGCCGCAGAGCCCGCGGCTGGCGAAGGACAGGAAGTCCTCCGCGGATCCCCAGGCTTGCGATTGAACGGCGCGCGATTTCAGCAGCCATTGCAGCGCATCGCGCACCGCAGCATCATCATCGACGATATGCGTGGCGGGACCGCTCACTGTGGCGCCAGGGGCAGCAGAACGTGGAATATTGTGCCTCCTTCCGGGTTGGCCTCGAACGAGAGGCGACCGCGGTGATTTTCCACCACTGAACGGCAGATTGCCAGTCCCATGCCCATACCTTCGGGCTTCGTGGTGAACAGCGGGTCAAACAGTTGCATGGCGACGCTGGCATCGATTCCGCAGCCGCGGTCGGCGACTGTCAGGCTGGCGTAGTCATCTGCGCAAGTGAGAGCAATGGCAATCTGTCGCTGATCAGACGCCGTATCGCTCATGGATTCGATCGCATTGCGCAGCAGGTTGAAAAGCACCTGCTCGAGCAGAACCGGATCACCATCGACTACAGCCTGCGGCGAGAGCTCAAGCAAGATGCGGATGCCCTTCTGGCGGATCTCGCTGTCCATTAGTGCAAGGGCAGCATCAACGTGTTCGGCAAGATGCACTCTTTCGAAGGGGTGTTCGCCTGGGCGGGCGAGACTGTAAATGCGGCGTATGACTTTTCCCGCGCGGTGCGCTTGTTCCACCGCCTTGTCCATCGCGGGCAGCACCTCGGCCGCCGGCGTCTGGTTGCGCAGGAGGTTGGCCGCCCCGGTGCAATAGCTGGAAATCGCTGCCAGCGGCTGGTTCAGTTCGTGCGCGATGCTTGACGCCATTTCACCCATGGCGACAAGCCGCGCGGTGGATTGCAGTCTGTCCTGTTGCTGACGCGCGCGTTCATCGGCGTGTTTCCGCTCTGTGATATCGACCATCGAACCCATCCAGCCCGAGTGTCGGCCCTGGGCATCGATCAGTGGCGCCTCATGAATCAGTACATCAATGATCTCTCCACTGCGACGCTTGAACTTCAGTTCGAAGCCCTCTCCCGGCCCGTCACCGGCGAGGACTTGATCGTGAATGGCGCGGGTCTCATCAAGGTGGTCGTCCGCCCAGTAGGGCATCGGCGGGCGGCGGCCGATCAACTCCGCCGCGGACCAGCCGACCATGCGGCAGAACGCCGGATTGACATAGATGATTTCCCCGTCAAGGCTGCGCGCCCGCATACCGGTATCGAGCGAATCTTCCATGGCTTTGCGGAAAGCGTGTTCGCGCTGCAATTGTTCTTCTACCGTCTGCCGACGGAGGACGTGGCGACGCAGGATCCAGAGGCTCCACAACACGACCATCGCCAGAATGACAAGACTGGCCGAGAGCAGCACGCTGGCTAGGGGCCGCGGTGCGTGGTAGGGCACCGCGTGAATGGTTAGCCCCCATCCAGGAGGATCGAAGTCGACCTGGTAGCCTTCTTCGGTCACTGCGGATTCAATCTTGGAGCGGGTTCCAAGTACCTTGCCCGAGTCTCCGACGATGCTGATGCGATATCGCTCGGCCAGCCACCAGGGCACGCTGTCACCGAGGATCTCGCGAATCCGGTAGACGCCGACGGCGACACCGACGACGCGTCCCTCACGCGAAACCGGGACGTGAACCTCGAACTGCCAGTCGTTGTTGAAAAAGGGATACGCCGGACTATAGACCGGCTTGCCCAGGGACTTCGCCAGACGAAAACTTTGCCGCGACGGCGAAGCTTCCATGGTGTCGTCGGCTATACCAAGGTCCGTTATGGCCGGATGGGCGCGCAGGATCTGTCCGTCGGCATCGAGCCAGATCAACTGCCGCAGGCCGCTTTCGAAGCCGAACAAGGTGCGGGAAAAGGATTCGAAGGCCTTTGCGCTGGTGGTATGGGCAAGGTCAATGCGCCCAAGCAGTTCCTCATTGCGCGCCAGGTGAAAGCGAAGATTTTGCTCCAGCCAAAGGATGTCGCTGATCAGAGTCGCGCGTCTTTCCTCTTTGTCGGCTCGATCAGACATCCAGAGCAGAAGGGCGACTCCTCCCACAAACAGAATGAACGCCAGTCGTGGCAATATCCAGATCCAGCGCCAGCGACTGATGCGTTCCGCGGAAGCTGATGGTGTCAGAAGTCCCATGCCGAGATGTTAGCGCGCTTGATGGCTTCAGACAGGTGTCTGCGGAAATCCACAATAGTCGAGGTCGCGGTATCGGCGGAAAATCCTGCCACCTCAGCATGAGGAGTGGTAGCCATGAGCACACAACATAGTCCAGGAGGATCAAAAATGAAGATTCGCACAGCAATCGTCGGCCTAGTGGCGGCGACGTTCTCGTTGGTGGCGCTGGCCCAGGCCCCGATCGTGATCAAGTTCAGTCATGTGGTTGCAGCCGATACACCGAAGGGTCATGCATCGGAGTTCTTTGCCAAGAAGGCTGCAGAACTCACCAAGGGCAAGGTCAAGGTCGAGGTCTATGCCAACAGCGCGCTTTACAAGGACAAGGAAGAGATGGAGGCGCTGCAACTCGGCGCCGTGCAGATGCTGGCGCCTTCCCTGGCCAAGTTTGGTCCGCTGGGCGTCTAGGAATTCGAGGCTTTTGATTTCCCGTATATCTTTGACGACACGGCGGATCTGCACAAGAGCACCCAAGGGCCAATCGGTGCATCCATGCTGGCCAAGCTCGAGCCCAAGGGCATCAAGGGCCTGGCCTTCTGGGACAACGGCTTCAAGTCCTTCTCGGCCAATACGCCGATCAAGACCCCGGCCGACCTCAAGGGCAAGAAGATGCGCATCCAGTCCTCGAAAGTGCTTGAGGAGGAAATTCGCGCGGTCGGCGGTCTGCCGCAGGTGATGGCCTTCTCGGAAGTCTATCAGGCACTGCAGACGGGCGTCGTGGATGGCACCGAAAACCCGATCTCCAACTTCTACACCCAGAAGATGCACGAGGTCCAGAAGCATCTGACCCTGACAAATCACGGCTACCTGGGTTACGCAGTCATCGTCAACAAGAAGTTCTGGGATGGTCTCCCAGCCGATGTTCGCGGCCAGCTTGAAGCGGCCATGAAGGAAGCTACCGCCTACGCCAACAAGATCGCCCAGGACGAAAACGACGCTGCTCTCGAAGGGGTCAAGAAAAGCGGCAAGACGACCGTCTATGCGCCGACCAAGGAAGAGAAGCTGGCTTTCAAGAAAGCGATGGCGCCGGTCCACGTCAAGATGGCTGACCGGGTCGGCAAGGACCTGCTGCAGTCCATCTACAAAGAGACCGGTTTCGATCCCAACAAGCTGTAATTTCTTTCGCGGCATCCCGCCGGCGCGCCTGCGCGCTGGCGGTTTCGTTTTACATACTTCCTTCGTCCCGCAGAATCGCCGATAACCCTGGGGAGCCCCATTCATGAAATTTCTCGATCATCTTGAGGAGTGGTTAATTACCTTCCTCATGGCCGCTGCGACATTGATCATCTTCGTCGCCGTGGTTCATCGCTACGCGGCCAGTGCGAGCATTCCCGGCCTGCAGGATTGGCTGCTGACCATCAATCTGAGCTGGGCACAGGAACTGCCCATCATCATGTTCGTCTGGATGGCCAAGTTTGGCGCCGCCTACGGCGTTCGAACCGGTATTCACGTCGGGGTCGATGTACTGATCAATCGACTCGACGACAAGATGCGCGGCAAATTCATCGTCTTTGGCCTTCTTTCCGGAGCGCTATTCACCGGAATCGTGGGTACGCTCGGCGCCCAATTTGTATGGGAGAACGGCGCGCATCACGCTTTCCTGAGCTTGGCGGGAATGCCTGTTGGCGATATTCCGGAAGGACCGACGACGCCGGATCTGGAATGGCCGACCTGGATGGTGTATTCGGCGATCCCGCTCGGCACCAGCCTGATGTGCTTCCGTTTCCTGCAGGTTTTGGTCAACTTTCTCAAGACGGGGGAATTGCCCCACCACGATCACGGTCATGTCGATGGACTTGACGAAGAGACGGTTGCGGAGGAGATCAATGCCTACTCGTTGGACGATAACCTGCACATGCACGACCTCAAGCACACGATGGTAGGAGACAACCGACGCACGCACAGCGTCCCGACCGACCCCGACCGCCGCAAGGATGATCTGGGAGGAGAACCGAAATGAATGCCGCCATCGTCTTTTCCATTCTGCTGGTCCTGATGCTGACCGGCATGCCAATCTCGATTTCCCTTGGCCTGACAGTACTCAGTTTCCTGTTCCTGTTCACCCAGGTACCGCTGGAATCCGTTGCGCTGAAGCTCTTCACCGGGATCGAGAAATTCGAGATCATGGCGATCCCCTTCTTCATTCTCGCCGGCAACTTTCTGACCCATGGCGGGGTGGCGAAACGCATGATCCGCTTCGCTTCGTCGATTGTCGGTCACTGGTATGGCGGTCTCGGTCTCTCCGGCGTGCTCGCCTGCGCCTTGTTTGCCGCGATTTCCGGTTCGTCGCCGGCAACAGTGGTGGCCATCGGTTCGATCCTGCTGCCGGCCATGGTCAAGGCGGGTTTTCCCAACAAGTTCGGCGCGGGTGTCATTACCACGTCGGGTGCGCTGGGCATCCTGATTCCGCCGTCGATCGTCATGGTGATGTACTCGGTGGCGACCAATACCTCGGTCGGTGCCTTGTTCATGGCCGGCGTTGTGCCCGGCATCGGTCTGGCCATGGTCCTCGGCGGGGTGACCTACTACCGGGCCCGAAAGTTCGACTATCCGCGACTGCCGAAGGCGACATTTGCCGAACGCCTGAAGGCCTTCAAGGAGTCGGCCTGGGGCCTGCTGCTCATCGTGATCGTGATGGGCGGCATCTACTCCGGCATGTTCACGCCGACCGAGGCGGCGGCCATGAGCGCGGTCTATGCCTTCTTCGTCGCGGTCTTCGTGTACAAGGACCTCGGCATGAAGGACGTGCCGCGCGTGCTGCTCAACTCGGCCAACATGTCGGCCATGCTGCTCTACATCATCACTAATGCCGTGCTGTTCTCCTTCATCATGACCAACGAGAACATCCCGCAGGCACTGGCGGACTGGATGCTGGGCCACGGGCTGGGCATGATCACCTTCCTGCTCGCCTGCAACATCATCCTGCTGCTGGCCGGCAACTTCATGGAGCCCTCGTCGATCGTGCTGATCTTCGCGCCGATCCTGTTCCCGGTGGCGGTCAAACTGGGCATCGACCCGGTGCATTTCGGCATCATGATGGTGGTGAACATGGAAGTCGGCATGTGCCATCCACCGGTCGGTCTCAACCTCTATGTCGCCTCGGGTATCACCAAGATGGGAATTACCGAACTGACCGTCGCGGTCTGGCCGTGGCTGCTCGCCATGCTCGGCTATCTGGTTTTGGTGACCTACTGGCCTGGCCTGTCGCTCTGGTTCCCGAGGTATCTCGGCATGATGTAGCGCCTGCTTGCGTCGGCGACAAGGGCCCGGTGATGCCGGGCCTTTGTCATTTGTCGGCGGCCGCCCGTGCCAGCCCGTTTTGGGTCAAGAAACTGAGCTAAAATATCAAGTTAGCTTTGATCTTGTCAAAGTCGGCAATTCAACCTGATCTGGAGAAAGTAATGGCTGTCGAACGCACCCTGTCGAGCATCAAACCCGATGCAGTTGCAAAGAACGTGATCGGCAAAATCTACTCCCGCTTCGAGACCAACGGTCTGAAGATTGTTGCCGCGCGCATGATTCACCTTTCGCGCCAGGAGGCCGAAGGCTTCTACGCGGTGCACAGGGAGCGCCCCTTCTTCAAGGATCTCGTCGAATTCATGATTTCCGGTCCGGTCATGGTCCAGGTGCTGCAAGGCGAAGGCGCCATCGCGAAGAATCGCGACCTCATGGGCGCCACGGATCCGAAAAAGGCCGAGGCGGGCACCATCCGCGCCGATTTCGCCGACAGCATCGATGCCAATGCCGTGCATGGTTCCGATGCGGCGGAAACTGCCGCCGTCGAAATCGCCTATTTCTTTCCCGCGCTGAACGTCTATTCGCGCTGATCCGGCATGTCCGTCAATCTCCTCGATTTCGATGCCGAAGGCCTGACGGCCTGGTTTGCGCAGCAGGGCGAAAAGCCCTTCCGCGCGCGCCAGGTGTTGCGCTGGATTCATCAACGCGGGGAGTGCGATTTCAACGCCATGACTGACGTTGCCAAGTCGCTGCGCGAGAAACTGGCCACGATGGCTGCCGTGTCGCCACCGCCGACTATCAGCGACAGGTTGTCCGACGATGGAACGCGCAAGTTCCTCTTCGATGTCGGCAACCGCAATGCCGTGGAGACGGTGTTCATTCCCGAGGACGATCGCGGTACGCTGTGTGTTTCGTCGCAGGCTGGTTGTGCGCTCGAGTGCGCATTTTGTTCCACCGGCCGCCAGGGCTTCAATCGAAACCTGAGTACGGCCGAGATCATCGGCCAGTTGTGGCAGGCGAATCGTGCCTTGGGCAGCCATTCTGACGCGAGCGAGCGCATCATCAGCAATGTCGTGCTGATGGGCATGGGCGAGCCTTTGGCCAACTTTGACAACCTCGTTCCAGCACTGCACCTGATGCTCGATGACAATGCCTACGGCCTCTCGCGGCGGCGAGTCACTGTATCCACCTCGGGTATCGTGCCGGCCATGGATCGCCTGGCCGAGGCCTGCCCGGTGGCGCTCGCGGTATCGCTGCACGCGCCGACCGACGGCCTGCGCGACAAACTGGTGCCAATCAACCGCAAGTATCCGCTGGCCGAACTGATGGCCGCGTGTTCGCGTTACCTGGTTCATGCACCACGCGATTTCATCACCTTCGAGTACGTCATGCTTGACGGGGTCAATGACCGTGATGCCGACGCACGCGCACTGCTGCATCTGGTGCGGGATGTTCCGTGCAAGTTCAACCTGATTCCGTTCAATCCGTTTCCTGCCTCCGGTTTTCGTCGCTCGCCGGCCGAACGGGTCAGGCGCTTCGCGGCTATCCTCATCAATGGCGGGATCGTCACCACGACACGCAAGACGCGCGGCGACGACATCGATGCCGCTTGCGGACAACTGGCCGGCAAGGTGCAGGACAAGTCACGGCGCGTCGTCCGCAGCGCCGGTTTCGCCACCGAATCGACAGGCAGTCCTGCTGGAGTTGAATTGCGCTCATGAACATGCAAATTGCCGCATCACTGGGATTGATCATCATGCTGGCAGGCTGCACGGCGACCGCGCCCGGTTCGGGGAAGGGAGCACAGCAGCCGGTTTCGGCGCAGCCGGCAGCGAGCGATCAGCAGCAACGAGCCAAGGTGCATACCGAACTCGGCTCGCTCTACCTGCTCGACGGCCGTTCGGCGGTGGCCCTCGAAGAGGCGCGCATTGCGCTTTCGGTCGACTCGAGCTACGCACCGGCCTACAACCTGCTCGGCCTGACCCACATGATGCTGAACGAACCGCGCTTGGCCGAAGAGAACTTTCAACAGGCACTGCGGCTGGCTCCCGGGGATCCCGAAATAAGCAATAACTACGGCTGGTTTCTCTGTCAGAACGGGCGTGAGCAACTTGCGATCGATTATTTCATGGCCGCAGCGAAGAATCCTCTGTATGCCACACCGACCAAGCCCTATACCAATGCCGGCATTTGTGCATTTCAAATCAAGAACGACAAGGCGGCCCAGGATTACCTGTTGACGGCATTGCGTTTGTCGCCAGGCAATACCCAGGCGCTGTTGGGGCTGGCGTCAGTCGCTTACCGGCAGGGGCGCTACACAGAAGCACGGCAATGGACCATGGATATCGAGAAATTGATGGCGCCTACGGCCGAGGTGCTGTGGTTGGCCTTGCGTGTCGAGCGCAAGCTGGGCAACCGCGAGGCGGAGGCCCGCTACGCCGCGCAATTGCGGCGGCGTTTTCCGGCTTCTCCGGAACATCGCTTGCTGACACAGGGGCAGTTTGAGTGAAGCACCAGTGACTGAAAACCTTGACAGCGCATCCATCGACACTCGTTCAGCCGATGTGCCGGAAGCAGGTGTCGCGATCGAGTCGAATGCGCCGGGAGCTGTTCTGCGCCGGGCGCGGGAGGCACGCGGCCAGTCGATCGCCGACGTAGTGCAAGTGATCCGTTTCAGTGCGCACCAGATCGAGGCGCTGGAGCGGGATGATTACGCCAGCCTGCCGGGCGCGACGTCGGTGCGCGGCCTGGTTCGCAATTATGCCAAGTTCTTGAAGCTCGATGCCGCACCCCTGCTGACCCAACTTGATCCGGCGGTCCCGGTTGCCGAGACGGATGTGCGCCCACCCACCAACATGGGTGGCGCCGAGCAGCCGACCATCGTCGAGCATGTGCGGCCAAGGTTTATTGGTGCCGGGGTTGCAATCGCGCTGCTGGCGCTGGGAGGCTATTTGCTTGTGACATTGCCGATTGATGGAGGACTGCCCGGCTTTTTGCGCGGCCTGTCAGGTGATTCTGCCGTGCTCGCTCCAAGCAGTGTTCCGGCTCCTTTGGCCGTTCCCGTGGTGCAACCCGCGCCGGCTGTGGTTGCCGAGAGTCCCCCGGTTGCAGCGGGCGAAACATCCGCTACGCCCCCATACGAAGGTTTGCGCATCGAATTCGATGACCGCTCCTGGATCGAGATCCGCGACGCCACGCAGAAAATTGTGTTCGTCGGCGAATATCCGGCGGGCACGCGGCAGAACGTCGAGGGCAAGCCGCCCTTCAAGTTCTGGATCGGCAGGGCGTCCGCCGTCCGTGTCTTCATGGGTGAGCGCAGTATCGATCTCAAACCGCACACGCGCGAAGAGGTCGCCCGGTTTAGTCTGGAATGAGCGCGATGCCTGGAGTTTCGCCGGCGCGGCGCCCAAGTCGTCTTGTCATGGTGGCAAAAGTCGGCGTTGGCGGCACGGCGCCCGCATCGCCCGTGGTCATCCAGTCGATGACCAATACCGATACCGAGGATGTATTCACGACCTCGATGCAAGTGGCGCAGCTGGCGCGCGCCGGTTCCGAACTGGTGCGCATCACGGTCAATACCCGCGAGGCCGCGGCCGCCGTACCGAAGATTCGCGATCGCCTGGAGCAGATGAACGTCGATGTTCCGCTGATCGGCGATTTTCATTTCAATGGCCACAAGCTCCTGGCAGAACATCCGGCATGCGCCGAGGCACTGGCCAAGCTGCGCATCAATCCGGGCAATGTCGGCAAGGGCGCGAAGCGCGACGAGCAGTTCGCGCAACTGATCGAAATTGCCTGCCGCTTCGACAAGCCAATACGCATCGGCGTGAACTGGGGCAGCCTTGATCAGGCCTTGCTGGCCCGCATCATGGACGACAATGCCAGGCGCGCAGAACCGAAGGATGCCACCGAGATCATGCGCGAGGCGATGGTGGCATCGGCGCTGGAATCGGCGGCGCAGGCCGAGCAGCTCGGGCTGGCCGGCGACCGCATCGTGCTTTCGTGCAAGGTCTCCGGGGTACAGGATCTCATCGCGATTTATCGCGATCTTGCGGCGCGCTGCGACTACCCGCTGCATCTGGGCTTGACCGAGGCCGGCATGGGCAGCAAGGGCATCGTCGCCTCGACGGCGGCACTTGGCGTGCTGCTGCAGGAAGGAATCGGCGACACCATCCGTGTATCGCTGACGCCCGAGCCGAATGGCGACCGCACGCGCGAAGTTATCGTTGCCCAGGAAATCCTGCAAACCATGGGCTTGCGCGCCTTCACGCCGCTGGTCGCGGCCTGTCCCGGTTGCGGGCGTACCACCAGCACGGTGTTTCAGGAACTGGCGCAGGACATCCAGAATTATGTGCGCGAACGCATGCCGGAATGGCGCCTGGCGCGAGTCGGTGTCGAAAACATGACGCTGGCCGTGATGGGTTGCGTGGTGAACGGGCCCGGTGAAAGCAAGCATGCGAGCATCGGCATTTCGCTGCCCGGCACCGGCGAGGCACCCGTGGCGCCGGTGTACGTCGATGGCGAACGCGTCGTCACGCTGCGCGGCGACAACATATCTGCCGAGTTCCGTCATATCGTCGACGATTATGTGGCGCGAACGTATCCGGAAAGAGCGAGCCATTGATCGTGCTGGGCACGGCAGCATCGTGCGCGCCGGAATAATCAAACCATGAGCCAGACACTGCAAGCCATCCGCGGCATGAACGACATCCTGCCGGCCGACGCCGAACTCTGGGAGCAGTTCGAGGAGTCCGTGCGCGACTGGTTGCAGGCTTACGGCTATCGACCGATCCGCATGCCCATGGTCGAGCCGACGCCGCTGTTCGCCCGGGCGATTGGCGAGGTCACCGACATCGTCGAGAAGGAAATGTATTCTTTCGAGGATGCCCTCAACGGCGAGAGCCTGACCCTGCGCCCGGAAGGCACGGCCTCGTGCGTACGAGCCGTGCTGCAGCACAACCTCCTCTACGACGGTCCCAAGCGCCTGTGGTACATGGGACCGATGTTTCGCCACGAACGGCCGCAGAAGGGCCGCTACCGCCAGTTTCACCAGGTCGGCGTGGAGGCCATGGGTTTCGCCGGACCGGACATCGATGCCGAGCAGATCGCCATGTGTGCGCGCCTGTGGGATGACCTCGGGCTCGAGGGCATTCGCCTCGAAATCAACTCGCTCGGGCAGAGCGACGAGCGCGCGCGCCACCGGACCGATCTGCTGGCCTATCTCGAACGTCATCACGACCAGCTCGATACAGATGCCCGGCACCGGCTGCACAGCAACCCCCTGCGTATTCTCGATACCAAGAATCCTATGCTGCAGCCCCTAGTCGAGGCAGCGCCGAAGCTGATCGACTACCTCGGCGAGGAATCCCTCAGGCATTTCGAGGGAGTGCAGCAACTGCTCAAGGATGCGGCGATTCCGTATCGCATCAATCCGCGCCTGGTGCGCGGGCTGGACTACTACAACCTCACCGTGTTCGAGTGGGTCACCGATCAGCTGGGTGCGCAGGGCACGGTTTGCGCTGGCGGTCGCTACGACGGCCTGATCGCGCAACTGGGCGGCAAGCCCGCCCCGGCCTGCGGTTTCGCCATGGGAATCGAGCGGCTTCTGGCGCTATGGCAGGATCAGGGTCATCGCCACGAACCCCCGGTGCCCGATGCCTATCTTGTGCATCAGGGCGACGCCGCCGGACGCTTTGCTTTTCGCGTCGCCGAAGCCCTGCGCAGCGCGGGTTTTGCGATCCACCTGCATTGCGGCGGTGGCAGCTTCAAGTCGCAAATGAAAAAGGCCGACAGTTCCGGCGCGCAGATTGCGTTGATAGTCGGCGATGACGAGACGGCGGCCAATGCGGTCAGCGTCAAGCCTCTGCGCTCCGGCTTCGATCAGCCGGCAGCGCAGGTACGCGTGAGTTTTGATGACCTGGCCGAACATCTCGGCAATATTCTTTTCCCCATGGAAGATGACAATGGCAACCTATGATCTGGAAGAACAGGAACAGCTCGACGAGCTGAAAACCTGGTGGAAGATGTACGGCAATATCGTGACCGGTATTCTGCTCGCTGTGGCGCTCGCTGTGGCTGGCTGGCAGGGCTGGAACTGGTGGCAGCGCCAGCAGGCGGCGCAGGCATCCGTCGTATTCTCTGCCCTGCAGAATGCAGCAGGGCAGAGGGACGCCAAGCGTGCGCGCGAACTGGCCGGCGAACTGATCGACAAGTACTCTGTCACGAACTATGCGGGCATGGGCGCGCTCTTGGCGGCGCGGGTGCAGATCGATGCGGGAGAGTCGAAGAATGCCCGTGTGCAACTGCCCTGGGCCGCGGAAAATGCCAAGGACCCCGGTCTGCGGGACCTCGCACGCTTGCGGCTGGCGGCCGTGATGCTCGACGAGAAGGCCTACGATGAGGCCATGAAGCAGCTTGCCGCCGAACCGGCCGCCGCATTTGCACCGCGTTTCGCGGAACTGCGCGGTGACATTTTTGCCGCGCAGGGCAAATTCGTCGAGGCGCGCAATGCCTATGATCTCGCGCTGACAAAATTCGATGCTCTGGCCAAGGACGATGAGAGCAGGCGGCGCGGGGCTTACAAGGAAGTCGTCCAGACCAAACGCGATTCACTGGGTACGGTCAAGTGAAACCGATGTCATTGCACGTGCTGGCGGCGGTCTCGTTGTTGCTCGGGGCCTGCTCGTCGGTGGAAAAGCTGAATCCCTTCAGTTCCAGCGACCCCAAGCTCAAGCCGACGGAACTGGCGGCTATCCAGCCTACTGCGGAATTCAAGATCCTGTGGAAGGAAAGCGTCGGCAGTGCCGGTACGTTCACCTTTTCGCCTGCGGTGTCGGGCGACAGCGTCTATGCGGCCGCTCGTGAGGGGACCGTGGCGCGCTTCGATGGCGGACGTCAGGTCTGGCGCATCAGCGCCGGTCAGCCGATCTCCGGCGGTGTCGGCAGCGACGGCAAATTGGTGGTGGTCGGCACGCCCAAGGGCGAAGTACTGGCCTTCGACGCGGCCACCGGGCGCGAGACATGGAAGGCGCGAGTGAGTTCGGAAGTGTTGGCTGCGCCGGTGGTGACAGATGGACTGGCGATCGTGCGTTCAGGCGATTCGCGCATCTTCGGCTTTGACGCCATCGATGGCAAGCGGCGCTGGGTCTATCAGCGCAGCATGCCTGCGCTGTCCCTGCGCTCGAACGTAGGCGTGGTCTCGGCCGGAAAGGTGACGCTCGCCGGATTCCCCGGCGGCAAGCTGGTTGCCATCGCCAACACCAACGGTGCTGCCGTATGGGAAGTGACCGTTGCCTTGCCCAAGGGTTCCACCGAACTGGAGCGCGTCGCCGATGTCACCAGTTCACCCGTGATCAGTGGCACCACTGTCTGCGCCGCGGCATTTCAGGGACGCGCCGCCTGCTTCGACAGCAAGACCGGAAATATGCTGTGGTCGCGCGAAATGTCATCCAGCGCCGGTCTCGATATCGACAGTCGCTACGTCTATGTTACGGATGACAAGGGCGCGATACACGCGCTGGATCGCAACAGCGGGGCCAGTATCTGGAAACAGGACAAGCTCTCCCTGCGCAGTCTTTCGCGCCCCTTGGCACTGGATGGCCGCGTGGCGGTTGCGGACTACCAGGGGGTGGTGCATCTGCTGCGTCAGGAGGATGGGGCTTTTGCGGCGCGCGCCACTACCGACGGCAGTGCGGTGCGGGCAGAACCGGTACGTTTCGGCGCCGGCATGCTGGTACAGACTGCGAATGGCGGACTGTATGCGCTGGAAGCCCGTTAGCCCGCGGTGACTCCTCATACAACTAGAGCTGCCGGTGCCGGCCTAGGATGAAACCTACTCTGGTGATTGTCGGCCGGCCGAATGTCGGCAAGTCGACCCTGTTCAATCGACTCACGCGCACGCGCGATGCGCTGGTGGCGGACCAGCCGGGATTGACCCGGGATCGCCACTATGGGCATGGCCGGCTGGGCAGCAAGCCCTATCTGGTGGTTGATACCGGAGGTTTCGAGCCGCAGGCCAAGGAAGGCATTGTGCTGGAGATGGCGCGTCAGGCCGAGGCAGCCATTGCCGAGGCCGATGTGCTGATTTTTCTGGTTGACGTACGCACCGGCCTGGCGCCCCAGGACAAAGTCATTGCCGAACTGTTGCGCCGCAGCGGACGTCCCGTGCTGCTGGCCGCGAACAAGGGCGAGGGTATGGATCGCGCGGTCGTGGCGGCGGAGTTCTACGAGCTCGGTTGCGGCGATCCTTGCGTGATTTCCTCCGCGCACGGCGAAGGCGTGCGGGAACTTATCGACCTGGCGCTGGCGCCTTTCCCGGCCGACAGTGAAGCTGATGCGGAAGGGGCCGGTCCGCGGGTGGCCATCGCCGGCCGGCCGAATGTCGGCAAGAGCACGCTGGTGAACACCCTGCTCGGCGAAGAGCGGATGATCGCTTTCGATATGCCCGGTACCACGCGCGACGCCATCGAGGTACCGTTCGAGCGCAACGGGCGCGCCTACACCTTGATCGATACGGCTGGCCTGCGCCGCCGCGGTCGCGTCTTCGAGACCATCGAAAAGTTTTCGGTGATCAAGACCCTGCAGGCCGTCGAGGAGTCCAACGTAGTGGTGCTGATGGTCGATGCCACCCAGGAAATTTCCGACCAGGATGCGCACATCGCCGGCTTCATCATCGACGCCGGGCGGGCGCTGGTAGTTGCCGTGAACAAGTGGGATGCGGTGGACGACTACCGCCGCGAGCAGATCAAGCTGGACATTGCGCGCAAGTTGAACTTTCTCGGTTTTGCCCGGGTTCATTATGTCTCTGCGCTCAAGGGTCAAGGGATCGCGGGCATCCTGGGTTCGGTCGACAAGGCCTACGCCGCCGCCATGGCCAAGATGTCGACGCCCAAGCTGACCCGTGTCCTGATTGCCGCCGTGGAGAAGCAGACGCCGCCCCGCCATGGTGCCTTCCGCCCGAAGCTGCGTTACGCCCACCAGGGCGGCAGCAATCCGCCGATCATCGTGATTCACGGCAATGCGCTGGAGCACATACCGGCTTCCTATACCCGCTTTCTGGAACGCTACTTTCTCGAAGCCTTCAAGTTGCAGGGCACGCCGCTGCGTATCCAATACAAGACCAGCAAGAATCCCTTCGCCAATGAAGGCCGGCCGATACCGTCAAAGCTCAGGCGCGAAAAGTGAATGTCGGCGCCGGTGGCACGGCGAGGCAAAATGGATTACAGTAATTCACCCACAAAACCAACAATCCCCAAAGGATCACTACCATGAGTAATAAAGGGCAAATGTTACAAGACCCGTTTTTGAACACGCTGCGTCGCGAGCACGTCCAGGTCTCCATTTATCTGGTCAACGGCATCAAATTGCAGGGGCAGATCGAATCCTTCGACCAGTATGTCGTTTTGCTCAAGAACACGGTGACCCAGATGGTGTACAAGCACGCCATTTCCACTGTCGTTCCTGCACGCCCGGTCAATTTTGCGTCGGAAACCGAAGCCGATTGATTACCCCCGGTCGCGACGGGCGGCGACCACAAAGGCGTCGCCCTGATGTTTGAACGTCCTGCCAGCGGCGAAAAGGCAATTCTCGTACAACTGGATTTCGGTGAAGGCGACTTTGCCGAGCGTCTATCCGAATTCAATCTCCTGGTGGCAAGCGCTGGTGCGCGATCGCTGGCAGTGGTTTCGGGGAAGCGGGCGAAGCCGGATCCGGCGCTGTTCGCCGGCAAGGGCAAGGTCACCGAGATTGGCGACGCCGTGCGTTTGCATGAAGCGGATGTCGTCTTGTTCAATCACGGGCTTTCGCCCGGCCAGCAGCGCAACCTCGAGAGGAGCCTCGAGTGCCGCGTGGTGGACCGCAGCAGTCTGATCCTCGACATCTTCGCCCTGCGTGCCAAAAGTCATGAGGGCAAGCTGCAGGTTGAACTGGCACAGCTTCAGCATCTGGCTACCAGACTGGTACGCGGCTGGACTCACCTTGAGCGGCAGAAGGGCGGCATCGGTCTGCGCGGCCCCGGTGAAAAGCAGCTTGAGACCGACCGCCGTCTGCTCGGCAAACGCGTGGCCCTGCTCAAGGATCGCCTGAATCAATTGGAGCGGCAGCGCGCTGTACGCCGGCGTGCGCGCACCCGCAGCGAGGTGCTGGCAATTTCATTGGTTGGCTATACCAATGCCGGCAAGAGCACTCTGTTCAATGCCTTGACCAGGGCTGGCGCCTATGCCGCCGACCAATTGTTCGCCACCCTGGACACGACCTCGCGGCGGCTATTCGTCGAAGGCGGCGGGCCAATAGTTCTTTCCGATACGGTCGGCTTCATTCGCGATTTGCCACATGCCCTGGTGGCGGCGTTTCAGGCAACGCTGGAAGAGACAGCACAGGCGGATATGCTGCTGCACGTGGTTGATTCCGCCAGTCCTGACCGCGACCAGCAGATTCAGGCGGTAGGCGCGGTCTTGAAAGAGATCGGGGCACTCGATGTGCCGCAGATCCTGGTCTGGAACAAGATCGACCTGACGGCGGCCAGCCCCGCAATCGAGCGTGATGACTGTGGTAACATTTCTGGCGTTCGACTCAGTGCCCGCAGCGGAGCAGGACTATCCATGTTGCGTGAGGCCTTGGCCGAGGTGGCAAGTCGGCATCATGAGCTTCCCGCAGCCGCAGCCTGAGAGTTCCCTTACTGTTCCTCCTCCTTTTTCTACTTCCCAAACCATACACACGTGATAGCCGGAATCCTCATGTCTCTCAACGACCACGGCTGGGGTAATCAGCCCGGTGGCGGCAAGCGCGGTGGCGGCAATCAAGGCCCTCCCGATCTCGAAGAACTCTGGCGAGATTTCAATCGCCGCTTGTCAGGACTGTTCGGCAACAAGGGTGGCGGTAGTGACAGTGGTGGTGGCGATGGGCAGAGCCGCATGCCTTCGCTTAGTCCGCGGCAGTTCGGCGGCGGAATCGGCATCATCCTGATGCTGGTGGCGGTGGTCTGGCTGGGAAGCAGTTTCTATATTGTCGATGCCTCGCAACGCGGCGTCGTTTTGCAGTTCGGCCGCTTCAAGGAAACCACCGACCCGGGCCTGCGCTGGCGTTTGCCGTGGCCGATCCAGAGCCATGAAATTGTCAATGTCACCGGCGTACGCACGGTCGAAGTCGGTTATCGCGGCTCGGACAAGAACAAGGTTCTCAAAGAAGCGCTGATGCTGACCGATGACGAGAACATCGTTAACGTTCAGTTCGCCGTGCAATACCTGCTATCCGATCCGCAGGCCTACCTGTTCAACAATCGCCATCCTGATGACGCTGTCATGCAGGCGGCGGAAACCGCGATTCGCGAAGTGGTCGGCAAGAACAAGATGGACTTCGTCCTCTACGAGGGTCGCGACCAGATAGCTGCGAATACGCAGAAGCTGATTCAGGAAATCCTCGATCGCTACAAGACCGGCATTCTGGTCCGTTCGGTCAATATGCAGAGCACCCAGCCGCCGGAGCAGGTGCAGGCCGCCTTCGATGACGCCGTCAAGGCAGGGCAGGATCGCGAGCGGCAGAAGAACGAAGGCCAGGCCTACGCCAACGACGTGATTCCGCGGGCGCGCGGTGCGGCATCGCGATTGATGGAGGAAGCCACCGGCTACAGGCAACGCATCATCGTCACCGCCGAGGGCGATGCGTCGCGCTTCAAGCAGATCCTTACCGAGTACAGCAAGGCGCCGGAAGTGACGCGCAGCCGCATGTATCTCGAAACCGTACAACAGGTCTACGCCAATACCAGCAAAGTGATGCTCGACGCCAAGGGGCCGGGCAACCTGCTCTATCTGCCGCTGGACAAGTTGATGCAGGCGGCCGGTGCCGCGACTGCCGCGCCGGCGACAGTGGACGTTGCGCCGGTACAGCGCGTCAATCCCGGAGTCACGGTTGCCACGCCCGATGCTCCGCCGCAGACGGAGCGGTCGGCACCGGGCGATGCGCGCTCGCGCGGCAACCTCGGCTCACGCGAACGGGGAGAACGTTGATGCAGCGCCATCTGTCTTTCGTTGCATCATTCGTCTTCGGCTTGCTGGCACTGTTCGCCATGACGATTTTTACCGTCGATCAGCGGCAGTTCGCGATCATCTTCCAACTCGGCGAAATCAAGGAAGTCGTTTCCGAACCGGGTTTGGCCTTCAAGTGGCCGCTGATCCAGAACGTGCGGATATTCGATAAGCGCATCCTGACCCTCGACGCCCCCGAGCCGGAACGGTTTCTGACTGCCGAGAAGAAACCCGTACTGGTGGACTCCTTCGTCAAATGGCGCATCCACGACGTCAAGCAGTACTACGTCTCGGTCGGTGGCGATGAGACTCTGGCCAAAACGCGACTGTCGCAAACCGTCAATGCGGGCTTGCGCGAAGAGTTCGGCCGGCGCACGGTGCATGACGTGGTCTCAGGTGCGCGCGACGACATCATGGTCGTGGTGAAGAAGAAGGCCGATACCGACATGCGCGCGATCGGCGTCGAAATCGTCGATGTGCGCCTAAAGCGGGTCGACCTGCCGCCGGAAGTGTCCGAGTCGGTCTATCGACGCATGGAAACCGAGCGCAAGCGCGTAGCCAGCGAGTTACGTGCCGAAGGTGCCGCCGAAGCCGAGAAAATCAAGGCCAATGCCGACCGCCAGCGCGAAGTGATTCTGGCCGAAGCCTATCGCGATGCGCAAAAGCTCAAGGGCGAGGGCGATGCCAAGGGAGCGGCCAGCTTTGGTCGTTCCTTCTGCGAGATTCCGGAGTTCTATGCCTTCTACCGCAGCCTCGAAGCCTATCGCGGCAGTTTCAGGAACAAGAGCGACCTCATGGTGCTGGAGCCCAATTCCGAGTTCTTCAAGTATTTGAAGAGCAGCGGCAAGGGCAAGTAATCAGATCGGTACGCGTTTTGCGATGCTTACTATCCTGCTGCTGGCTTTCGCCCTGATGCTGGTGATCGAAGGCCTTCTGCCTTTTCTTGCGCCGCGCATTTGGCGGGAAACTTTCCGTCGCGTGACAGAATTGAGCGACGGCCAGATTCGCTTCATCGGCCTGTCTTCGATGCTGGTCGGCGTGGTCCTGATTACGATTTTTCGCTGACCGCCATGGCAAACCGGCACTGGCTTTTGCCTGAAGCAATTGAAGATGTGCTGCCGCGCGATGCGGCTCGCATCGAGGCTTTGCGGCGCGACCTGCTCGACGAGTTTGCCTGCAACGGCTACGAGTTCGTCATTCCGCCCCTCCTTGAGTATGTCGAATCGCTGCTCACCGGCAGCGGCCACGATATTGACCTGCGTACCTTCAAGCTGGTTGATCAGCTCTCCGGTCGCAGCATGGGCCTGCGCGCCGACATCACGCCGCAGGTGGCGCGCATCGACGCTCATCTGCTGAACCGCAAGGGTGTCACGAGGCTGTGCTACTGTGGCAGTGCCTTGCACACCCTGCCAGCCGGCTTCAATGCCACGCGCGAGCCCCTGCAGATCGGTGCCGAACTTTACGGCCATTCCGGGCTGGAGGCCGATATAGAGGTGATTCGCCTGCTGGCCGCGGCGCTGGGTCAATGCGCCATCAAGGTATCGCGCTTCGATCTCGGACACGTCGCGGTTTTTCGGTCGCTTGCCAGGAAGGCTGGCTTGGCGCCCGAAGTCGAGGAGGAACTGTTTGCCGCCCTGCAAGGCAAGGACGTGCCGACCGTGCGCGAACTGGTGAGCGGAGTTGCCGATCCGGTTCGCGCGGCGTTGCTGGTCCTGCCGGAGCTTTACGGCGACCGGCGGGTGCTGGAGCGCGCGGCGCAGGTCTTGCCGGCCTTGCCCGAGATCGCCGCCGCGCTGTCCGACCTGCAGCGTCTTGCCGACGCACTCGCCGACTTGCCGCTGAGCTTCGACCTGGCGGACCTTCGCGGTTACCACTATCACAGCGGTGTAGCTTTTGCTGCCTATTGCGCCGGCAGTCCCGGTGCCGTGGCCCTGGGCGGTCGCTACGATGATTTCGGCCGGACCTATGGTCGCGCGCGCGCGGCCACCGGTTTTTCGATGGATTTGCGGGCTCTGGCGCGCTTGTCGCCGAATGGCGCGCCGCGCGGCGCGATTCTCGTCCCGTGGCCCGAAGATGATGCCTTGCACGCCGAGGCCTTGCGCCTGCGCGCGCAGGGCGAGCGCGTGGTGCTGGCCCTGCCGGGGCACGATGGCACCTGGCGCGAAGCCGGCTGCGACCGGGTTCTGGTGCGTAGGGGCGATAACTGGATCATTGAATCCCTGAAGGAAGACTGAAATGGCAAAAAACGTCGTGGTCGTCGGCACCCAGTGGGGCGACGAGGGCAAGGGCAAGATCGTCGATTGGCTGACGGATCACTCGCAGGGCGTGGTGCGCTTTCAGGGCGGGCACAACGCCGGCCATACGCTGGTCATCGCCGGCAAGAAGACCGTACTGCATCTGGTCCCGTCCGGAATCCTGCGTGCCGGCGTCACCTGCTACATCGGCAATGGCGTCGTGCTGTCGCCCGACGCACTAATGAAAGAACTTGACGAACTGGCTGTGGCCGGTATCGATGCCGAGGCGCGGCTCAAGATATCGGAAGCCTGCCCCCTGATTTTGCCCTACCATCAGGCAATGGACGTTGCCCGGGAAGTCGCGCGCGGCAACAACAAGATCGGCACTACCGGGCGTGGCATCGGTCCCGCTTACGAAGACAAGGTGGCACGGCGCGGCATCCGCCTGCAGGACTTGACCAAACCCAAGCGCTTTGCCGAGAGGCTCGGCGAGATCCTCGAATATCACAACTTCGTGCTGAAGAATTTTCATGGCGCGCAGCCTGTCGATTTCCAGCAAATCTATGACGGGGCGATGGCCGTCGCTCCGCGTCTGACCAAAATGATCGCCGACGTGCCGCGCGCGCTCTACGATGCTCACCGCGCCGGGGCCAACCTCCTGTTTGAGGGCGCCCAGGGCACTTTGCTCGACATTGACCACGGCACCTATCCCTTTGTGACCTCGTCGAACTGTGTTGCCGGTGCGGCGGCAGCGGGCGCGGGAGTCGGCCCCGGCATGCTGCACTACATCCTGGGCATCACCAAGGCCTACACCACTCGTGTCGGCGGCGGCCCCTTCCCGACGGAGTTGTATGACGCGGTCGACAAGCAGGATCCGGTGGGCAAACACATGGCCACCAAGGGCCACGAATTCGGCGCCACGACCGGACGTGCGCGGCGCTGCGGCTGGTTCGATGCGGCGGCCTTGAAGCGGGCGATCCAGATCAATGGCGTCTCGGGCCTGTGCATCACAAAGCTCGATGTGCTGGACGGTGTCGAGGAACTCAAGATATGCACCGGCTATCGCATTAACGGCGGCATTTCAGACATCCTGCCGGTAGGCGCCGATGATCTCGCCTGTTGCGAACCGATTTATGAATCGCTGCCCGGCTGGAAGGGCAGCACCGTAGGCGTCAAGACCCTGGACGGTTTGCCGGCCGAGGCGCGCGCCTACATCAAGCGCATGGAACAACTGTGCGACGTTCCGGTGGACATGATTTCCACGGGACCGGACCGCGAGGAAACGATTGTATTGAGACATCCCTTCCAGTAACGGAAGCATCGAGCAAAAAGAAAAAGAAAAGGCCGCTAGAAAATCCTGGCGGCCTTTGCTCATTTGCTTTTTCGCGTACCATGCTTGGTGCCCAGGAAGGGACTCGAACCCCCACGCCTCGCAGCGCTAGTACCTGAAACTAGTGCGTCTACCAATTCCGCCACC
>VEPA01000116.1 GCA_012026675.1 Betaproteobacteria bacterium | reverse complement strand
TGCCTTCTCGTTCGGCACGGCGGCGATGCCGCGCGCGACGCGATCCTTGACCTCGTCGTAGAGCTCGTCGTAGAAGTCGGCACACCATTGCGAGGACTTCGACAGCGTGGCCAGAACATACAGCGAGTACATGGTCTTCTCGTCGAGCGGCGCCGGCTTGACCTTGTTCAGGGCGCAGATGTCGGCCCAGCGGCTGGTCGAGCGCATTTCGTTCTTGACCGCCTTGAGGAACTTCTCGTCGTCGAACTTGCGTCCAGTCGACTTCTCAAGGAACTCGATGCCGTCGTGCAGCTGGTTGGTGACGTAGTCGAGGCGCGCCGCGTTCATGTCCTAGTAGGGACCGACGCCGACGTCCACGTAGAACTGCGGCACCTTCTCTTCCTTGGCGACGTGCTGGTACCACTTCGAGTGCGAGCAGCAGATCTGCGTCTGGAAAATGAAGTCGGGCTTGGGGAACTTGCCGCCGTAGAGGTACTTGTCGAGGTGCATGCCGCCCCAGTAGATGCGCATGTAGGAGCACAGGTCGCGGGCGAAGCCGACGGACTCGGCGGCGTCCATGCATTCCTTGGCGAACTTCTTGTCGTGGGCGACGGCCGCCGCATAGGGCTCGCCGGTCAGCGAATAGACGTCGTCGCCAAGCCCCGCCGGCAACGCATCCAGCGCCCAGGCCGAGCCGGACCAGCGCAGGCCGCCATTGTCCTTGGCGCGCGCATAGTTCTGGTAATACTGCTCGCGCAACTGCTTGGCCTTGCCCCACAGCTTGAGGGATTCGGTCGGATACTTGTTTGGTGCATTCATCGTTGTCTCCCGTATTTTCAGAACAGCTCTTCGTCGCTCATCGTTTCGAGGAATGCCTCGATACGGATGCGGAAGGGGCCGATGGGGTTGGTGATGTCGAATTCCAGGAACAGCGTCGGGATGCCGTTCTTCTCCAGATGTTCCTTGAGATCCGGATAGTCGCCCTCGTGCGGATCGCAGAACTTCTGCTGCAGGAAGATCGCGGCGCGCGCGTTGAACTCCTTGGCGAGGCCCAGCACGTGGTCGAAACGGGTATGGGCCGGGTAATCCTTGGTCGGGCAGGCCGGACGGTCGCAGTAGCGGTCGGCAATCGCCTTGATCACGTCGTCCTCGGGCTTGGACTGGTTCCAGAAATAACGGGTGCCGGAACACTGGTCGTCGATGACGATGGTGGAACCGACCGACTCGACCATGGCCATGAAGGCAAGGTCGTCGTTCTCCGAACCGATGGTCATGAAGCGCACGCCTTCCTTGCGGTTCAGCTTGCGCGAGGGCAGTGCGGCCAGCACTTTCTTCAGCATTTCGTTGTGTTCGCGCTTGTCCACGAACTGGGCCGTGATCGAGGCATACAGGGCTTCCACGCCCGTGACCTGGGGATTTTCGGCCTTGCGATATTCGAACAGTTCGCGCAGCAGGCGGCGGTTCTCGTCGACCACGGCCAGCGCTTCCCTCAGCATCGCGTCGGTCAGTTCCTTGCCGGTCAGCGCCTGGAGGAAGGTACGGAAGGATTGCAGTTCGGCATGGTGGGCCTTGCGTGCATGCGGCGACTGCACGTCGTTCGGCATCGGCACGTAGTAGTCCCACTGCACGCTGGGCACGTTGCTGCGCCAGGAACTGAAGGTCTGCCGGTACTGGATGCAGGATTGCGTCAGGGTCACGCCCTCGCAGTAATCGAAGCGGCCAAGCAGGCCCTGCGCCAGTGAATCGCGGCAGAACGGGCAGAACATGCCGAAGATGTGCGGCTCGGTGACGTTCTGTGGCTCATGCGCACCCAGCACACGAACCGGGAGCATGCCGGCGGCGATCAACAATTCCTCTGCCGTGTAGGTGCACATCGTCGCGACAACCTGGCCACCCGTACGCGCTTTCCAGTCGCGTGCGTAGTCGTGGCGCTTCTCATACCAGTTCTGGAACTGGTCGAACAAACCATCTGCCATTGCTGCCTCCTTTAGTGTCCATCCGCCGCGAGGGCCGCCGCAGATCGATCTTGTTGAGATCGGAACTATTGTTCCTTACCTGAACCATACTGCACAACTGAAGCGAAGTATGGGTAATGGCAATCAGCCTGTCAACACCGATATGCAGTATTGTTCAGAATGCCTGAAGACATTTAATTACTTGTTTTATTGTGTTTTATATGATTGTTTTTAGTAAATTAGAATTTCATGAATTGAAAAACTGTTGACTTACATCAAAAACATGCACTATATTGCTTGTACCGTCGCTAAACCCTCAGCGAGGTAGAAGCCAATGGACACCACGACCAAAGATCAGGCAAACGCCGCCGCAGCCCTCCACGACGAAGCCGCCGATGCCGAATTCATCCGCGCCCTCGGCAGGCGGGTGCGTGAAGGCCGCGCCCGGCGCGGCATCTCGCGCAAGGCCCTGGCCATCAACGCCGACGTATCCGAGCGCTATCTGGCGCAAGTAGAGAACGGGGAGACCAATCCTTCGATCATGGTCCTGCGCCACATCGGCAACGCGCTGGGCTTCTCGCTCATGGAACTGCTCGAGGCGCAGCAAGACTCGACCGAGTACCGCCTGATCCAGCGCTTCCTCGAACAGCTCGCCCCCAGCCGGCTCGAAGACGCCCTGCTCTGCCTGATGCGCGAATTCGGCAAGGAAGACGCCGCGCGGCGCCGCCGCATTGCCCTGGTGGGCCTGCGCGGCGCCGGCAAGTCCACGCTGGGCCGCGCGCTCGCCGGCGAACTGGCCATGCCCTTCGTCGAACTCAACGGCGCCATCGAAGCCGAAGCCGGCATGAACCTCAACGAGATCTTCATGCTCTATGGCCAGCCGGGCTTCCGCCGCCTCGAACGTCGCTGCCTGGAGTCCATCATCGCCAACCACGACAGTGCCGTGATCACCGGCGGCGGCGGCATCGTGTCGGAAGCCGAAACCTTCAACCTGCTACTGATGAACTGCTACACGGTCTGGATCAAGGCCAGCCCGGAAGAGCACATGTCGCGCGTCGTTGCCCAGGGCGACCTGCGCCCCATGGAAGGCAGCGCCGAGGCCATGGAAGACATGCGCCGCATCCTCGTCGCCCGCGAATCGCTCTACAGCAAGGCTGATTTCACGCTGGATACCACCGGCCGCACGCCGGAGGAATGCCTCATGCAACTGCGTCAAACCCTCACCCCAACCCCTGAACCGCCCCCCGACAAAAACCCGTAACGGAGAAACCATGAACAACCCCGAGACCGTAAGGCCCGTAATCACTTACGACACCAGCCCGGAAAAGTACAAACACTGGAGCCTCGCCTGCGACGGCGAGATCGCCACGCTGGCGCTGAACATCAACGAGGACGCCGGCATCAGGCCCGGCTACAAGCTCAAGCTCAACTCCTACGACCTCGGCGTGGACATGGAACTGCACGATGCCCTGCAGCGCGTGCGCTTCGAGCATCCCGAAGTGCGTACGGTGGTCGTCACCTCCGGCAAGGAGCGCATCTTCTGCTCCGGCGCCAACATATTCATGCTGGGCCTGTCGACCCACGCCTGGAAGGTGAATTTCTGCAAATTCACCAACGAAACGCGCAACGGCATCGAGGACTCCAGCCGTTACTCGGGACTCAAGTTCCTCGCCGCCTGCAACGGCACCACGGCCGGCGGCGGCTACGAGCTGGCCCTGGCCTGCGACGAGATCCTGCTGGTCGATGACCGCTCCTCGGCCGTCAGCCTGCCCGAAGTCCCGCTGCTGGGCGTGCTGCCCGGCACCGGCGGCCTCACCCGCGTCACCGACAAGCGTCGCGTCCGGCGCGACCACGCCGACATCTTCTGCACTCTCACCGAGGGCATCCGCGCCCAGCGCGCCAAGGAATGGCGCCTGATCGACGATTTCGCCACGCCGCAGGCCTTCGCCGAGAAGGTGAAGCAGCGCGCCACCGAACTCGCCGCGCAAAGCGACCGCCCTGCCGATGCCAAAGGCGTGGCCCTGCCCGCGGTCAAGCGCACGATCGACGCCGCCGGCTACCACTACGAAACGGTCGACGTGGTGATCGACCGCGCCGCACGCCGTGCCACGCTCACGGTCAGCGCGCCCAAGTCGGCTGTCGCCGATGACATCGACGGCATCGTCGCCGCCGGCGCATCCTGGTGGCCACTCTTGATGGCGCGCGAACTCGACGCCGCCATCCTGATGCTGCGCACCAACGACCTCGAAGTCGGCACCTGGGTGCTCAAGACCAGCGGCGACGCCGCGCATGCTCTGGCCGCCGACGCGGTGCTGAATGCCAACCGCGGCCACTGGTTCGTGCGCGAAACCATCGGCATGCTGCGGCGGACCCTGGCCCGCCTGGACGTCACCTCGCGCACCCTGATCGCCCTGGTCGAGCGCGACTCCTGCTTCGCCGGCACGCTGGCGGAACTGCTGTTCGCCGCCGACCGCGGCTACATGCTGTCCCTGCCCGACGCGCCCGCCGAGGAAGGCAAGGTCACGCTCTCGACCATGAATTTTGGCGACTACCCCATGGTCAATGGCCAATACCGCCTCGCCGCCCGCTTCTATGGCGAAGAGGCGCCGCTGGCCGCCGCGAAGGCCGCGATCGGCCAGCCGCAGGGCGCCGATACCGCGCTGGCGCTGGGCCTCGTCACCGCCGCACCGGACGACCTCGACTGGGACGAGGAAATCCGCATCGTCCTCGAAGAGCGCGCCAGCCTCTCGCCGGATGCACTCACCGGCATGGAGGCCAACCTGCGCTTCGGCCCCGGCGAGACCATGGAAACCCGCGTCTTCGGCCGCCTCTCGGCCTGGCAGAACTGGATCTTCATCCGTCCCAACGCCGTCGGCGAAGGCGGTGCGCTGAAGGTCTTCGGCAGCGGCAACAAGGCCAAATTCAACTGGGAACGCGTCTGACGCGGCCCGACAACAAACACCCCCGACCCCAATCAGGAGAGCATCATGAGCATCGATTACAACCAGAAGATTCCCAACAACGTCAATCTCGCCGACAACAAAACCCTGCAGCGCGCACTCGAGCACTGGCAGCCCGAGTTCATCAACTGGTGGCAGGACATGGGACCGGACGGCTCGCAGAACTTCGACGTCTACCTGCGCACCGCGGTCAGCGTCGATCCTTCCGGCTGGGCCCACTTCGACTACGTCAAGATGCCCGACTACCGCTGGGGCATCTTCCTCAACCCCGCCGAGGAAGGCCGCAAGGTGAATTTCGGCGCCCACTAGGGCGAAGCGGCCTGGCAGGAAGTGCCGGGCGAATACCGCAGCAACCTGCGCCGCCTGATCGTGACCCAGGGCGATACCGAGCCCGCCTCGGTCGAGCAGCAGCGCCACTTGGGCCTCACCTGCCCGTCGCTCTACGACATGCGCAACCTGTTCCAGGTGAACGTCGAGGAAGGCCGCCACCTCTGGGCCATGGTCTACCTGTTGCACGCCTACTTCGGCCGCGACGGCCGCGAGGAAGCCGAAGCCCTGCTCGAGCGACGTTCCGGCGATGCCGACAATCCCCGCATCCTCGGCGCCTTCAACGAGCGCACGCCGGACTGGCTGTCGTTTTTCATGTTCACCTACTTCACCGACCGCGACGGCAAGTACCAGCTCTGCTCGCTGGCCGAATCCGGCTTCGATCCGCTGGCGCGCACCTGCAAGTTCATGCTGACCGAGGAGGCGCACCACATGTTCGTCGGCGAATCCGGCGTCGGCCGCGTCATCCAGCGCACCTGCGAGGTCATGAACCAGCTCAAGACCGACGACGTAGCGAAGATCCGCGCCCAGGGCGTGATCGACCTGCCGACCATCCAGAGGTATCTCAACTTCCATTTCAGCGTAACCATGGATCTCTTCGGCGCCGATGTCTCGTCGAATGCGGCGACCTTCTACAACACCGGACTCAAGGGCCGTTACGAAGAGACCAAGCAGAGCGACGACCACCTGCTGAACGACGCGGCCTATCCCGTGCTCGAAGTTGCCGACGGCAAGCTCCTCACGGTCCAGGCACCCTACCTCAACGCGCTCAACGAGCGCCTGCGCGACGACTATGTGGTCGATGCCAAGGCCGGCATAGAGCGCTGGAACAAGATCATCCAGAAGGCCGGCATTCCCTTCACGCTGTCGGCCCCGCACAAGGCTTTCAACCGCAAGATCGGACCGCTGTCGGCGGCGAAGATCTCCCCCGATGGCAAGGTGCTGTCGGAAGCCGAATGTACGCACCATCACCTGGCATGGCTGCCCTCGGTCGAGGACCGCGCCTTTGTCGCCTCGCTGATGGGCCGTGTCGCTGAGCCGGGCAAGTTCGCCAACTGGATTGCGCCGCCCGCGCGCGGCATCAACAACCAGCCGGTGGATTTCGCCTACGTAAGGTTCAATTAACGGGCCCGGCCACCATCCGGGCGTAGTCCGCTGCGCCCGGATGGCTGGTATCGTTGGCTCGTCGACGCGACCAACCGACCAAAGGAAACGACCATGACCACGGCCACGACAACGATCATGCGCCAGCACCTGATCGACCCCGAGATCTGCATTCGCTGCAACACCTGCGAAGAGACCTGTCCGGTGGACGCGATCAGCCACGATTCGCGCAATTACGTGGTCGATGCCGCGAAATGCAAGCTCTGCTACAACTGCATCTCGCCCTGCCCGACCGGCGCCATCGACAGCTGGCGCAACATGCCGGCAGACCTTGCCTACCCGCTGGCCGAGCAGCTGCTGTGGGACACCTTGCCGGCGCAGATCGCGCTCGACGCCAGCCCGGGAGTCGGCGCCGGCGACACGGCGCCCGCGCTGCCCGACGACGTGCAGCAGATCGCCGCCGCGTCCACCGCTGGACAAGGGGGCGTCGCCCCGCCGCCCTGGTCGGCGGCCCATCCCTACGTCAACCTCTACTCCATCCAACAGCCGGCGGTAGCCACCGTCAGCGGCAACTTCCGCCTCACCGCCGAAGACGCCTCCAGCGACATCCGCCACATCGTGCTCGATTTCGGCAATGCCTCCTTCCCGGTGCTGGAAGGCCAGACCATCGGCATCCTCGCGCCGGGCCTCGACGCCAATGGCAAGCCGCACCACGTCCGGCTCTACTCCGTGGCCAGCCCGCGTGATGGCGAACGTCCCAAGTACAACAACCTCTCGCTGACCGTGAAGCGCGTCACCGAGGACCACGAAGGCAAGCCGGCGCAGGGCATCGCCTCGAACTACCTGTGCGACCTGAAGAAGGGCGACAAGGTCAATGTCGTCGGCCCCTACGGCACCAGCTTCCTGATGCCCAACCACCCGGGCAGCAATCTGCTGATGATCTGCACCGGCACCGGCTCGGCGCCGATGCGGGCGATGACCGAACGCCGGCGGCGCAAATCCGCGCCGGGCGAAGACGGCAAGCTGATGCTGTTCTTCGGTGCCCGCACGGCCGGAGAACTGCCCTACTTCGGCCCGCTGACGCGGCTGCCGAAAGAATTCATCGACATCAACCTGGCCTTCTCGCGCGTCCCGGGCCAGCCGCGCCAGTACGTGCAGGATCGCATCCGCAGCCGCGCCGAGGATGTCGTGCGCCTGCTGAAAGACGAGAACACCTATCTCTATCTGTGCGGCCTGAAGGGCATGGAAAAAGGCGTGGACGAAGCCTTCGCCGATATTTGCAGCCGCAACGGGCTGGACTGGAAAGTGGTCCAGGCGACCTTGCTGCAACAAGGCCGCTACCACGTCGAGACCTATTGAAGCTCCACCTACCCCGCGGATCAGAAAGTCGGCGCTGGCGAGACGGTGATGTGGATCGAAATATCTGCGCTTGAGACTTTTGAAACGGCCAAGGGCCAGTCATTCCAGCACCGCAAAGCCTGCTGGTTGGTATGGCCGACGATGACGGGGGCGTCGTTGGCGACAATTCTGCGTTGGCATTCCTGAATGAAAAGACGTATCAGGCGGCAGATGCTCAACTCGAGAGACGAATCATCAACGCGATCGAAACGGCAGCAAATGAAGCCAATGTTCCCATGATGACAATCGACGCTACTTTGTCGGGTTCCTGGTTGAATCGCTCAGCGAACATGAAATTCAATACCGCTGGAGGGAGGGCTCCAAACAAGAGAAGCACATCCTTTTCTCGACTTGAAAGGTCGAATAGCCAACAGAACAAATAAGCGATGATCATTCCGGACACTGGCGTCGCAATGGCTCCAACCAGACCAATTCTCCATTGTGCAAACGGCGCAGTATTAAGTCGCACTCCAAGAGAAAAGAGCATCAACCCTGTCGATACGTCACCGATTACTTTCGTCGCACCCAAGATTGGTGGCCACAGCGTCAGGTTTAGCAAGCTCACCATTACACCGGCCACCCCGGCGGCAAAAACAGGCACCCGGACAAGACTCCAGATCCGAAAGTTATGCCCGAGCCAGGACGTCGAAATCGCAAAATGAAGCATGTTTTCGATGAGGAACAGAATGACTGCCGCCGGAAGCGCAGATTCACCGAATGCGAATATCAGCAAGGGCAATCCCATGTTGCCGGCATTCTTGAACATCATAGGAGGCAGCAGAGTCTTGGGAGCGTAGCCCATGGCACGGGCGATTGGCAGGCCAATAAGCCCTGACCCCAAGACAATAATGGCCCCGCCGATCGCAGTCATTCCTACGTCAGCAAAGTTGAATGTCTTTCCTGCCAGTGCCGTAAAAACCAGGGCTGGCAAAAAAATTTCCATGTTGATCTGATTCGCCGCGACCATGCTTGGCCGATGGGTTCGCCCATATAGATAGCCAATGATGACTACCGCAAAAATCGGAAAAACGATGCCGACAATCTTTAAGTACATCTATTTTTCGCTTTACCTGGGCGTTCCAATTTTTCAGGGGAAGCTGCGCTCAAACGCTGGTTGCTCGGCGTCTGTCCAAACTCATTCTTCTGCAGTCGCCACCGTCACTGGCGTTGGCGCACGTAATTGGCCTGGATTTCCTTGATTGGCAAGCCTGCCCGGCCATATCCAGCAGCGCTGGACTTGGCCGTGCAGAGCTATCACCGGCCTGCCGTCGGACCGATGACTCAAGTCCAGGTTTCTATCACCCTGCTGTCGTCGCGCAAGCCGAGGCCCATTTCTGCCGCCCGGCAAAAGCGCTCATGAGCAGTTGCAAGCAAGGGGATCTGCGCGCCACACGACGCACCTGCCGCCGCGACCAATCCACTGTCCTTGACGAAGATGTTGACGGCACTGGTCACCTCGACGTCAGTCCCGGCCACCATGCGTGGCCCGCGGTCAGATAGCATCCAGGATCCTGCCGCACCCTTCTCGACAAGTTTGAGCACTACTGCCGGATCGAGGCCAAGCGAACGTGCGAGGCTGAGCGCTTCTGCCGCTGCCGCAATATGCACTGTGCACAGATGCTGATTGACAACCTTGATGCTCTGGCCGTCGCCTAGCTCCGCACCGGTGACGCGGACAGTGCCCATCGCCTCCAGAACCGGTTGTGCTGACTCAACGTCCTCAGCAGCACCTGACGCGAAGATGACCAGTGCGCCGGTCTTCGCGCGAGCGACGCCGCCGGTGACCGGGGCATCCACGACCCGAGCTCCGGCGCGCCGTAGAGCTTCGCCTTGCTCGCGCACCGAGTTCGGCCCGACGGTAGACATGATGATCCATAGCTGCCCCCGGACCGTGTCCGCGACCCGACCAACGAGCGTAGCGAGTTGCTCTGGCGTCGCAACCATCACGACGACCACTTCTGCTCGAGGTGCCTCGGCCGGACTTTTGAACGTATCTATGCCGCTTGCCTTCGCGTTGGCGATCACGTTATCCGATACATCGACACCGGTAACGTCGTGCCCCGCGCGCTGGATCTGCAGGGCCATCGGCAAGCCGATGGCCCCCACGCCGATGAATGTGACCTTCATGCCACCTCCTTCCTTTGCCATTAGAGCCAGCCCTTGATACGCGCGGCCAGCGCCTCGCGACTGATGCCGTAGCGGTCGTGCAGCGTCGGCAACGCGCCGGCGTCGAGGAAGGCGTCCGGCAGGCCGGCCAACTGGAAACCGGCTGGCTGCACCCGCTGTCGCAGCAGAGTGCTCGCGACCGCCTCACCCAGGCCGCCAATCACGGAATGGTTCTCGGCCACTACCACCAGACGGTTCTTGTAGCGAACAGCTTCAAGAATAGCGGCCTCGTCGAGTGGCTTGATCGTTGGGGAATGCAGCACTGCGACGTCGATATTGTCGGCGCCCAGCACCTGGGCCACCTCGAGCGCGCGCATCGTCATGATGCCGCTCGATATGATCAGCACGTCGGCGCCGTCGCGCAGCAGCTTGGCCTTGCCGAGTTCGAAGCTGTAGCCGGGCACTTCGTCCAGCACCAGTGGCACCTGCCCGCGCAGCAAGCGCATGTAGACCGGACCATTGTGCGCCGCGATCTGTGGCACCGCCTGTTCCAGATCCAGCGCGTCACACGGGTCAATGATCGTCAGACCGGGCACGCCGCGCATCATCGCGATGTCCTCAGTGGCCTGATGGCTGGGACCGTAGCCGGTGGTCAGTCCGGGCAGCGCGCAGCAAATCTTGACATTCAGGTTCTCCTCGGCAATCACCTGGTGGATGAAGTCGTAGGCGCGGCGCGTACCGAACACCGCATAGGTGGTCGCAAACGGGATCAGTCCTTCCTTTGCCATGCCACCGGCACTCGCCATCAGCAGTTGCTCGGCCATGCCCATCTGATAGAAGCGTTCGGGGTAGGCCTGCGCGAACAAATGCAGGTCGGTGTACTTGGCCAGGTCTGCGGTCAGGCCGACGATCTCGGGACGGTTGGCAGCGAGTTCCACCAAAGCCTTGCCGAATGGCGCAGCCTTGACGCGCTGTCCTTCGGTGGCAATCGAGGCAATCATCGCCGAGGTGGTCAGCCGCGGCTTCTTTGCGGTAGCTGTATTCATGTCGGGGCTCCTTCGAGTTGCATATAGGGTCGGGACTGATCGAGCACCGCGAGGGCCTGCTGCCACTCGGGCGGGTCGACACGGATGAAGTGGTTTTTCTCGCGCGTCTCCAGGAAGGGCACGCCCTTGCCCATCAGGGTATCGAACAGGATCACGCGCGGCTTGGCGTCGCCGAGGCTGCGCGCGACGTCGAACGCCTTCAGCACCGCGGGCAGGTCATTCCCGTCCAAACGCTGAACGTGCCATCCAAATGCTGCCCACTTGTCGTGCAAAGGTTCAAACCCGAGCACCTTGGGCGATGGCCCATCGGCCTGCTGTTTGTTGATGTCAACCAGACAGATCAGATTGTCGAGCGAATGGTGCGCAGCCGACATCGCGGCTTCCCAGGTCGATCCTTCGTCAAGTTCGCCATCGGACATCGAGTTATAGACAAAGGCCGGATTCTTCTTGTGCTTGAGCGCCAAGGCCATCCCGACGGCAATCGGCAGACCTTGTCCAAGTGATCCCCCGGAAATTTCCATTCCTGGGGTATACGTAGCCATACCCGACATCGGAAGACGGCTGTCGTCACTGCCATAGGTCTCCAGCTCGCTCTCGGGAATGACGCCGGCCTCAATCAGAGCGGCATAGTGCGCAATCGCGTAATGGCCATGCGAAAGCAGGAAACGATCGCGGCCCTCCCACTCCGGACTATCGGGGTTTAACTTCATGGCGTGGCAGTAGGCCACGGCGAGCACGTCGGCCCAGCCCAGGGCTTGGCCGATGTAGCCTTGGCCCTGCACTTCGCCCATGCGCAGGGCAAAACGCCGGATGCGGTAGGCTCTGTGTTCGAGCGTCGAAATTTCAGACATAAGAATCTCCTTGGAAAAAGGGTGTTAAAGGGGTAAGCCGGGGTGAAACAGGGTCACAGGAATCCGGTCGAGATCCACGGGATCGCAGCCACGATGACCGTGCCGACGAACAGGGCAACCATGTAGCCCACGATGGGCTTCATGCCTTCGTTCGGATGGATGCGGCTGATCGCGCAAGCCGCGTAGTAGCCGACGCCGAATGGCGGAGCAAAGAGGCCAATGCCCATCGCGAGCGTGACCACCATCGCATAGTGCACCTCATGGATGCCGCGCTGGCGCGCGATCGGGAACAGCAGTGGGCCGAGCAGCACAATTGCCGGGATACCTTCCAGCACCGAGCCGAGGATGATGAAGGCGATGATCGACACGGCCATGAAGGTGTTTCCGCCACCGGGCAGCGCCTTCATCGCGTCGGCCAGGGCAGTCGAGAATCCCGACTGCGTCAGTGCCCAGGCCATGCCGGTGGCCGCCCCAATGATGAACAGGATGGCACCTGACAGCGACGCCGTGCTTACCAGCATTGGATAAACGCGGTTCCACTCGAACTTGCGGTAGACCAGCAGTCCGGCAAGCACCGCGTAGACGATGCCGATGGTCGAGACCTCGGTCGCAGTTGCCACACCCTCGACCACCGCGGCGCGAATTACCACGGGAAGCGCGAGTGCAGGAATCGCCACGACGAACGACAGGGCTATTTCCCGGGCGGTCGCACGCTTCACACCCTCAAGGCTTTCGCCACGGTAGCGCCACCAGACCAGCGCGGCCAAGGTCACGCCAACCACCACGCCCGGCAGAAGGCCGCCGGTGAACAGGGCGGCGATCGACACACCCGTCGCTGAGCCGATGGTGATCAGTACCAGCGACGGCGGGATCGTCTCGGTCTGTGCGCCTGTAGCCGATAGGAGGGCAACCAAATCGCCGGGTTTCGCGCCGCGCTTGCGCATCTCGGGGAAGAGCGCGGGTGCCACGGCCGCCATGTCGGCCGCCTTTGAGCCCGAGATGCCCGAGACGAGATACATCGCGCCGATAAGCACATAGGAAAGCCCACCGCGCACGTGCCCCAGCAGGTTGGCGAGAAAGCTCACCATCGCCAATGCAATGCCCGTCATCTCGATCAACAGGCCGAGCAGAACAAACACGGGACGGCGAGCAGGATCAGGTGGCTCATGCCCTCGTCCATCCGGCCGACGACGACGACCGTCGGCGTGCCGGTGGTCAGCGCGATGTATCCAAACGTCGCCAAACCGAACGAAAAGGCAATCGGAAGGCCAAGCAGCACCATGGCGCCGCCGCCAACCACGAAGAACAGCAGCAGGTTCCAGTTTCCGAGAGGCTTCAGCAATGGCCCAAGCATCGCCATGCCAACGACAACGAGCGCAACCACGCCGATTGCCTTTAGCGCATCCTTCAACGCGCCGATGCGGAAGATCTGGATCACTCCGACAAGCAACATCAGACCGAGCCCGACAGGCAGCGCGGCCGCTCGCCACGAGTTCGCGATTCCCATTGCCGGCGTGGTGACGAAAGCCTCGTCCTGCGCAAACTCATAGGCCGGATGAACCACAAAGGCCAGGAAGGCGATCGCGGCTGCTATGGCGACCAGATCCAGGAACGCGCGTCCGTATGGCTCAAGCTTGCCGACAATCGCTGTCATACGCATATGTTCGCCGCGCTGAAGCGCGACGATGGAGCCGAGCATGGCCAGCCACAGGAATAATATTGACGCCAGCTCATCGGACCAGACGAGTGGCTGGTGCAGCACGTACCGGCTTGTAACACCCATCAGCAGAACAACGACCTCAGCCAGCACCAATAGTGCAGCAGGTATTTCGACTAGCGTGCAGAGTGCATGGTGTAGTTTGTCAAGCCAACCACCTGGCTTGTACGCGGCCCCTTCGGAATGGGGACCGGCATCACTCGGAAAATCAATGTCCATGATTTTTTCCTTGCACGGATGCGCCGGAGCCGTTCGCGACGGCGCGACTCACCCATCTTGTAGCTTTTAAGGTATCCACCCCGCGCCGGAGGTTACCGGCATGGGGCGGTCGTCGATCAACCGAGCTTGCCGGAAACCTTCTCGAGCAGATCCCAAGCCGTCGGGCCATACTTGGTCTTCCAATCGCGGTAGAAGCTGGTAGAGGCCAGCTTCTTGCGGAAGTCTTCCTGGTTTACGTTGAGGATGTTGACACCCTTACTCTTAAGATCGGAAGCCAGTGTGGTGCTGAGCTTGGCGACGTCAGCGCGCTGGTCGGTGGCCGACTTGTCGAGCTCGCGAGTAATGATCTGCTGCAGGTCTGCAGGCAGCTTTTGGAACGATCGCTTGTTGCCGAGCACCCAGTAACCATCCCAGACGTGACCGGTCAGGCTGCAACTCTTCTGCACCTCGTACAGTCGAGCGGTTGAGATGATGGCCAGCGGGTTCTCCTGGCCTTCGACAACTTTCGTCTGTAGCGCCGTGTAGACTTCGTTAAAGTTGATCGGCGAGGGCGCAGCCTCAAGTGCCTGGAATAGCGAGGTCAGGGGCGGTGCGGGCGGCACGCGCATCTTGAAGCCCTTCAGATCGGCTGCGGACTTGATCTCCCGGCCCGAAGAGGTGACGTGACGGAAGCCGTTGTCCCAGATCTTCGAGACTGTGAAGATCGGGGTCTTCGCTATCTCGGCGCGAATGTGGTTGCCCAGCTCACCGTCCATTGCCTTCCAAACATCGTCGTAGTTCTTGAATGCGAAGCCGACGCTCGTGATTCCCGACACAGGCACATAGGTAGCCAGAATCAAGGACGACAGGTTGAAAAAGTCGACCGAACCATTGCGCACCTGGGAGAGCAGGTCGGTGTCGCTGCCGGGCACGCGCAGCATGTCGCCGAACGAGGTGAAGATGACCTCGGGGCGGCGCGCCAGCGCGATGGCGCGGTCGATCTGCTCGAGCGGCGTGCCGCACACCGGGCAGCCGGGCCCGTGCACCAGGGTGAGCGATGGGGGCAGCATGCGGTCGAGCCCCGAGCGCACCAGCGTGTGGGTCTGGCCGCCGCAGATCTCCATCAGCGTCCACGGTCGGGTGACGGCGGCCGCGATGGCGTCGAGGGTGCGGCGGG
>VEPA01000082.1 GCA_012026675.1 Betaproteobacteria bacterium | reverse complement strand
CGCAGGGAAGACTGACTGGCATCTTCCGCCGCGGCCGCGCGTTCGAGCACGCGAGTTTCCGCATCGCGGCGGAATTCGACGGCGAAATGGAAACGGCTGCCCTCGCCGGGCGTGCTCTCTACGGCCAGTTCGTCGCCCATCAGGCGCACCAGCCGCCGGCTGATCGCCAGCCCCAGGCCGGTGCCGCCGAAGCGCCGCGTGGTCGAGGCTTCCGCCTGCGTGAAGCCGTCGAATATGGCGGCGAGGCGGTCGGCGGCGATGCCGATGCCGGTGTCGCGCACCGAGAATTCGATGCGCACCGTGTCCGGCGTGGCTTCCAGCATCTTGAGCGCGATCACCACTTCGCCGCGCTCGGTGAACTTGATGGCGTTGCCGGCCAGGTTCAGCAGCACCTGTTGCAGGCGCAGGCCGTCGCCGCGCAAGGCGCGCGGCACCTCGGGGTCGAGCTGGAACAGTACCTCGACCTCCTTGCGCTGCAAGGCGGAGGACAGCACGACGGAAAGGTTGCGCAGCAGTTCGTCGAGACGGAACGGCGTGTCGTCCAGCTCCAGCTTGCCGGACTCGACCTTGGAGAAGTCGAGGATGTCGTTGAGGATGCCCAGCAGCGAACGGGCCGCCCCCTCGGCCTTGTGGACATAGTCGCGCTGGCGCGCATCCAGCCCGGTGAGTTCCAGCAGTTGCAGCAGGCCCAGCACGGCGTTCATCGGCGTGCGGATCTCGTGGCTCATGTTGGCGACGAATTCGCTCTTGGCGCGGCTGGCCGCCTCGGCTTCGACGCTGCGCTTTTCGAGGGCGGCGTTGGTAGCCTCCAGTTGCAATTGCGCAAGCTTGAGTTCCGTGATGTCCGACACCAGCACGAAGAAGCCGCGCACCCGGCCGTCGACCACGTCGGGAATGTAGTGCGCCCAAGTGTAGCCGGTGCTGCCGTCGGCCTTCGTGAGGGTACGTTCGAAATGTTGGCGCTCGCCGCCCAGCGCCGCCCGCATGAAGGGCTCACTCTTCTTGAACAGCGTTTCACCCATGAGGTCCTGGATGCGGATGCCGAGCATCTGTTCCGGCGTCTTGCCGAACCATTCCCGGTAGGCGATGTTGGCGAAGCCGCAGCGCAGGTCGGCATCCCAGTAGCTGACCATGCCCGGGATGATGTCGATCAGCGCACGCATGAAATGCTCGCTGTTTGCCAGCGCGGCGGCCGCCTGTTCACGTTCCGTCTCGGCGCGGAGCCGGCGGCGCTGGGTGAGCGCCAGGCCGGGCAGGCTCAACCCGGCGAGCAGGGCGAACAAGCCGCCCACCATCCAGGCCTGGCGTCGCCAGGCACCATAGAGTGCGTCGATTTCGCGGCCGACGGCGACAACCAGAGGTTTGTTCATCGGCACGTCGGCCGGCGTGATGGTGTGCAGTACCATCAGGCGATGCTCGCCGGTCGCCTCGACAATCCCTTCGAGCACCTCCGCTGGGCGACCGCTCGCCATGTGGCGAGAGAAGAAGGAGCCGGGTTGGGCGAGGTTCTTGCCGGACTGGCCGGGACGGTCCGGCTCCATGACGACCTGCAGGCCATCGCCATGGGCGATGGCTGCCCACATGTCCTGCCCGTAGAGTACGGCGCCCAGTTGGGCGCGCAGCTCGTCGGGGTCGAGCGTGACCGAGACGATGCCGGCGAAGCCCCCGTCGGGGGTGGTGATCACGCGTACCACGTTCAACGCCCAGACGCCGAGCGAAGTCTCGAAGGGCGGCGAGACGTAGAGCACATCGGGATTGGCTTGGGTCTGCGCCGTCTGGAAGTAGTTGCGCTGGGCAAAATTCTTGCCGAGCAGTTCGGAGCGACTTGCGGCGATGACATCGCCTTTGGCGTCTAGGATCAGGAGGGTGCGCTCGCTGCGCATGGCATCGCCGAAGGCTCGTAGCCGACGGCTGGCGCGGGCCATGCCGTCCTTTTCCTGCTGCCAGCCGGGCAGATCGGCGCGAATGCCGGTCAGTGTGCGGTCGATCACATGCAGGGTGCGACCGAGGCTCTTGTCGATCACGCTTGCCTGGGTGGCGAGCCGGTCCCGCTCCCGAATCCCGATTTCTTCGTGCATCGCATTGAGGAAGTGGCCGACAATCAGCGCGACCAGCAGCAAGGCACCGCCGAGAAACAGCCATTCGATCGCGTAGCGGGATAAGGGGACGGCACGATTTACTTTTGACATGTTTTGAGTATAGCGTACTGTATTACTTAAGAAGTACCCATGCCGCTCGTATGGGCGCCCGGCCAAAACATGGTGTGGGAGCAAAAGTCGGCGTTGGCGGGACGGCGAAGCATTAGTCGGTCATGAGTTTTGTTGTGGGCAATTTAGGTGACTGGCTGATGCTCTTTGTTGCCCGTCAAAGAAGTTCCGATGGGTTGATCGGCAGTTCAAGGGTGGGAGTTTGTGTTCCGCCGAGTAGAAAGCTGACGTACGAGCCACTTTGCTGATGTGAGGCAGCTTACCAACATTTTGCCGCCCGACAAGGACAGATCTGGCAACGGCAGCTATGGCCGACGAGCCGGAATAGACCCTCCGGCAGGTATTTGAGTAGAGCAGTCGCCTGAACGTCATCATCAGGCAAGCAACCGCATCCTTGATCCGGCAAGTGCCATGGTGAAGGAATCAAACTGCCGGCAGTATCAATGATGCCTGAAGCCCGCCCAATGAGGATTTCGCCAACACCAAATCACCGCCGTACATTCGCGCCAGGTCGGCGGTGATGGCAAGCCCCAATCCCGTACCGGGTACCTGCTCGTCTGCGCGAACCCCGCGTTTGAGGACATGATCGCGTTCGGTCTCGGCGCTGCCCTTGCCATCATCATCGATGCGCACCCGGAGCTTGCCGGGCTCGTCCGAGACTTGAATCTCGATCCGTGATCTGGCCCACTTCGAGGCGTTGTCGATCAGATTTCCCAGCATTTCCTGCAAATCCTGTTCTTCACCTCGGAATGCCAGGTTGGCTGGATCAGGCAGCAATACAAATTCAATCTGGCGTTCTGCATGCACCCGCTGCATCACCCGTACCAGCCCCCGTATGACGGGCTCAACGGCGGTGCGCATGCCCGGAATTTGTACCGATGCGGCCGCTTGTGCACGGCTTAGGTGGTAATCGACCTGCTTGCGTACGGTGTCAACTTGCGATGCGACCAGACGTGCCAAGTCGTCATCCCGTTTCTCGGGAGCATGGGCAGCATTGGCGAGGACGCTCAGAGGTGTTTTAAGGGCATGGGCAAGGTTGCCGGCTTGCGTCCGGGCACGCTCGACCACTGCGGCGTTTTGCGCCAGCACCGTGTTGAACTCACTTACCAGCGGCATGATCTCGTTCGGGAAGGTGCCTTCCATGTTTCTGGCATCTCCTTGCCGAACGCGCCCGAGGGCATCCTGCATGCTGCGCAGGGGGGCAAGCCCGACGAATACCTGCATTGAGGCTGCGAGCGTCAACCCCATTCCTAGTATGCCCAATGCCAACCAAAGATGGCCTTTGAAGTCTGCGATAGGTCCTGTCATCAGGCTTTCATTGGCCGCAACCATCAACCGCAGGGAATGTGTGTCAATGGTGACGGTACGTTCCACCACTCTTAGCGCTACCCCTTGGGGGCCTTCAATCCGATGCTGATGAATTTCTCCGTCCGCCGGGGCATCCGCCGGCACGGTCAGCTTCTCATCCCACAGTGAGCGAGAGCGCAACACCGCCTTGACGGGATGCTCCCCCGCAGCGGCGATGCGATCGATCTGCCAATACAGGCCGGACAGGGGTTTGTTGAGGCGCGGGTCACTTGGAAGCAATCGAACCTGGGCCTGATTCTGCTCATCGAGGATCAGTTGGGCCGTAAGTTGATCCAGATGATTTTTCAGTTCCGCATCGAACTGGGCTTCGACATGCTCATGGAAGAGTTGGCCAAGTCCCCAGCCTGCAACCAGAATCGAAATGACGATCCAGAAAAGTGTCCCCACCAATAGGCGTATACGCAGGGAATTGCGAAAGAGGGCAAGGTTCATTGCGCTTTGCTGAGCCGGTAGCCCAATCCGCGCACGGTTTCGATCAGTCCGGGAGGCAGTTTTTTGCGCAAGCGCGCGATGAATACCTCGACCGTATTCGAGTCGCGATCGAAATCCTGGGCGTAAATATGTTCGGTCAGTTCCGCGCGGGAAACGATTTCCCCTGGATGATGCATCAGGTAGGCCAGCACCCGGTATTCATGGCTCGTCAGCGTCAAGGCAGTGCCATCCACGCTGGCCCGGCTACTGCGGGTATCCAGGGTAAGCGGACCGCAAACCAACTCGGTACTGGCATGACCGCCGGCACGACGAATCAGGGCTCGGAGCCTCGCCAGCAGTTCTTCCATATGAAAGGGCTTGGTTAAATAATCGTCCGCTCCGGCATCGATGCCGGCCACTTTCTCTCGCCAGGTGTCGCGAGCCGTCAGGATCAACACCGGCAAGGTACGACCTGCCGCACGCCATTTCTTGAGGACCGTGATGCCATCCATCTGCGGTAGACCGATGTCAAGCACGATGGCGTCGTAGGGCTCGGTCTCCCCCATGAAGTGGCCATCGACCCCGTTATGGGCCACATCCACGACATAGCCGACCGACTGGATACCTTCGACCAGTTGTGCCGCCAGCGTCAGGTCATCTTCGACAACCAGAATGCGCATCAGCGAGGCTCTCCTTGGCGATGCGGCTTGTCATTCTTTTCCTTGAAACCGAGGGTGGTGCCATCTCGAGCATGAATCTTCAGTTTCACCAAGGCGCCTCCCTTGCGCAATAACTTGATTTCATAAACCCACTCACCTTTTTCACGGTCGAGTTCAACCTCCATGACCTGGCCGGGATACTCGCGCTCGACCCGATCAAGAATCGTGCGCAAGGGCAACACGTCCCCTGCCTCGACAGCTTGACGGGCACGGTCATGGTCGGTTTTATCTCCTGCGTAACCGTTCATCGGCCCCAGCATTGCAAGCAAGGCCAGGCCGGTTAGCGTGTGGCGCAAAAAAGCAACGATTCTCGACGACATCTTCAACTCCACAGTTTTCCTGCCTGATCTTTTAGCGCTGTGAACCTGAACACAGGATGAACAAGTGATTCAGCATTCATTCAGACAGGGTGGCGCAAAGTGCGCTCCACAGTCAGATAACCGCCAGGAGAAACGCATGAAGAACATGTTGGTCGTCACCTCAGGAATAGTTGCCATGATACTCAGCACCGCCACACTCGCCGGTCCGCGTGAAGACCTGCTGGCCCAGTATGCCGCAGCCGCCAAGGCAACAGGATTTTCAGCTGCACGCGGCCAGGCCCTGCATACGCAGAGTTTTTCGGGAGGTAAGCCCGACACACCCTCCTGCACCACCTGTCATGGCAAGGACACCCGGGGTGCCGGTCGGGCGCTCACCGGCAAGACCATCGAACCGGTTGCCGCGTCGGTCACGCCAACGCGTTATACCGATCCCGCCAAGGTCGAAAAGTGGTTCAAGCGCAATTGCGCCGAAGTACTGGGGCGCGAATGCACCCCGCAGGAAAAAGGTGACTGGCTCACCTTCGTGATTGGTCAGTAATCCCATTCAAAGGAGACTCCCGTGCGCATTCCCTATCGTCCGCTGGCCATCGGTCTCGTCACCCTGGCCTTTTCTGCCCTTGTATTAGCCCGCGCCCAAGCAGGCGACCGCCATTTCTTTGCACCGGTAGCCGATCCGGTCGTCAAGGAGGAGTGTGGCAGTTGCCATCTGGCTTTTGCGCCCTCGATGCTCCCGGCACGATCATGGCAGCGCATGATGGGCGAGTTGGACAATCATTTCGGCGACAACGCCAGCCTCGATGCGGCCACCACCGAAAAGATTACGAGCTATCTCGTTGCCAATGCCGGTGATGCAGGTGGCCAGCGCTACAGCAGCAAATTGCTCAAAGGCGTGGCAGCCGGGGCTGCTCCACAGCGCATCACGGAATTGCCCAAATGGGTCAGTGAACATCGCAAAGTTCCCGACTGGGAGTGGCGCCACAAGGAGGTGCGCACCAAAGCGAACTGTGTCGCCTGCCATACCGCAGCAGAACAAGGCTCCTACGACGAATGACCGCTTCCCACATTAACCTGAGCTGGAGGAATTCACCATGCGCACATTAACCATCGCTTCATTGCTGGCCACTGTTTTCTTCTCCATGTCGAGTCATGCCCAGGATGGCCGTCCTGCCAGCGCCGACAAAGCCAAATGGCTGTCGATCCCCGAAGTGCATGCCAGATTGGAATCTGCCGGTTATCGGAATATCGAGAAGATTGAACGTGAAAGCGGCAGTTATGAGGTCAAGGCCACCGACCCGGCGG
>VEPA01000010.1 GCA_012026675.1 Betaproteobacteria bacterium | reverse complement strand
CGCGGTGGTCGAAAAGCGCGAGATCCCCGGCTACTACCTGGCCATCACCCAATATGCCGATGAACTGCTGGCCGCACTCGACACGCTGCCCGGCTGGCCGGAGCGGGTCAAGACCATGCAGGCCAACTGGATAGGCAAAAGCACCGGTGTGCGCTTCGCGTTTCCTTACGAACTGGACGGCAGGCAGGAAATGCTCTGGGTGTTCACCACCCGCGCCGACACCATCATGGGCGTGACCTTCTGCGCCGTCGCCGCCGAGCATCCGCTGGCGACCCACGCCGCGCGGAACAATCCCGGGCTCGCCGCGTTCATCGATGAGTGCAAGCACGGCTCGGTCATGGAAGCCGACATGGCAACCATGGAGAAGAAGGGCATGCCCACAGGCATTTTCGTCGATCACCCGCTGACCGGAGACAAGGTGGAGGTCTGGGTCGGCAACTACGTGCTGATGAGCTATGGCGAAGGCGCGGTGATGGCCGTGCCGGCCCATGACGAACGCGATTTCGAGTTTGCGAAAAAGTACGGCATCGCCATCAAACAGGTGATCGCCGTCGAAGGCGAGACGTTCTCGCTGGCCGGCTGGCAGGAGTGGTACGCTGACAAGCAGCGCGGACGCTGCGTGAATTCCGGCATGTACGACGGCCTTGACTACACCGCGGCCACCGCCGCCATCGCCGCCGACCTGAAGGCGAAGAACCTCGGCGACACGCAGGTGCAGTACCGCCTGCGCGACTGGGGCGTTTCGCGCCAGCGCTACTGGGGCTGCCCGATCCCGTTGATCCACTGTGAAACCTGTGGAACCGTGCCGGTGCCCGACGACCAGCTGCCGGTAAAGTTGCCCGAGGACTGCGTGCCCGACGGTTCCGGCAACCCGCTGGCGAAGCGCGCCGATTTCGTCGATTGCGCCTGCCCGCAATGCGGCAAGCCGGCCAGGCGCGAAACCGACACGATGGACACCTTCGTCGATTCGAGCTGGTACTACGCGCGCTACTGCGTCGATCCGACCACGCGCGCGAACAACTCGGCCATGGTCGATGCCGGGACGAACCACTGGATGCCGGCCGACCAGTACATCGGCGGCATCGAGCACGCAATCCTGCACCTGCTCTACTCGCGCTTCTGGACCAAGGTCATGCGCGACCTGGGCCTCGTCAACTACGACGAACCCTTCGCCAGGCTGCTGACCCAGGGCATGGTGCTCAACCACATTTTCTCGCGCCGCACCGACAGGGGCGGCATCGAATATTTCGCGCCCGAGGAGGTCGACCTCAAGCGCGACGAAGGCGGCCACGTCATCGGCGCGACCTCGAAGGCCGACGGCCAGCCGGTCGATTACGGCGGCGTCGGCACCATGTCCAAGTCGAAGCGCAACGGCGTCGATCCGCAATCGCTGATCGACGAGTTCGGCGCCGACACCGCGCGCTTCTTCATGATGTTCGCCTCGCCCCCGGAACAGACCCTCGAATGGTCGGACTCCGGCGGCGAGGGCGCCTACCGTTTCCTGCGCCGCGTCTGGGCCTTCGGCCATGCCGAGCAGCAGGCGATCAAGGCGCAGCCAGCCATGTCGGCACAGTTGCCCGAGGCACTCGCCGCGGTGCGCCGCGAAATCCATCTGCAGTTGAAGCAGTCCAATTACGACCTGGGCAAGCTGCAGTTCAACACCGTCGCCTCGGCGGCGATGAAAATGCTCAACAGCCTGGAAAAAACCCCCGCAGGAAATGGTCGCGACGCTGTAGTCGCGGAGTGCTTCGGTATCCTGCTGCGCATGCTCTCGCCGATCACGCCGCATATCTGTCATGCGCTCTGGATCGAACTCGGTTACGGCGCCGACATCCTCGCCGCACCCTGGCCTGAACCCCTCGCCGCTGCCTTGGCACAGGACGAGGAAGATCTGGTGCTGCAGGTGAATGGCAAGCATCGCGGTAACATTCGTGTAAGAGTCGGTGCTGACAGGACGGCGATCGAAGCCGTCGCGCTGGCATCGGAAGGCGCCCGGAAATTCATGGAGGGCAAACCGGCAAAGAAAGTCGTCGTCGTGCCCGGCCGTCTGGTCAATATCGTCGTCTAAGTAGAACTGTCGCTGAGGAATTCGCCATGCGCGCCGCAAAACTGTCCCTTGTCCTGCTGCTGATCGGCGCCCTGAGCGCCTGCGGCTTCAAGCTGCGCGGCAGCGCCGATCTGCCCGCCTACCAATTGCCGTTTGCGACCATCGCCCTCACGCTGGCTCCCACGACCGAGTTCTACGGCCAGCTCAAACGCTCGATCGAAGGCTCGTCAGCGAGCACCCGAGTGGTCGACCTCAAGGAAGCGGAAGCGGTCCTGACGGTGCTGGGCGACACCAGCGAGAAGACCATCCTTTCGCTCAGTTCCGCCGGCAAGGCGCGCGAATACCGCTTGACCAGGACCTTCATTTTCAAGGTCGTCGCCAACACCCCTGCCGCCGCACCGGCTCCGCAAGTCAAGTACACCGATGCCCCCAAAGTCGGGCCTACCGAATACGTCGCAACCAGCACCATCATCCTGCGCCGCGATATCACCTACAACGACGATCTGGTGCTATCCAAGGAATCGGAAGAAGCGCTGCTCTGGCGCGACATGCAGAAAGACCTGGTGCAGCAGCTGATGCGCCGGCTGGCCGCCGCGAAACTGAATCCGGTCAAGGCCGACGAGTAGCGAACGTGCAGCTGCGGCCCGAACAGCTCGCGGCGCATCTTGAAAAGCCGCTGGCGCCGCTCTACCTGTTGCACGGCGACGAGCCGCTGCTGGTCATCGAGGCCGCCGATGCGATACGCGCCACTGCGCGCAAACAGGGCTTCGAGGAACGCGAAGTCATCGTCGTCGGCACCGGCTTCAAATGGGACGAGTTGTTCCTCGCCGCAGGCAACATGTCGCTGTTCGGCGGCAGCAAACTGGTCGACCTGCGCATTCCCTCGGGCAAGCCGGGGCGCGAGGGCAGCGAGGCCCTGCAGCGTTACATCTCGACCCTGGGCCCCGGCATCGTCACCCTGATCACGCTGCCCGAACTGGACTGGCAGGCGAAGAAGGCCGCCTGGGTCACCGCCCTGTCGAATGCCGGCGTCGCCATCGAATGCAACGCGCCGCCGCCCGCGCGCCTGCCGCAATGGATCGCCGAGCGCCTGGCACGCCAGCGGCAGAGCGCGCCGCGTGAGGCGCTGGCATTCATCGCTGCCCATGTCGAGGGCAACCTGTTGGCGGCGCACCAGGAAATCCTGAAGCTCGGCCTGCTCCATCCGCCCGGAGAAGTCTCGCTGGAGCAGATCGAAGCCGCCGTGATGAATGTCGCCCGCTACGATGTGGCGGACCTGCGCGACGCCCTCAAGGCCGGCGACACGGTGCGCGCCGCACGCACCCTGGAGGGCCTCAAGGGCGAGGATGCCGCGCCGCCGCGGGTGCTCTGGGCCCTGGCTACCGAGGCCCGCAGCGCCTCGGCACCGGCGACGAAACAGCGGGCCCTCTTGCATGCGGCAAAGATTGACCGCATGATCAAGGGTCTGGGGCGCGGCGATGTCTGGGACGAATTCCTGCAACTGGCGCTGCGCCTGACGCAACCAAGGACAAGGTGATGGACGTAAGGGACTACATGCAGCAAGTCGGACGCAACGCCCGCGCAGCCTCGCGCGCCACGGCGCGCGCCTCGACGGCAGCCAAGGATACGGCGCTGCTGGCAATGGCCGCGGCCATTCGGCAGCGGCGCAACGAGCTGCTCGCGGCCAACGCCGCCGATGTCGCCGAAGCGCGCGCGAACGGCCTCGACGCGGCCATGATCGACCGCCTCACGCTCACGGAAAAAAGCGTGGAAACCATGGCGCAGGGACTGGAACAAGTCGCCGCCCTGCCCGATCCGATCGGCGAAATCAGCGACATGAAGCGCCGCCCGTCCGGCATCCAGGTCGGCAAGATGCGCGTGCCGCTGGGAGTGGTCGGCATCATCTACGAAGCGCGGCCGAACGTCACGGCCGACGCCGCCGCGCTATGCCTGAAGTCGGGCAACGCCGCGATCCTGCGCGGCGGCAAGGAAGCCGTGCGCGCCACCCAGGCCATCGCCGCTTGCGTGCGTGCGGGTCTCGCCGCCGCCGGCTTGCCGGAGACGGCAGTGCAGGTCATCGAAACCACCGACCGCGAAGCGGTCAGCCATCTCGTCGCCATGCCCGAGTACGTCGATGTCATCGTGCCGCGCGGCGGCAAGGGCCTCATCGAGCGCGTCTCGAAGGACGCTCGGGTGCCGGTGATCAAGCACCTCGACGGCAACTGCCATGTCTATGTCGATGAGGCCGCCGACCCCGAAAAGGCCCTGCGCATCGTCGAAAACGCCAAGACCCAGCGCCTGGGCACCTGCAACACGGCCGAGTCGCTGCTGATTGCGCGCGCGGTCGCCGTCTCGCTGGCGCCGACTCTCTGCGCCATGCTCACGGCGAAGGGAGTCGAGATTCGCGGCTGCGAAGAAACCCGCAAATTGGTGCCGCAGACCGTCGCGGCGACCGAGGAGGATTTCTATGCCGAATACCTCGCTGCCATCATCTCGGTCAAGATCGTTGCCGACGTCGACGAGGCCATAGCCCACATCAACAAGTATTCCTCG
>VEPA01000012.1 GCA_012026675.1 Betaproteobacteria bacterium | reverse complement strand
CTGGAGCAGCCGCAGCGCGAAATCGCTTCGAATGCCGGCGACGCGCCCTCCGTCGTGGTCAACAAGGTCCTTGAAGGCAAGGGTAACTTCGGCTACAACGCCGCGACCGGCGAGTACGGCGACATGGTGGCGATGGGCGTGCTGGATCCCACCAAGGTCACCCGCTTCGCGCTGCAGAACGCCGCGTCGGTGGCCGGCCTGATGTTGACCACCGATGCCATGGTGGCCGAACTTGTCGAAGACAAGCCGGCCGGCGGCATGGGCATGGGCGGCATGGGCGGCATGGGCGGCATGGGCGGCATGGGAGGAATGGACATGTAATGTCCATTCTCCAATAGGAAGGAACAGGAGGAAACCCAGGTTTCCTCCCGTTACCCACCTTCCTACTGGATCAGCAGTAATCGAAACCCCCGACTCTGGAAACAGGGTTGGGGGTTTCGCATTTGGGGTTGCCGAAAGTCGGTGCTGGCGGGACGGCGGCGGAGACTGGAGCAAAGCGGGAACTGGTGCCCGTTGTCCCGGTTCGTCTCCGGGGTGTATTCTTCCCGGCAGAAGAAAACGAAGTTTCGGACTTGGGTGTCATAACCGGAACGGGAAACGTGCTGAAGCGGGAGGGGACGCGTGGCCAAGACTATCCTGATTGCGGACGACGAGCCGAACATCGTCATTTCGCTGGAGTTCCTGCTCAAGCGCGAAGGCTACGAGGTGGTCGTCGCACATGACGGCATGCAGGCCCTCGAGCGGATCCGCGAGCGGCGGCCGGACCTGGCGATTCTCGACGTCATGATGCCGCATCGCAACGGCCTCGAAGTCTGCCAGGACTTGCGCCAGGATCCGCAGTTCAAGGACTTGCGCATCATGATGCTGACCGCCAAGGGCCGCGACACGGAGGTTTCCAAGGGCCTGGCGCTGGGCGCCGACGTGTACATGACCAAACCGTTCGCGACCAGGGAATTGATCGCCAAGGTCAAGGCCCTCATCGACAAAGAGTGATCTCCCCGCCGCCCGTTCAACGGAAAGCATCGTGAGTTCCCGCGCCAAGCTTGTTGTTGCCGTTGCCATCGCCAGCACCTTCATGCTGGCGGTCCTGGCCGCCGCCGGTTTCGTTGCCGGCAGTGGCCTCGAAGGCCAGGAGCAGGCCGTGCTGGCCGCCGTGCTGGAGCGCCGGTTGGGCGCCGTGCTTATGATCGTCTTCGTCGCCTGCGTCTTCCTTTTTCTGATGCTGCGCGCTGCGTACGAATTCCTCGTCCTGCCGCCGGCCCGCGCCGCCGAGGAAGCGAAGGCGATGCTGGAGGAGCCTGCCACCCGCCTCACCGCGCAGGGCACAACGGAACTGCAGGACCTGATTGCCGGCGTTAACCGGCTGGCTGCACGGCACGAGGCGCGCGACGTGGAAATCGAGGCCCGCATTCGCGCCGCCAATGCGGCGGCGGAGGCTGACCGCAACCGCTTCGCGGTGCTCATGTCCGAACTCGCGCAGGGAGTCATCGTCTGCAACATGGACGGGCGGGTGCTGCTCTACAACCGGCGCGCCCGCGCACTATTCGCCGATGCGTCGGGACAGGGCATGGCGGTGCTCGGTCTGGGCCGGTCGATCTACGGCATATTCGACCGGCACCTGATTGCCTATGCCCTGGAAAACATCACCGGCCGGCGCACGGCGCACCGCCACTTCGTCGCGGCGACCGGGGCCGGACGCCTGTTGCGTGTCCTCGTGGCGCCGATTCCGGAAGCCGGGGAGGCAGCCGAGTCTGGAACCGGGACGGACACCGGGCGCGGCTTCTCCGGCTACATGACGATGATCGAAGACATGACGGAGACCTTCGACAGCGAATCGACGCGCGACCAGTTGCTGCAAGACCTGACCGAGAGCAGCCGCGGCCCGGTGGGCAACCTGCGTGCTGCCGCCGAGACGCTGTACGACTACGCCGACATGAGCGCGGAGGACCATCAGCGCTTCCTGGCTGTCGTGCGCGATGAAGCGGAAGGAATCGCCGGGCGCGGCGAAGCCGCGGCGCGCAAGTATGCCGCAGTGCTCAAGTCGCGCTGGCCGCTGGAGGAGATGCTCGGCTCCGACCTGCTGACGGCGGCCCGGCGCCGGATTGCCGATCGCTGCGCGCTGGAGGTCAGTCTCGAGGAGGTCGATGCGGATGTTTGGCTCAAGGTCGACGGCTTCTCCCTGTTGCAGGCCATGACGTATTTCGCCGCGCGCCTGCACAGCGAGTACCGGATCAGGGATCTGCGCCTGCGCCTGACCCGTGACGGCGCCATGGCGCACATGGACCTGATCTGGTCCGGCGTCTTCATGAGCACCGAGACCGTCATGCAATGGGAACTCGATCCGATGACCGTGGCCGGGGAGTCGTCGCCGCTGACGGTGCGCGATGTCGTCGAGCGCAACGGGGGCGAGGTCTGGTTTCAGCGCGACCACGCCTCATATCGGGCCTTCTTTCGCTTCCTGTTGCCGGCCGCCAGCAGTCAGCAAAACTCCCCGCCGGGCGCCGTCACGGCAGCGATGGACAGCCGGCCCGAGTTCTACGATTTCGACCTCTTCAAGGACGATGAGCTCGGCCTGGCGCAGGACGACCGGCTCCTGGCGCAACTCGACTACACCGTCTTCGACACCGAAACCACCGGCCTCGAACCCTCGGAAGGTGACGAGATCATCCAGATCGGCGCGGTGCGCATCGTCAACCGGCGCCTGCTCAGACACGAAGCCTACGAGCAGCTGATCGATCCGCAGCGCAGCTTGCCGCCGCAATCCGTGAAAATCCACGGCATCACGGCCGACATGCTCGCCGGCCAGCCTCCGATCGGGCAGGTGCTGCCGATCTTCCGTGCCTTCGTTGCCGACACGGTGCTGGTGGCGCACAACGCGGCCTTCGACATGCGTTTCCTCGAACTGAAGGAGGCCGCCACCGGCATTCGTTTCGACCGTCCGGTGCTGGATACTTTCCTGCTCTCGGCCGCACTCTTTCCGAATCAGGAGACGCACCGCCTGGAAGCCATCGCCGAGCGGCTTGGCGTGTCGGTGATGGGCCGCCACACTGCAGTCGGCGATGCCATCGTAACCGCGGAAGTCTTCCTCAAGATGATGCCGCTTCTGGCGGAAAAGGGCATACGCACGCTGGGCGAGGCGCGTGCCGCCAGCGAGAAGACCTACCATGCCCGCATCAAGTACTGACCCGCTCTTGTTCGGCGTTGCGTCGGTCAATCTCAACACGACCCTGCGCAACCTGCCCCTGCCGCCACCGGTGGTGGTAGATCCCGCCATGCCGGCGCGCGACGCCCTGCGGCTCATCGATGCCCGTGGCGGCGAGGTGGCGGTCGGCGTCGATACCGCTACGTCAGTGCCGCTGGGCATCGTCACCCTGCGCGATGCGGTGCGCAGCATCATCGACGAGGACAGCGATCTGGCTGGGCCGATTGCCGGCCTGATGACCGGGGGCCTCGCCAGCCTGTCGGTCGAGGCGACCGTGCATCATGCCACCGTCCTCATGCTGCGTCGCGGCATGCGCCATCTGATTCTGACCGGCGCCGACGGGCGCCTTTTCAATGTGGTTTCGCAAGGCGACCTGTATGGCTTGCACGCAGCGGATTCGGCGAGCCTCGCCAACGCCATTCTGGCCAGCCGCAGCATCGCCGAGCTGGCGGCGCGAACGCTGGCCGTGCGGCATTTCGCCGCCCGCCGCCTGGCTGAAGGCAGCGGCGCCGCCGCCCTGTGCGAGTGGGTGTCGGCGCTCAACGACCTGATTGCGTTGCAGGTCATCGACCTCGTCGAGGGCGAGTTCGACCTGCCCTATGTGCCCTGGTGCTGGGTGGTTTTCGGCTCGGAGGGCCGCCTGGAGCAGACGCTGGTCACCGACCAGGATAACGGCATCGTCTTTGCCGCCGCTTCGGCGGTGGAAGCCGAGGAACTGCGCCAGCGCTTTCTTCCCTTCGCCGGGGCCGTGAATGCGGCGCTCGACGAGTGCGGAATCCAGCTGTGCAAGGGTCAGATCATGGCCGGCAACCCGGCCTGGTGCCTTTCGCTTGACGAGTGGAAGCGGTGCTTTGGCAGCTGGATCGCCGTGCCCGAACCCAAAGCCCTGCTCAATGCCAGCATCTTCTTCGATTTTCGGCCGCTCTACGGGCGCGAGGAACTGGTGACCGAGTTGCAGCGCTGGCTGCTGCAGCGCATCAAGGGAAACATGGCCTTCCTGCGGGCGATGACGGTCAATGCCCTCATGCAGGGGCCGCCGCTGAGCTGGTGGCGGGACTTCCACGTCGGTGGCGACAAGAATCATCCGCATACCCTGGATCTCAAGGGGCAGGGGATACGCGTTTTTGTCGATGCCATAAGGGTATTTGCCTTGGCGCAGGGCATCGAACAGACCAACACCATCGAGCGGCTGCGCGGCGCGCGGCAAGTCCTGGGCATGCCGGCGGAGGAGGTCGCGGCGATGACCGCCGCCTTTTACCAGATACAGCGCCTGCGCTTGCAGAATCAGGTGTCGGGGGAATATCCCGCAGCCGCGAACCGCTTGAATCCCGACCGCCTGCACCGGCTCGACCGGCAAATCCTCAAGGAAGCCTTTCGCCAGGCGCGGACCCTGCAGCAGCGCCTGCGGCTTGACTATTTGAATTAGAAAGGCTCTGGCGGAACGCAAATTGCCGCAAAATTACCTTGGCGCAGCCGCTTTATTGTTTGCCCGGCTTCCACCTCCACGCGGATTCGGCAGCATTTGTGTTTGCGTCGGCAGGTGAAGGATTCCTCGGAACTCGATAGGAAGGTGATTCATGACCAGCGATGACGTGTATTTCAAGACCGAAAAGGCCGACGAGTTCCGCGCCGGGATCCGCGCGCGCCTGCCGCAAGCTGGAGCAACCGCCAGTCACAATGGCCATCACCGCCGCTATGGAGTAGCATTTCGCGCATGAGAATACTGCTCGCCGAAGATGACCGCATCATTTCCCAGGGACTGATCGCCGCCCTGCGCAAGTCGGGCTACGCTGTCGATCACGTCAATAATGGCGCCGATGCCGACACCGCCCTGCTCTCCCAGTCGTATGACCTGCTGATCCTCGACCTTGGCCTGCCCCGCCTGTCCGGCATCGATGTGCTCAAGCGCCTGCGCGCGCGCAAGGTGGCCACGCCGGTGCTGGTGCTGACGGCGCAGGATGGTGTCGAGGACCGGGTGCGCGGACTGGATGCCGGCGCCGACGATTACCTGACGAAACCGTTCGCCCTGCCTGAACTTTTCGCCCGGGTGAGGGCGCTGACCCGCCGCGGCACCGGCAACCCGACGCGCATCGAAGTCGGCTGCCTGTCCTATGACCAGTCCGAAAGGATTGCCCGACTGAACGGCGAAATCGTCGAGCTGTCCGCGCGCGAATTGGGACTGCTCGAAATCCTGTTGCTGCGCGCCGGCCGCCTGGTGGGCAAGGACCAGTTGGTAGACCAGCTGTGCAGCTGGGGCGAGGAAGTCAGCAACAACGCCATCGAGGTGTACATCCACCGCTTGCGCAAGAAACTTGAACCGGGCGGCGCGCGCATCACGACCGTGCGCGGGCTCGGCTATTGCCTGGAGAAACCGGCAGATTCGGCAGATGGAAAATCCTGACCCCGGTCTGCAAGGCAACAGCCCGGTCGCGCAAAATACAGGCAAGCTCGCGGCTCTTGCGCCGAAAAGTCGCGCCAGCAATCCCTTCGTCAGTTTCGAGTACCCGAATTCGCTGTTCGGCGAAATTCTCGACTGGATGCTGGCGCCCCTGCTCCTGCTGTGGCCGATCTCGATTGCCGCCACCAACCACGTCGCCAGCTTCATCTCCAACCAGCCCTATGACCAGGCTCTGGCGGATGACGTCGGCGCGATCGTGAGGCTGGTGAAAATCGAGGGTGGCCGGGTGAGCGTGAATCTGCCGCCGTCGGCGCGCGTCCTGCTTCATATGGACGATACCGACGCGATGTTCTACCAGGTGGCCGGGCCCAGTGGCAGGCTGCTCCAGGGCGACAAGGAAATCTCTGCACCGCCCCTGCCGGCCACGATCGAAGCAGGCAAGATATTGTTTCGCGATGGCCGCATCGATGCCGAGAGTGTGCGCATTGCCTATACTTTTCTGCCCGTAAAAAGCGGCAGTCCGCCTGCCGTGGTGCAGGTCGCCGAAACCCTGAAGAAACGCGAGGCCTTGTCGGGCAGCATAATTTCAGGCGTGCTACTGCCTCAGTTCGCCATCATCCCGCTGGCCGTGATCCTGGTGTACCTTGGGCTCAAGCGCGGCATTGCACCTCTGCGCCTCCTGCAGGACCGCATCCATCGCCGCCGACCGACCGACCTGTCGCCGATCCCGGTCACCCGCGTGCCGGACGAGGTGCGCCCCCTCGTAGTCGCTTTCAACCAGATGATGGGGCGCCTGGAGGAGAACCTGCAGGCCCAGCAGCGCTTCATTGCCCAGGCCGCGCACCAGATGCGCACGCCGCTGACCGGACTCAAGACCCAGACCGAGATCGCGCTTTCCGAAACCGATCCGGCGCAGATGCGCCACGCCCTGCAACTGATCGCCGAAAGCACCGACCGCGCCTCGCACATGATCAACCAGTTGCTGATTCTGGCGCGCGCCGAGGCCAGCCATGAAAAATTGCACCAGGTCGTGCCGCTGGATCTTGACGCACTGGCGCGCGGGGTGACCGAGGAGTGGGTGGTGCGGGCGCTGGCCAAGCGCATCGATATCGGCTACGAGGACTGCGGCTGCCGGCTCATGATCAACGGCGTGCCTTTGCTGCTGCGCGAACTGCTGACCAACTTGGTGGACAACGCGATCAAATACACGCCGCCGGGCGGCCATGTCACGGTGCGCACCCGCGCCGACCGGCTGGCCATCGTCGAGGTCGAGGATGACGGTATCGGCATCCCCATCGAAGAACGTGAGAGCATTTTTGAGCGCTTCTACCGTGTGCTTGGCACCGATGCCGAGGGCAGCGGACTCGGCTTGCCGATCGCCGCCGAGATCGCCGAACTGCACCAGGCCAAGATTGAGCTGCTTGTCGGCAGCGAAGGTCGCGGCAGCCTGTTTCGCGTCAGCTTTCCGCGGCTGCGCGAACGCGAAAAAAATGTTGCACCGCCCACCAAACCCAGTTCCAGCGGCTTTCCGATCGGTCTGTAAGTTTCACGTCAGGATCGCAGGCAGACAATGCCGTCCATCTTGGGGTAGTGGCGCTGTGCAAGTTCGTTGCTACTACTCCGGGAATACGACAGGCGCGCAACACAGGGGATAACCCGGGGCGCGCCTCAGGAACGGCGAACTGTTCCGGTTCGTCGCAATGCAAAACTGGAGGAGACCCAGATGCAACTCACGGAGAAGCACAAGCAGTACTGGCAGATCAACCTGAAGATAAGCACGATTTTGCTTGTCGTCTGGTTCGTCGCCACGTTCGTCATGGGCTGGTATGCCCGTGAACTCAACGAGATCACCATCATCGGTCCGTTGGGCTTCTACATGTCGGCACAGGGTTCGCTGATCATCTACGTCGCGATCATCTGGTATTACGCCCACTACATGAATAACCTGGACAAGGAATACGGTGTCCATGAAGGGGAGCTCGACTAATGGCCGCCATCCAGACCCAATCGCAGTTTTTCCAGAGCCTGAAGAAGTACTACACCTTCTACACGGGCGGCTTCATCGCCTTCGTGATCTTCGTCGGCATCCTCGAACAGATGGGCGTGCCGAACAAGATTCTCGGCTACCTGTTCCTCTTCGCCACCATCGCGCTGTATGCCGGCATCGGCTTCATGTCGAAGACGGCGGACGTCGGCGAGTATTACGTCGCCGGCCGGCGCGTGCCCGCACTGTTCAACGGCATGGCGACCGGCGCCGACTGGATGTCGGCGGCCAGCTTCATCGGCATGGCCGGTACCCTGTACCTGTCCGGCTATGACGGCCTCGCCTTCGTGCTGGGCTGGACCGGCGGCTACTGCCTGGTGGCGATCCTGCTGGCGCCCTACCTGCGCAAGTTCGGTCAGTTCACGATTCCGGACTTCCTCGGTGCGCGCTTCGGCGGTCACCTGCCGCGCCTGATCGGCGTCATCGCGGCCATCACCTGCTCCTTCACCTACGTGATTGCGCAGATCTACGGCGTCGGTATCATCACCTCGCGCTTCACTGGCCTCGAATTCCAGGTCGGCGTCTTCGTCGGTCTGGCCGGCATCCTGGTCTGCTCCTTCCTCGGCGGCATGAAGGCGGTGACCTGGACACAGGTGGCGCAATACATCATCCTGATCGTGGCCTACATGATCCCGGTGGTCTGGTTGTCGGTGAAGCATACCGGCATCCCGATTCCTCAGATCTCCGCCTATACGACCGCCATGCCGAAGATCGCGGCGCTGGAAAAGGAGTTCAACGACAAGGCCTCGCCCAAGGGCGCCAAGGAAGAATCGGTGCGTGCCATCTTCCGTGAGCGCGCTGCCGCTGCCGATACCAAGCTGAAAGGCCTGGAATCGGGCGGTCCGGCTTTCCTGGCTGCCGAGAAGCAGAAGCTGACGGACAAGGTCACGGCCCTCAAGGCCGAAGCCACGCCCGATGCCAAGGCGATAGAAGCCGCCGAGAAGGCCGTCAAGGACTTCCCGGCTGATGCAGCTGCGGCGAAGAAGGCCTGGACCGCGGACAAGGGTGTCGGCGCCCGCGCCGCGCCGGTCAAGGCCCATGCCGAAGCCTTTGCCGTCGGCGGCAAGACGCCGGAGGAGATCGAGAAGAACCGCAGCATCGCGAAGAAGAACTTCCTCCTCCTGATCATGTGTCTGATGATCGGCACGGCGGCGCTTCCGCACATCCTGATGCGCTACTACACCACGCCTTCGGTGCATGAGGCGCGCGTCTCGGTGTTCTGGGGCCTGTTCTGCATCTTCCTGCTCTACTTCACGGCGCCGGCGCTGGCCATCCTGGCCAAGTACGAGGTGTACAGCAACCTTGTCGGATCGAGCTTCTCGGCATTGCCGGCCTGGGTCAGCAACTGGTCCACGGTGGACAAGACGCTGATGAACATTTCCGACATCAACAAGGACGGGATCGTTCAATTGGCGGAAATCGTCATCGGCGGCGACCTGATCGTGCTGGCGACTCCGGAAATCGCCGGTCTGCCCTACGTGATCTCGGGCCTCGTCGCGGCCGGCGGTCTGGCGGCGGCGCTTTCAACGGCTGACGGCCTGCTGCTGACCATTGCCAACGCCATGTCGCACGACCTCTACTACAAGATGATCGACCCGAACGCCTCGACGGTGCGCCGTCTGGCGGTGTCCAAGGGCCTGCTGCTCGTGGTGGCGCTGCTGGCCGCCTACGTCACCAGCCTGAAGCCGGGCGACATCCTGTTCCTGGTCGGGGCGGCTTTCTCGCTGGCTGCCTCGGGCTTCTTTCCCGCGTTGGTCTGCGGGGTGTTCTGGAAGCGGGCCAACTGGCTGGGCGCGGTGCTGGGCATGACACTGGGTCTGGGTGTCTGCGCCTACTACATGTACATTACCTATCCCTTCTTCGGTGTCAATGCGCCGAAGTGGTGGGACATCAACCCGATCTCGGCCGGCACCTTCGGCATTCCCGCCGGTTTCCTTGGCATCATCATCGGTAGCCTGATTTCCCCGGCACCGAACAAGGAAATCCAGGATCTGGTCGACCATGTGCGCTATCCGAACCTGGAAGGCGACATCGACACCAGGGGCGTTTGATCAGTCTTATGGAGGAGGACGAGGGCTAGGGAGCATACCCACCCTCATTGAACCGGCCCCCGGGAAACCGCGGGCCGGTTTTTTTATGTCCCCGCCGGAGGTGGGGACGGTATTCCCTTGTGGGATATGTCCCGATTGGGAAAGTCAGACGCTATCGCTCGGCGGCTTATGTCTTGGCGGGTGAGATGCGCCGTGTTGCGAGCGCCGCCTCTTGATCGGCGGGCGAACACATGAAGTCAGAAGGGAAGTTCCGGAATGAGTTTCATCAGATCGGCACGTTCGGTGTCGTGCGCCAGTTTCTTCGCCCGCTTGGGCTCGAAAGTGACCAGGCGCTTGAGGATGCGCGTGACGTCGTCGGGACGGTTGGCATGGTGGTAGGCCATGCCGAGCTGGTAGAAGCCCGCGCCGCTCATCGGTTGCAGTTCGACCACTTTTTCCAGCGCCGTCACCGCCTCGGCATGCTGACCCAGGCGCGCATGCGCCAGGCCCATGCCGTACCAGGCCATGTCCTGCGCCGGCACCAGGCGTACCGCCTCGGTGAAGGCGGCGATGGCCTCCTGCGGCTTGCCCGCGTGTTCGCAGACATAGCCGAGGTTGTACCAGTTGGCGCCGTCGTCCGGGGTCAGGGCCAGGGCCACCTCGAACCACTTGATCGCCACCTCGTAGTTCTTGCGCTTGGCGGCGATCGCCGCCAGATGGCGCGCCGACTGCACGTCCTGCGGATTATTGCGAAATGCCGTCAGGTAGGCCCCAAAGGCAGCATCTTCGCGGCCGAAGAAATGAAGCAGCCAGCCGCGGGCATAATGCCGCCAGTGTTCGTAATTCATGAGATCGACCAGGCCAAATAACGGAGACCGAAACATACCATGAGCCACCCTGAACTGTTAATCCTCGGCGTGCTGCGCGCGCTGGTCGAGGTCGCGATGCTGTTTCTCCTCGGCCAGGGTCTGCTCGCACTGCTGGCCGGCAGCCGCCGCCATGACAACACCATGTACAAGCTGTTCCTGATCGTTACCGGGCCGGTGGTGAAGGCCATGCGCCGGGTCACACCGCGGCAGATCATCGACAAGCACATCCCTTTCATCGCCTTTGCCGTGTTGTTCTGGCTCTGGATCGCGCTGGCCTGGCTGAAAAAACTCTATTGCGACACCCAGATGCTGCAGTGCTTTTAGCGCAACTCGGGGTGGAACAGGAAAAGCCCAAGGCATTTCGAAATCATTGAACCCAGACTGCCCGCAATTGGTACTGGCGACAACCTTGTGTCCGCGACGGTAGAACGAGCCTGCTCGGCCGTTGCCGGGCAACGCCGGTAGCCTTACCAAGAACGGGGCTGACGTCGATTTTTCCCTCATAATTGATTTGTGGATATCCCTCTAAGAATTCTGGTTGTTGAAGATAATCCAGACCTTGCAGCCAATCTGGTGGACTACCTGGACGCCAAGGGCCACTTGTCAGACACCACCGGGGACGGCATTTCCGGCCTTCACCTGGCGACCCGCAATACTTACGATGTCATCGTTCTTGACCTTGTGTTGCCAGGACTTGATGGTGTGTCGATGTGCAAGTGCCTGCGCGAGGAAGTCGGCAAGTCAACTCCGATCCTGATGCTCACCGCGCGCGACTCGCTCGAAGACAAAATCACGGGACTTGAGGCCGGCGCCGACGATTACCTTGTGAAACCGTTTGAGCTTCGCGAACTGGAAGCCAGGATCAAGGCCCTGGCGCGACGCACGCAACTCGCCTCGCCACGGCAAAAGTTGCAGGTAGGTGACCTGCATTTCGATACTGCCACTTTCCAGGTAGTGAGGGCCGGCAAGGTCATCGCCCTGCCGCCGATCCCGTTGCGCCTCCTTGAGGCGCTGATGCGCGCCTCCCCGCGCGTGTTGGAGCGGTCCGAGCTGGAACGCGCGGTTTGGGGCGACACGCCGCCCGACAGCGACTCGCTACGTGCCCATATGCACATCCTTCGCAACGCGATTGACAAGCCTTTCGACAAGCCGCTCCTGCAAACCTTGCGTGGCATTGGCTGGCAGATCACGGCTCCGGACATAAATGCGCCGACGGCATAGCCTCCGCTTTCGCGTCGCCGCGACATTTGCCGGACTTGGCGCTTTTCTCAGCCTGATTTTTGCAGTTGGTATCTGGGTCGCTGCGCGCGATGTCTCGCAGCGACTCATGGACCAGACATTGAAGTCGGAGTTGGACGATTACATAGTGCGCCGCGGGCGCAATCCGAATGCTCTGCCACCCAATACCGCCACGCTACGCACACACGTAGCAATTGCCGGCGGGGATTTGTCAGCGGTTCCAGAGGCGATGCGCGAGCTGACACCAGGCAAGCACGAGATCGATATCGATGGGGCACCCTTCCGCGTCCTGGTCGCAGACCAACCTGGCGGAAGTGACCGCTACTACATTGCTTTCAACGAGGAAAGGCAACAACGGCGAGAGCAGTGGTTTCTTGCCTACCTGGTTGGCGGCGCGCTTCTGATGACCTTCCTGGTTGCAGTGGGTGGCCTCTGGCTTGCAGGGAGGGTCATAGCCCCTCTAACAGACCTGGCTCGCGCAGTCAGCCAGGCACCAGCGGACAACCCGCCACGGCTCGGCGCTGACAACGCTCCCGATGACGAGATCAGCGAACTTACTCGCGCATTTGACCGATACATGACGCGTTTGTCAGCCTTCATCGAGCGAGAACGTGCATTCGCGGCTGATGTCAGCCACGAATTGCGCACGCCACTGGCGGTGATTCGAGGTGCCTCAGAAGTAATGGCGGAGGACGCCAGCCTGGACGAGGGACAAGCCAAGAGGGTGGCGCGCGTCGCGCGTGCTGCCGTCGAGATGTCCTCCTTGATCGATGCAGTGTTGCTGCTGGCGCGGGAGGACGATACACCGGTGGAAGAATCCTGTGATTGCGAACTGCTTTTGCGCCAGATTGTGGAGCGCTATCGAGTGCTGGCGGTTCAGCGAGCGAATAAGATCGAACTCGTGATCGAGGCCGCTATCAGCCTCAAGGTCGCGCCAGCCCTGCTTTCCATAGTGGTCGGCAATCTGGTGCGCAATGCCGTATTCCACACCGACGGCGGCTCAATTACGGTGAGCCTGCACCGGGACCGCCTCGTCGTCGTCGATACCGGCATCGGCATCAGCAGCGACGAGATTGGACGGGTCTTCCAGCGCTATTATCGCGGCGCCAGCAGCGGTGGCGCCGGCATCGGACTATCGCTGGTGAAGCGGGTTTGCGACCGTCAGCACTGGGAGATCGCGCTGGAAAGCCGGGCCGGAGGCGGGACTACGGCCACTCTGAGATTCATCTGAGACGATTCCAAAGAGCATCGTCACGCCCCTCGTTTTGAGAGGCAGCACTCCTTGACGCAACTTTGACGTTGCCTTTACCGGCACTTGACGTCGGTGTTTCTATGCTTGGTGATCCGATTTCATTCAAGGCTTCGATGAGCAACTATCGGCGCATACTGGCATTGGTCGCTGTCAATAGCGACAGTATCGCCGTGGCGCAACGCGCATTGCAGATGTCCCGCATCTATGGCGCCACGTTCGCTCTGGCAACGGTCATCGATGCCAGCTCCGACATCGAATCGGATCGCGTCGAGCTTGTATCCGCAAATAAGGAGTTGCAACAGGCGCAAATGCGCGGCGTCAAGGAGAAACTGCAGCAGATCACAGTCGCGATCGGCTGCGACGGCGGTTGTGAAATCATCGTCTGCCATGGCAGACAGGCAAAAGTCGTCGCCGAACTCACTAGTTCCTGGCGCCCCGATCTGGTCCTGGTCGACGCCCGCGCACCCCTCCGCACTGAGCAAGATTACTGCGCAAATCCGGCCTATGACGTTCTGCTGGTGCAGAACGGCCGTCCTGGTTTTGGGGGACGGATGATCAATGCCTTGGCGGCTCCATTATGAACTGCATCTCGCGGACAGTCTCCGCGCCATGGAAAGCGCTAGCGCTAAACATCCGGGCAGGTCATCGACATCAATCAGAAGTTCATCGCCCAACAGCAACTGCGACCAAAGGAGAACCCTACCCCGTGAATACAACCCGCAGAACTGTTCTCAAGGGCGCCACTGCCAGTGGCGTGCTGGCTGCCCTGATCGGCGCCGGCGCCTTGCGTCCGACGCAAGAACTTGCCGCCGAGTGGAACAAGGCCGCCTTTGAGGCCAAGGACACGGCCGGTGCGCTCAAGGGGATAGGCGCCGGATCGCCGGCCGAGAGCAAGGACCTGGTACTCAAGGTCCCTGACATCGCCGAAAACGGCGCCGTAGTGCCGGTCGACGTCATCAGCAACATTCCCAAGACCACTTCGATTGCGATCTTGGTCGAGAAAAACCCGCAACCGCTATCCGCCCAGTTCGATTTCGCCAATGGTGCACTGCCTGAAGCCGCGGCACGACTAAAAATGGGCCAGACGTCCCTGGTCAAGGCGGTCGCGAAGGCCGACGACAAGTTCTATGTGGCGCAGAAGGAAGTCAAGGTCACCGTCGGCGGCTGCGGCGGCTAATCAAACCCAACGGATAAAAGGAAAACACCATGGCAGATCCGATGAAAATTCGCGCCCAGATGAAGGGCGATGTCACAGAGATTCGCGTCCTGATGGGCCACGCAATGGAAACTGGCCAACGCAAGGATGCGGCCGGAAAGCCCGTTCCCGCACATTTCATCCAGTCGATGTCAGTCGATGTGGGCGGCAAGCGAGTGCTGGATGGGCAGGTCGGCACATCGGTGTCACGCAATCCGGTGTTCGGCTTCAAGATGAAGGGCGCCAAGGTAGGCGACAAGGTCGTCGTCAGTTGGGTTGATAACAAGGGCGACAAAAGAAGTGACGAAGCCACCGTAGCCTGAAAGTGTCAGCCGCAAACAATAAACGGCAGCGGAGCACATCCGCCCCAGCCTAAACAGGAGGAGAACATGAAGCAACGCTATATTGGCCCACTATGCGCCGTGGCGGTCATGGGTGGCGCATTGGCCCAGACCCCGCAGAAGCCGGCGGCGAAACCTTCGACCAAAGCGGCAGTTGTGATCGAAGAGAAGGATGCCGCGACCCTGGAGTTCGAGAAGTTTCGTGCCGAGATGGAGGAAAGCAACCCGGCCGAGTTGTTTGAAATGAAGGGTGCGGAGCAGTGGAGGAGCAAGCGCGGTCCGAAAAATATCGCGCTCGCTGAAAGCTGTGACCTTGGTCAGGGCGTCGGCAAGGTCGAAGGTGCCTATGTGAAGATGCCGCGCTACTTTGCCGATGCGGATGCTGTGATGGATGCAGAGCGGCGCATTGTCTGGTGCATGGTCGAGAAGCAGGGCTTCAAGTTCGACGAGATCGCGGCAAAGCCGTTTGCGAACGCCAACTTCACACCCGACATCACCAATCTGGTCACCTACGTCGCCGGCCATTCGCGCAACATGAAGGTCGCCGTACCGCTGAAAGATCCGAAAGTTCGCGAAGCCTATGAAACCGGCAAGGCGATCGCGGCCTATCGCGCCGGCCCATACGACTTCTCCTGCAATACCTGCCATGGATCAGACGGCAAGCGCATCCGCATGCAGAACCTGCCCAACCTCAGCACCTCTGCGGGCGCCATGAAGGGGGTTCAGGGCTGGCCCGGTTATCGCATGACCGGCGGCGTCATGCTGACTCACCAGTGGCGCATGGGCGACTGCTTCCGACAGCAGCGTTTCCCGCAGCCGAAATATGCTTCCGATGCGGTCTCGAATCTGCTGACCTACATGATCGGCAACGCCAACGGCCAGGTGTACAAAGGCCCGGGCATCAAGCGCTAACAGGGAGACAGAGATGATCAAGAATATTCTGCTTGCCACGGCAATAGCTACCACCTTCGTGATTGCATTGCCGGCGGCCGCGGAGGGCGACCATCGTGCCAAGGCCATTGCAACCCTCAAGAAGGACTTTCAGCTGCGCGGGCAGGCATCCCTCGACCGGCTGGCTGAAGATGGTCTGCAGGCCATATGCAACCGCACCGGCAATAAGCCGCCCGAATACATTGCAGAGGTTCTGCAAGCCGACCAAATGTCCGGTGTCAAATTCCCGAGTGATGGAAAGTTGATGGGCGACTGGAAGGCCGGCGAGAAACTGGCACAGAGCGGGCGCGGATTTACCTGGACCGACAAACCGGGGCTGCCGGTAGGTGGCAACTGCTACAACTGTCATCGGATCAGTCCGAAGGAGGCGTCATTTGGCACGATAGGACCGAGCCTCTACCAATTCGGCAAGTTGCGCGGAAACACTGCCGATATTCAAAAGTATGCCTACTCAAAAATATACAACGCCAAGGCACACAACCTCTGTTCGGAAATGCCGCGCTTCGGTCATGCGGGTGCTCTGGGCGAAAGCCAAATTAAGGACCTGGTAGCGTTGTTGCTCGATCCCGAGTCGCCGGTCAACAAGTAAAAACGTCGTGGCTTGGGCACCCAAGCCAACGGTTATCTCCAGAGGAGGAGAGTTGGGGCGGCACAGGGTAGACCGGTGCCGCCCATTTTTTAGTAATTCAGCAAGCTTGGAGGCAGATATGAGAATGAGCGTTTCGATAGTCGCAGCCCTTGTCGTCGCGATAGCAGGATGTTCGTCTACGGAAGACAAGCGGGGTGATGCTGTGCGTCCGCAACAACCGGTTCCGGACAAGGTGCCCCCTGTCGCTACTGCGGCACCACGAACCAACCTAAATGCGACTGATGACCTCGCCGTATTGCGCGACCCGAACAGTCTATTGTCGAAGCGCTCTATTTATTTCGACTACGACAATTATGACGTCAAGTCAGAATATGCCAAATTGCTGGAGCAGCATGGCAAGTTCCTTGCAGCGAGACAGCGCATCAAGATCATGGTGCAAGGAAGTGCCGACGAAAGGGGCAGTCACGAGTACAACCTTGCTCTTGGCCAGAAGCGCGCGGAAGCGGTGAGACGAGCGCTAGTCCTGCATGGCGTTAAGGATGGACAAATTGAGGCCGTAAGCTTCGGCGAGGAAAAGCCCCGTACTGTTGGTCACAACGAGGAAGCATGGTCGCAGAATCGCCGCGCCGACCTTGTCTATCCGGGCGAGTGAGGGTTAATGAGTTGAACGGGATTCAAAAATGCCTCGCGCAAATCTTCGGAAATCCAAGAGTCCCTATCCGGTGCTTCTTGCACCGCCTGTGCCGTGTTTCGATGTTGATAACTGGCACGCTTGTGATTCAGTCCGCCGCTGTAGCAGAACAGACCGATAATCCGGAGCGCAGCCGGGTGCTGCGTATGCCGGATACCTGGGCAGTGACAGCCACAGAGGATAGTATCTACTTCGATCAAGGGTCTTCGGCGATCGGAGAAGATGCTGCGGAATTGATCCGACGCTATGCGGCCAAGCTTAGAGCCATGCCCGGGCTTCAGGTCACGCTGATTGCACACACCGGCGACCTTGGCAGCTCATCTTTGGAACTTGCCAGAGGACAGGATCGACTTGAAGCAGTAAGGAAGCGGCTGGAAGACTTGAAAGTTCCACTCGGCAGGATCCGTACAGAAAACCATGGCAGCGAGCGTCGAAACACGCGAGCTTGTACTGATGATGACTGTCTAAATAAGAGTCGGCGGGTCGATATTCTGCTTCATCGGTGATCTTGTGTGGGGGGTGTAATCTGCAAAACTACCAGGCAACGCGCGCTACCTATAAACTACTCTGCGCCTGGCACGTGCACGCAGGACGTTTGACTGTTTGATTTCGCGGAAACCTTCATGAACGCACCAAGAGAAGCATTTTTTAAGATCACTTTTCTTTGCTTCGCAGGGGCGCTTCTTATCGGACTGCTTGCGGCCTGCGGCAAGCCCGAGTCGGATAAAGCGCTTGGGACTGGCGCTGTGCAGACAGGACGTCCATGCCTCGCTTTGGGCGCCTATGCAGATGACAAGTTAGGCAAGAACGATCAGGAGTTATTTTCTGCTGCGGCAGCCGGCGATGCTCCCCGGGCAGAGCAATTGATTGGCGAGGGCGCGAACGTCAATGCAACAGGCAAGCTCAAACGAACGCCACTATTTTCTGCCGCACTTTGCGATCGCCCCGAGGTGGTAAAACTTCTGCTAGACAAGGGCGGCCAGCAAAACGTCAGGGACGCCAATGGTATGTCACCGCTGCATGCTGCCGTTATCATTGGCGGCACAGAAACTGCAAAAATCCTGATAGCGAATGGAGCGGATATTGACATCCGGGATGTCTCCGGCCGTACGCCCTTGCACCTTGCCGCGGCGACCAATCAGATCTCAATGGTCGAATTGCTGCTGGAACGGAAAGCCAGTACCGAGGTACGCGACAAAAATGGAATGACTGCCTCATCCCTAGGCAAGGACAACGGCCATTCGATGCCTGCGGCGGCAATTCAGAAATGGAGAGAGAAGCAAAAGACATCGCGGTAAAGGTCGCAAGACTCCTGCGCTCGATCCCAAGGTGCCCTGCCGGCCGGGACAAGCAAGAGTCGGCGCTGGCGGAACGGTGCAGATCGCCAGGATAGGCGTGGCAAGATGGGTGCTGGCGTATAAAAGGACCAGAACATGCGGCTTTCCTTACGCTTCATACTTCCCCTGCTGCTGGTGTTGGCAGGCATTGCCTATGCGGTGGCACCGCTGGTCGACCAGCTGACCCTGAAATGGTTTGTGCGTGACCTCGACATACGCGCGACGCTGATTGCCAACACTGTTCAGGAGCCACTGCTGGAACAGCTGGCGGCGGGAAGGAAGGCCAAGATTGGTACCTTCTTCGCACGTATCACTCAGGACGAGCGGTTGTACGCCGTCGGCTACTGCACCTCTGATCAGTCCACAGCCCTGGCCAGCCGAGCCCTGCCGGCCGAAATCCGCTGCGACGACCTGGCCCGCTGGGAGCAGGCGGGTGACCACTTGCTGTCCAGCACCCAGGGCCCCTTGCACGTCGCGGTAAAGCCGCTGACGAGCGAACTGGGGCCTGCGGGCAAGCTGGTCCTGGTCCATGACATGAGCTTCGTCACACGCCGCAGCGAGGAAACCAAGCGCTACGTCTTCTACTTCTTCATGGCGCTGGCGGCGGTGGTGTCGCTGATCACGGTGATCATCGCCCAACTGTCATGGCGCGGCTGGATGGCCGGCATGCGCTCGCTCCTGCGCGGCGAGGGTTTGCTGCGCCAGCCAGCCGCCGGCGCAGGGCCGGAACTTCCCGAATTTAAGCCGATTGCCCGCGATCTGCAACGGCTGGTGCGCGAACTGGAGGCGGAGACGCGGGCGCGGGACGAAAGCCAGATCACCTGGACACCGGACGCGCTGCGCGCCATCCTTCATGGCGAACTGCGCGGCGAGGACGTCATCGTGGTGTCCAATCGCGAACCCTACATCCACCAGCGGCGCGGTGATCGCGTCGAGGTCCAGCGCCCTGCCAGCGGACTGGTCACTGCCCTGGAGCCGATCATGCGCGCCTGTTCCGGCACCTGGATCGCTCATGGCAGTGGATCGGCGGATCGCGACGTGGTGGACCGGCACGACCGCGTTGCCGTGCCGCCGGACAAGCCCGCCTACCGGATCCGTCGTGTATGGCTAAGTGCAGAGGAGGAGGCCGGCTACTACTATGGTTTCGCTAATGAGGGTCTCTGGCCGCTTTGCCACATTGCCCATGTCAGACCCACCTTCCGCTCCGGCGACTGGTCTCACTATGTCGCGGTCAATCGTAAATTTGCCAAGGCCGTGGTCAGCGAGTCCAGGACAAAAGCCCCCATTGTTCTGGTGCAGGACTATCACTTCGCGCTGCTGCCCAGGATGATCCGCGAGGAACTGCCCGAGGCCACGATCATCACCTTCTGGCACATTCCATGGCCCAATCCGGAGTCCTTCGCCATTTGTCCGTGGGGCGAAGACATATTGGCAGGCCTCCTGGGCAGCAGCATTCTCGGTTTTCATACCCAGTTTCACTGCAACAACTTTGTCGACACCGTTGACCGCCAGCTTGAGGCGCGCGTTGACCGCGAATCCTTCACCGTTTCCTTCGGCGGCAAGTTGACCGCGGTCCGCCGTTATCCGATCTCGATTGCCTGGCCACCGGAACCCGAAATGATGCAAACGGACGTCGCGACCTGCCGCCACGATATCCGCCAGGCCAACGGCCTGCCGGCCGGGCACAAGCTGGGCATTGGCGTGGATCGCCTCGATTACACCAAGGGTATCGTCGAGCGCTTTCGCGCCATCGAGCGATTGCTGGAGATGAATCCGGAGTGGATCGGACGCTTCAGCTTTATCCAGATTGCGGCGCCGACACGCTCCGGCATCGCCGAGTACCAGCACCACGAGGCGCAGGTACGGGCCATGGCTGCGCAGATCAATGGCCGCTTCGGACGCGATGGCCTGCTGCCCATCGTGCTCAAGGTCGAGCACCACGATGCGAAGGAGGTATATGAACATTTCCGTGCCGCCGACCTGTGCTTCGTCAGCAGCCTGCATGACGGCATGAACCTGGTCGCCAAGGAATTTGTCGCGTCCCGCGACGACGAACGCGGCGTACTGATCCTGTCCCAATTCACCGGAGCGGCGCGGGAGTTGCCGGAGGCGCTGATTGTCAGTCCTTACGATGCCGATCAGTGCGCGGCGGCCGTGCACGTAGCCTTGACCATGCCCGAAACCGAGCAGCGCGACCGCATGCGCCTGATGCGCGGACTGGTGGCCGAGTTCAACGTCTTCCGCTGGGCGGGCCGCATGTTGCTCGACGCCGCCGCCATGCGCCGACGCGGGCGATTGGTTGTCAAGGGTGCTGGAAAGGCGATATGAAGAAGGGATCCCGCCGCCTGCCGCCGACCCCCTGTGTCGAGTGCGCCTTTTTCCTCGATGTCGATGGCACGCTGCTGGAAATCGCCGACACGCCTTCCGCCGTGCGGGTGGATATGGAACTGCTCGAATTGATCGGACGGCTGTTTCGCATCAGTGGTGGCGCGCTGGCTCTGGTCAGTGGCCGCTCGATCTCCGATCTGGAAGAGCTGCTCGGCATGCTGCGCCTGCCGCTGGCGGGCCAGCACGGGTTGGAGCGCCGCGACAGCGCTGGGCGCCTCTGGATTCATGCCGCGCCACCTGGCGCCAAATGCGCGATCAAGGAAGCACTGGTTCCTGTGCTGAACCGCCACTCCGGGCTGCTGCTGGAGGACAAGGGCCTGACGCTCGCGCTGCACTACCGGCAGGCGCCGCATCTGGCTGCCTATGCGCAACGACTGATGGACAGACTGATGCGTGAGGCGGGAGGCGAGCTTGAGTTGCAGAAGGGCAAACGCGTCATAGAAATCAAGCCGGCGGGCATCGACAAGGGCACGGCGGTGGCAGAGTACCTGACCGAGTCACCCTTTCGCGGGCGCCATCCGGTGTTCATCGGCGATGACCTCAATGACGAGCACGGCTTCGCCGAGGTGAACCGGATGGGCGGAATCTCGATCAAGGTCGGCCCCGGGACGAGTTGCGCCCGCTATCGCCTGCCTCACGTCGCGGCCGTGCGACACTGGCTGAACGAAGCACTGAAAGGAGCGTGATGAGCACCCTGGCCCTGGCCCTGATCGGCAACTGCACAGTGGGCGCGCTGGTCGATGCCCGAGCGAAGATTGTCTGGGGCTGTTTCCCGCGCTTCGACGGCGACCCGGTGTTTTGCTCGCTGCTGCGCAACGTCGAGGACTACGGTTTTTCCGCGGTCGAACTGGCCGATTGCGACCGCACAGAGCAGCATTACCTGGAGAACACGGCTATTCTGGTGACGCGACTCTACGACTGCCAAGGCGGTGGCGTTGAAGTCACTGATTTCGCGCCGCGCTTCGGACAGTACGGGCGGATGTTCCGGCCGATGATGCTGGTGCGCCGCATCCGCCGTCTCAGCGGCAGCCCGCGCCTGACCCTGCGGGTGCGGCCGGCCTGCAACGAAGGTGCCTCCCGCCCGGAAGTGACCTGGGGCAGCAACCATATCCGCTATGTGGCGCAGGGACTGACCCTGCGTTTGACTACCGATGCATCGCTGACCGCGATCCTGCAGGAAACCGCATTTTTTCTCGAAGACACCGTGACCCTGTTGCTGGGACCCGACGAATCGGTGCATGAGGCCGCCAACGAAGTCGGTCGCCGCTTCCTGGTGGAGACCACCGAATACTGGAGCGAGTGGGTTCGCTTCCTCGGCATTCCCTTCGAGTGGCAGGAGGCGGTGATTCGCGCCGCGATTACGCTGAAACTGAATGCCTACGACGATACCGGTGCCATTGTTGCCGCCATGACCACATCGATCCCTGAAGCGGCGGGCAGCGAGCGCAACTGGGACTACCGCTACTGCTGGGTGCGCGACGGTTATTTCGTGGTCAATGCGCTGAACCGCCTCAGCGCGACTCGTACCATGGAACGCTATCTCGGCTACATCATCAATGTCGCCGCCAGTGCAAACGGCGAAGTACTGCAACCCGTGTACGGGATCGACGGTAGGGCCGCGTTGGAAGAAAGTGAGATCCCGTCGCTGACCGGTTATCGCGGCATGGGTCCGGTGCGTATCGGCAATCTGGCCTATCGGCAGGTGCAGCATGACGTCTACGGTTCGGTCATTCTTGCGGCTACTCACATCTTCTTTGACCAGCGCCTGACGCGGCGCGGCGACGAAGCACTGTTCCATCGCCTCGAATCGCTCGGTGAGCAAGCCCGGCGCTGCTACGACCAGCCCGATGCCGGCCTTTGGGAGTTGCGCGGCAGCGCGCGCGTGCATACCTTTTCATCGGTAATGTGCTGGGCGGCCTGCGATCGCCTGGGACGCATCGCTGCCCGTCTGGGGCTGGCCGCGCGTGCGGAGTATTGGTTCGGTCATGCGACGCAGATGCATGCGACGATAAGCCAGCGCGCATGGAGCAAGAAGCGCAGCGCTTTCGTTTCGACCTTTGATGGCAAAGCGATGGACGCCAGCCTGTTGCTGCTGGCCGAGGTTGGCTTCCTCGATGCCGCCGATCCGCGCTTTGCCGCTACCGTAGATGCCGTCGAGAAAGACTTGCGCCACGGCGACTTCATATTTCGCTATGTCGAGAAGGACGACTTCGGTGAGCCGGAGAACGCTTTCCTGGTGTGCACCTTCTGGTACGTCAATGCCCTCGCGGCTCTGGACCGCCGCGACGAGGCGCGCGTGCTGTTCGAGAAACTGCTGGCCTGCCGCAACCGCCATGGCCTGCTGGCCGAGCACATCGATCCGCGCAGCGGCGAGCAGTGGGGCAACTTCGTGCAGACCTACAGCATGGTGGGCCTGATCAACGCTGCAATCCGCTTGTCGGTGCGTTGGGACCAGGCGTTTTGACAGGGGTGGAATTTGTCCCTGCTGCCGCGATCGGATGACGCCGGGATTGCTCTACCCTCGCAGACCGTGAGCATCAACTTCAATCGGACCCGTCTCGTCTTGCTCCTACTTCTTGCAGCGCTGCTCGGCGTTGGCATGTGGGCCTATCGTGGGGTGGCGGAATCCTTGCGCGAGATCCGCGCTACCGGCATGCAGACGCTGCTCAATACCCAGGTGGCGACCCTGGAGCAGTGGATCTCGGAACGCAGCAACGAAGCCGCGCAACTGGCCGGCGAAGCCGAGTTGCGCTCGGGCATTGTTCGCCTTGCTGCCGGTCGCGGCGGCGATCGCGGCCGCCTTGCCGAGAGCATTCTCGGCAAGGCGGCGGCCATCGGCATCACCGCGGTCCTGGTGGTCGACCCGCGCGGGCGGATTCTCGCCGCCAGCGAAGCAGAGCGCACGGATCGCAGCGTGACGCCCGACTTCCTCGCGCATCTGGCTCCGGTGCTCGCCGGGCGGTCGTCCTTCGTGCGGCCTTACAGCGTTCCTGGCGGCGTTGGCGGAATGCGCAATATCGGCCGCGCCTGGATCGCAACACCGATTGTCGCGGAGAACGGCAAAGTCGTCGCGGCGCTCGCCCTGGGCTCGCCCGTCGACAAAGGCTTCGCCGGTTTGTTCGTGGCCGCGCGCCCCGGCGAGAGCGGCGAAGCTCTGGCCTTCGACGCCGAGGGCTGGCTGCTGTCGCCGAGCCGGCATGCCGCCGACCTGACGCAACGCGGGCTGGCGCCGCGACTGGCCTTGCCCGATGCCGAAGCGGAACGGCTGACACTGCTGGCCGGTCAGGCCGTGGCCAAACGCGGCGAGGGTGGTGAAGGCATCCTGCTGGTGCCCTATCAGAACTATCTCGGCCGCGATGTCATCGGTGCCTGGCGCTGGCTGCGCGACTATGACATCGGCGTGGCGATCGAGATCGAAGCCGGCGAGGCCTATGCGCCGCTGGTGTATCTGCAGGTCGGCTTCGGCGTGGTTCTGTTGCTGATCTTTGCGGTGTGGCTCTCGGGATTTCTGTCGCCCAAGGCCCTGGCCACGATGTTGCGCCGCGACGGCGGCGCGCGCCAGCTGGGGTCGTACCGGCTGCTGCGGCAGATCGGCGAAGGCGCCATCAGCAACGTGTACCTCGCGCAGCATCGCATGCTCAAGCGCCCGGCCGCGGTCAAGGTGCTCAAGACGCAGAGCACCTCGGAGGAATGGACCGCCCGCTTCCAGCGCGAAGTCCAGCTGACCAGCGGACTGCACCACCCCAACACCATCACCATCTACGACTACGGTACCGGGCCGAGTGGCGAGTTTTATTACGCCATGGAATATCTCGAAGGCTTGTCGCTGGCCGACCTGGTCGAGCGCTACGGACCGGTACCGCCGGCGCGCACCGCCTTCATCCTTCGCCAGGCCTGCGCTTCGCTGTGGGAAGCGCATTCCTGCGGACTGGTGCATCGCGACATCAAGCCGCAGAACATCATGCTGTGCGAGATTCGCGGCGAGCGCGACTTCGTCAAGGTGCTGGATTTCGGCCTGGTCAAGCAGGTTGCGGGTGACGACACGCGCGACCTGACCGGCGCCATGCGCATCCTCGGTACGCCGCTCTACATGTCGCCGGAACGCATCCGCCATCCCAGCGATGCCGACGGCCGGGCCGACATCTACGCGCTGGGTGCGGTCGGCTTTTTCCTGCTCACCGGCAAGCGCCTGTTCGAAACGGAAACCGAGCACGACCTGACCTATCAGGTCCTGCATACCGTGCCCCGCCTCGCCTCGGCGTGCTCGCCCTTCGCGGTGCCTGCGGAACTCGACGCGCTGATCGGCCGCTGTCTGGAGAAGGACCCGGCGGCGCGGCCGCAGAGCATTGCGGAAGTTGCCAGCATTCTCGATGGGGTGCTGGTGCATTTGCCCTGGACACGCAGCCAGATCGATGCGTGGTGGAAACAGAACTGGGTCGGCGAAAGCGATCCGGGGCGGCGCTTTACCGCTACAAACCACTGACGCGAACGTCGCTTGTCCGCGAGTGGTATGAGCCTCGATCAACGCTCGACGAAAGCGCGTTCGATCACATAGTCGCCGGCCACTCCCGTGTGGGGCGAAATGGCGAAGCCGCGCGCGTCGAGGATCGCGCTGATGTCGGCGAGCATCGCCGGGCTGCCGCAGCTCATCGCCCGGTCCGTCTCCGGATTCAGCGGCGGCAGTCCGATATCGGCGAACAGCTGCCCGGATTCGATCAGGGTCGTGATGCGGCCCTCGTTGCGAAAGCTCTCGCGCGTCACTGTCGGGTAATAGATCAGCCGCTCGCGGACCATTTCGCCAAGGTATTCATGCTGCGGCAAGCGCGTCTCGATCAGGTCGGCATAGGCGAGTTCATCCTTGAAGCGCACGCCGTGCACCAGCACCACGTTCTCGAAGCGAGCATAGGTTTCCGGGTCGTGAATGATGCTGAGAAACGGCGCGAGTCCGGTGCCGGATGAAAACAGATATACCGTGTTGCCCGGCTTCAGGTCGCGTATCACCAGCGTGCCGGTCGGCTTGCGACTGACCAGCACCGACTCGCCGACCTGGATATTCTGCAGGCGCGAAGTCAGCGGCCCGTCTGCCACCTTGATGCTGAAAAATTCCAGGTGCTCGTCATGGTTGGCGCTGGCAATGCTGTAAGCGCGCAGCAGGGGCCGCCCATCGACTTCAAGACCCATCATGACGAAATGGCCATTCTCGAAGCGCAGCGCCGGATCACGTGTGGTGCGGAAGCTGAACAGGGTGTCGTTCCAGTGATGGATACTGATGACTCGCTCGGTGCCGATTGTTGCCATGACTTGCCTTCAATCCAGAAAATAGAATTGTTGCCGAAAATCGGCCCGATTCTTATATGGACTTGATATATCGATATTCCAAGACCCACATGTCTTCTGGATACCGTCCGGCCTTTGGGGCCGGACATAAAAAAAGCCAGCCCCGCAGGGCTGGCTTTCTTTTTTGCTGCTGTACTGCTTAGTGGCCGGAGGCGCTGGAACTGCCGACACCGGTTTCCGAGCGGACCAGCTGCGCCGGGAACAGGGCGCGTTCCTTGGCCGCCTGGGCGCTCTTGTCCAGCAGGGACACGATCCAGATCACCGCAAACGCCGCGGTCATCGAGAAGATGGCCGGCGAAGCGTAGGGGAACATGGCCGAACCCTTGGCGTGGCCGAGCGAGACTTCCCACACGGCGGGCGACATGATGGTCAGCGCCACGGAGGAGATCAGGCCCACCGTACCGCCGGCAACCGCGCCCTTGGTCGTGCAATCCTTCCACAGTACGGACATGAACAGCACCGGGAAGTTGGCCGAGCAGGCCACGGCGAAGGCCAGCATCACCATGAAGGCGACGT
>VEPA01000203.1 GCA_012026675.1 Betaproteobacteria bacterium | reverse complement strand
TCGCTGCGCCATGCGCGGCCGCTGTCCTTCGGCCTCAACTGCGCGCTGGGCGCCAAGGATCTGCGCCAGCACGTCGAGGAATTGTCGAAACTCTGCGACTGCTTCATCTCGGCGCACCCCAATGCCGGCCTGCCGAATGCCTTCGGCGGCTACGACGAGACGCCGCAGATGCTGGCCGACGAAATCGCCGACTGGGGCCGGGCCGGCATCATCAACATCGCCGGCGGCTGCTGCGGCACCTCACCCGAGCACATCCGCGCCATCGCGGATGCTCTCAAGGATCTGCCGCCGCGCCGGCCCGCCAGCCCTGACTTTCGCCTGCGCCTGTCCGGCCTCGAAGCCTGCAACATCGGCGACGACAGCCTGTTCGTCAACGTCGGCGAGCGCACCAACGTCACCGGCTCGAAGGCCTTCGCCCGCATGATCCTCGAAGGCCGCTTCGACGCCGCACTGGCCGTGGCGCGGCAGCAGGTGGAAAACGGCGCGCAGGTGGTCGACATCAACATGGACGAAGCGATGCTCGATTCGCAGGCGGCGATGGTGCGCTTCCTGCACCTGGTCGGCTCCGAGCCGGACATCTGCAAGGTGCCGCTGATGCTCGACAGCTCGAAGTGGGACGTCATCGAAGCCGGCCTGAAATGCATCCAGGGCAAGGGCATCGTCAATTCCATCTCGATGAAGGAAGGCGAGGCGAAGTTCCTCGAACAGGCGCGCCTGGCGCGGCGCTACGGCGCGGCGGTGATCGTCATGGCCTTCGACGAGCAGGGCCAGGCCGATACCTTCGCGCGCAAGACCGGCATCTGCCAGCGCGCCTACGATCTGCTGGTGGCCGACGGCTTCCCGGCCGAGGACATCATCTTCGACCCGAACATTTTCGCCATCGCCACGGGCATTCCGGAGCACGACAACTACGCGGTGGACTTCATCAACGCCGTGCGCTGGATCCACGAGCACCTGCCCCACGCGCGGACCTCGGGCGGCGTTTCCAACGTGTCCTTCTCCTTCCGCGGCAACGACGCGATGCGCGAGGCGATCCACACGGTCTTCCTCTACCACGCGGTCAGGGCCGGCTTCACCATGGGCATCGTCAATGCCGGCCAGCTCGGCGTGTATGACGACCTCGCGCCTGAGTTGCGCGAGGCGGTCGAGGATGTGGTGCTCAACCGGAAAGTCGGCGCTGGCGACACGCTGATCGAACTGGCGACACGGGGCAGGGGCGCCGCGAAGGAGCAGGTGGTCGACCTGGCCTGGCGCGAATGGAACGTCGACAAGCGCCTCGAACACGCGATGGTCAAGGGCATCACGGAATACGTCGTGGCCGATACCGAGGAATGCCGCGCCGCGCTGTTTGCCTCCGGCAAGCCGCCCTTGTCGGTCATCGAAGGGCCGCTGATGAACGGCATGAACGTGGTCGGCGACCTCTTCGGCGCCGGCAAGATGTTCCTGCCGCAAGTGGTGAAATCCGCGCGCGTCATGAAGCAGGCAGTGGCGCACCTGATCCCCTACATCGAAGAGGAAAAGAAGCGCACCGGTTCGACCTCCAAGGGCCGCATCGTCATCGCCACGGTCAAGGGCGACGTGCACGACATTGGCAAGAACATCGTCGGCGTGGTGCTCGGCTGCAATGGCTACGACATCATCGACCTCGGCGTCATGGTCTCGGCCGACAAGATTTTGCACGCGGCCAGGGAACACGGCGCGCAGGCGATCGGCCTGTCGGGCCTGATCACGCCCTCGCTGGAGGAGATGAGCCACATCGCCAGCGAAATGCAGCGCCAGGGTTTTGCCGACGGAAATGCGGTGCCGCTGCTGATCGGTGGCGCGACGACCTCGCGCGCCCATACCGCGATCAAGATCGCGCCGAATTATGCCGGTCCGGTGGTGTATGTGCCGGACGCCTCGCGCGCCGTCGGCGTCGTCACCAAACTGCTGTCGATTGACATGCGCGACGGCTACGTCGGCGAGATCGCCGCCGACTACGAAAAAGTGCGCGGCCAGCATGCGAACAAGAAGGGCGTGCCGCTGGTCTCGCTGGCTGCCGCGCGCGCCAACCACGCCAAATTGAACTACGCGCCGCTCAGGCCGAAGCAACTCGGCGTCACTGTGCTCAAGGACCTCGATCTGGCAACACTGGCGGAGTACATCGACTGGGGCCCCTTCTTCCAGACCTGGGACCTCGCCGGCAGCTATCCGAAGATCCTCGACGACGCCGTGGTCGGCGAGGCCGCGCGCAATGTGTTCAAGGACGGCAAGGCGATGCTGGACCAGCTCATCGCCGAAAAGTGGATACGCGCCAATGCGGTGTTCGGCCTGTTTCCGGTCGAGCGCAACAATGAGGACATCGAATTCCTAGTCGATGGCAAACCGGCCTTCACCTGGCACGGCCTGCGCCAGCAACAGGAGCGCCCCGACGGCAAGCCGCAGCAGAGCCTCGCCGACTTCGTCGCGCCGAGCGGTGACTACGCCGGCGCTTTCGCCGTCACGGCCGGACTGGGCATCGAAAAGAAGCTCGCCGAGTTTGAAGCGCAGCACGACGACTACCGCGCCATCATGTTGAAGACCCTCGCCGACCGCCTCGCCGAAGCCGCCGCCGAGTGGCTGCACCGCGAAGTACGCACCAACTACTGGGGCTATGCGGCGGACGAGGCCCTCGACAATACCGCGCTGATCGCCGAAAAATATCAGGGCATCCGCCCCGCGCCGGGCTACCCGGCCTGCCCCGACCACACGGCCAAGGCCGGCCTCTTCGCCCTGCTCGACGTGCCGAAGAATGCGGAGATGGGTCTCACCGAGAGCTTCGCCATGACGCCGGCCGCCTCGGTCGCCGGCTTCTACCTGGCCCACCCAGAGGCACATTATTTCGCCATCACCAAAATCGATCGCGACCAGCTTGAAGATTGGGCAAAACGCGCCAACTACTCGCTTCCCGAAGCCGAAAAATGGCTCGCCCCGCTTCTGTGAGGAAAATCCATGCCGGAATCAAGCCCGAATCGCCTGAGCTTCAATGACGCCGTAGTCCTCGTCAAGAAGACCGGCATGGCCGCGTTTGCCGCCTTGCCGGTCTTCGCCGACGATGATGCCAGCGAAAACGCCACGGCCGAGGGAGCGCGTATTTTCATCCTTCTCCCCGACGAGGACGAAGGCTGGACGCTGCGCTTCATCGCCGGGCCGTTTTTTTCCGCGGCCTACGCCGCCAACGACATCATCCCGTTCGAGGAAATTCCCGACCGCGTACGCGAACTGCTGTTCATGCCGACGCGCTGCGAGGAAGACTGGCTGACCGACCAGTTGCAGGTGCTGCTGGGCAAGCTCACGCAAGCCGCCGGCATCGGCGAACAGATGCCGGATTACGAGTCGCAGGCCGCCAAGGGCGCGGGGCCGGAGGCCGTATTCCCGATAGCTTTTATCGGACGCGACAAGTAATCAGACGCCCCAGACCACGGGCTTCTGCTTCTTCAGCGACCACTCCAGCAGTTCCAGCAGCGGCAGGGCACGCTGGGTCAGGCTGACATAGGGACGGGTGCCGCCGCCCTCGGCCTGCTCGGTCTGCGGCTGATCCTCGTGACCCCGGTCGGCACGCTGACGCTTGTCTTCCTCGATCGCCGCCTTGAGCCGGGCGATCGCATCCGGCAATTGCTCGACGGTGACGATGCCCTTGTCGCTGGGTTCCTTGCCCATGAGCTTCATCATGCGCTTGGCCACGTCGCCGAACATGATGACGTCGCCGGAGGCGGGGGACTGAAACGTTACGATCATTCTTCAAGCTCCTTCAACCAGTCGAGAATCTGCTGCGCCGGCTTCTTCCAGTCGCGTTCCAGCATCAGGCCGTGACCCATGCCGGGAAAGACATGGGCGTCGACACCGTAGGTGCGCGCTGTCATTTGCACCAGCGAGGCGGGAATCAGGTGGTCGAATTCCGCGCCCTGCACCAGGAGCGGCGTGCGCTTGACGCGCCCCGCGCGCGGCATGCCGAACAGCGACATGTCCCAGATCGCGCGATGCGATTCGGATTGCGTACGCTTGTAATAGCGCTTCAGGTCATCGAGCGAAACCGGCTGGGCGAACAGGGCTTCGCGCAGGGTTTCCAGCGAAGCCCTGCCGCCGCTCATCAGGCTGTTGAGGTCGGACATCATGCCCGGCTTGGAAAACATCATGCCCATCGCGGCCGACAACAGGCCTTGCGGCGGCACCGCGCACATCAGTACCGCGCCTGGCGCTTCATGGTCTTCAAGATACTTTTGCACCACGAAGCCGCCCATCGAATGCCCGATCAGCACCGGCGGCGCCGGCAGATCTGCGGCCACGGCGGCGACATCGCGCACATAGTCGGCGATCGACAAACTGTCGAGATGCTTGCGCCCCGGCGAACCGCCGTGACCGGAAAGGCTGACGGCGTAGGCGGCGTAGCCCGCATCGGCGAAGAAACCGAGGAAATGCTCCTCCCAGCACCAGGCGGCGGCGTAGGCGCCGTGAATGAACAGCAGGGGTGTCGGCTGCGCCGGGCCCGCCGGCATGCGGACGAGGACTTCGTGATGTTCGAAACGGGGCGGATTCATCGGCTGGGATAAGATTGACGTCTCATCAATTCTACTGCGCGCCATCCATGCTGAAATGGCTGATTGTCCTGGCGGCCAGCGTATTCGTAATCGGCCTGTTGCAACCGCGCCTGCCACGACCGGGCCGACTGCCGGGCGACCTGCGCTTCCGGCTGCGCGGCAGGGAGTACTCCTTCCCCTTCGCCTCGGTGATCGTCTTTTCGCTGGTGGCGGCGTTTATCGGCTGGCTGCTTTGAGTGCGCGCAAAGCCTCGACTCGAGCCGCTCTGATGGCGTCCGGGATCGCCTGCGTGTCGACCCGGTCCGGGTTCGCCGCCGCCGTTGCCGCGGCGATGGCGCCCGCGTCGACCGCACGGACCGCCGCCAGGGCCGCGCGCCACGTCGCCGCCTGGACGTAGTCGCGCTCTTCCCATCCGAGGCGACCGCGATAATCCGCCTCGCAGGCAAGCAGGATCATTTCGAAACGCTCCGACCGGCGCAGCGCATCGCAGCGTTCAAGCACGGTCAGTTGCGTTTCTGCGCGCAGCTCGGCGACGCGGTGCATGTCGCCGTGAAACCGCGCCGTCAGGCGGCCGACGTCGCGGCAGTCGGCCGGCACCTTGAGTCGTTCGCAAATCGCTTCGAGGAGGGTCACGCTCTTGGCTTCATGACCGTGGTGGCGCGGCAGGATGTCGGCCGGCGTGCGGCCCTTGCCCAGATCGTGCATCAGGGAGGCAAAACGCGCCGGCAGGGCTGCGCCGAGACGCGCCGCCATGTCGATGACCATCATCACATGCACGCCGGTATCGACCTCGGGATGGTAGTCGGCGCGTTGCGGCACACCCCAAAGAGCATCGAGTTCGGGCAGCAGACGGTCCAGCGCGCCGCATTCGCGCAGCGCTTCGACCATGCGCGAGGGCTTGCCTTCCATGAGACCGCGCGCCAGCTCCTGCCAGACCCGCTCGGGCACCAGGGCATCTACTTCGCCGGCAGCGACCATGCCGCGCATCAGGGCGAGTGTTTCCGGCGCAATCGAAAAATCCGCGAAGCGCGCGGCGAAGCGCGCCACGCGCAGTATGCGCACCGGATCTTCGGCGAAGGCCTGCGAGACATGGCGCAAGACGCGCGCCGCAAGATCGGCGCGGCCATTGTGGGGATCGATCAGGGTGCCCGCCTCGTCCTTGGCGATGGCGTTGATGGTCAGGTCGCGGCGCAGCAGATCATCTTCGAGGCTTACATCGGGCGCTGCATGAACGACGAAGCCGGTATAGCCCGGGGCGGTTTTGCGTTCGGTTCGCGCCAGCGCGTATTCCTCATGGTTCTGCGGATGGAGGAAGACCGGGAAGTCACGGCCGACTTGCTGGAAACCCTGGTCCAGCATCTCCTGTGGCGTGGCGCCGACCACGACCCAGTCGCGGTCCTTGACGGCCAGGCCGAGCAGTTCGTCGCGCACTGCGCCGCCGACGACGTAGGTTTTCATTGGCGCGCGGTGTTAGTTGCGCAGATAGGTTGGCGCAACGACTTCCAGCGCCGTCGCAACGCGGCCGAAAGGCAGCGTGCAGTTGCTGTCGCAGACGCTGGCGACGCGCATGGAGCGGATGTTGTCGCGCGTCATCGGGCCATTGGGGATGAACTCCATGGCCCAGGCCTGCCACCAGGCGACGGCCGCGGGCAGGCCGATGATGAAGCGCGGGTGCCCGGATACGGCGGCTGCATAAGCAACCAGTTCGCGCAGGCTGTATTGCCGCGGGCCGCATAAATCGTAAGCGGCGCCGATGCTCCTCCCGTCCGCCAGGCTGTCGGCCACGGCTGCCGCCACATCTTCCACCCATACCGGCTGGAATCGGGCGTCGGCACCGGCCAGTGGAAACAGCGGCGCGATCCTGGCGAGTTTGGCGAACAGGGTGAGGAAGGAATCCCCCGGCCCGAAAATCACCGAGGGACGAAATATCGTCAGATCCAGCCCGGCATCGCGCAACACCGCCTCGCCCGCCGCCTTGGAGCGCAGATAGCCGGACGGCGCATCGGCGGCCGCCTTGAGGGCAGAGATGTGCAGCACGCGGCGCACGCCCGCCGCCTTCGCCGCCGCCGCGATCTTCCGCGGCAGCTCGACATGGGCGCGGGCGAAGCCGGGGCCGTAGGGTTCGCCCTCACCGCCCTTGAGTATGCCGACCAGGCTGATCACCGCGTCCTGCCCGGCCATCAGCCGCGCCAGCGTGGCCGCGTCATGGACGTCGGCAGCGATTACGTTGGCGGTGGGCAGCACCAGCAAGTGCTTGGCCCTTTCACGGCGCCGCGTCGGCAGGGTGAATTGAAAATCGGCGCTGGCGGGACGGCGCGCAAGTTCGCGCACGATGGCGGAACCCACAAAGCCGGTGCCGCCAATCACCAGAATGCTCTTCAAGGTAATTGCTCCACGCCGTTTTCGCCCTGTCCGCGTGCGCGTATCGTACCCAGCGCGGCCTTCAGCGACTGCGGGCGGCCTGCGAACAGGGTGTTGTAATACACCGCGTTGCTCATGACCTTCTTCACATAGTCGCGGGTTTCGCTGAAGGGGATGGTCTCGGCATAAATCGCGCCTTCCAGCGGCTGATCGGCGCGCCACTTGCGGGCGCGGCCGGGGCCGGCGTTGTAGGCGGCGGAAGCCAGCACCGGGTGGTTGTCGAGCGAAGCGAGCACCATCTTCATGTAGTTCGTGCCGAGCGTGACATTCATGTCCATCTCGGTGACACGGTCGGGATGGAAGCTGCTCAGCTTGATCTTCTGCGCCACCCACTTCGCGGTGGCCGGCATCAGTTGCATCAGGCCCTTGGCGCCGACCGCAGATTTGGCGTTCGAGACGAAGCGCGACTCCTGCCGCATCAGGCCATACACCCAACCGTTGTCGAGGGCCAGTTCGTCGGCCTTGGGCCGCACCCGGTCGCTGAAGGGCGCGATGTAGCGCAGGCTGTAGTTGTGTTGGGCCAGCGTGCGGTCCGCGGTGTTGATGGCGCGATCCCAGATCTCGTTGCGCCGCGCGAACTCGGCCGCGGCAAGCAAGGCACGATCGTCCATGCCACGCAAGGACCAGACCCATTCGCGCACGCCTTCGATGCGCATGTCGACACGCATCAGCGCCAGCGCGCGCTGGAAACCGGGGTGGGCCGCAACCACGGCCAGTTCCTCGGCACTTGGTGGCGCCGCCCGCGGCGGCACCTCGACGACGCGGCCGAGTTCCTCGTCGGCGAGATTGCCGTAGAAGTTCGGCTGGCCGCCGATCTTAAGGTATAGGGCGCGCGCCTCGTCGGCCCGGCCGGAGGCGGCCAGGGCGCGCGCCTGCCAGTAGGTCCAGTCCGGCTGCGCGGCAAGTGTCGGCGGCATCGCGGCGATCGCCCGCTGCACGGTATTCCAGTCGTTCACCCGCAGCGCGGCGCGCGCGCGCCACGCCATTTGCTCCTCGGACAGGGCCGTGGCGGCAGCCTTCTCGTACCAGCCCAGCGCCTCCGGCAGGTGGCGCTGCGCCGCTTGCCAGGCGATCTGGCCCCAGGCGTAGGCACGTTCTTCGTCGCTGAGACGCGATTCGATGCGCCCGAAGCGCTTCGCCGCGTCCTGCGGATCGGCCCGCGCCAGGCGCTGCACGGCGAACAGCGCCACTTCGCGGCCGCCGCGTTTCGCCGCAAAGCCCGCCGGGAGTTTTTCCAGGTACCGCGCCGGCGCCTGTGCAATGGATTCCAGGCCGCGTCCGTCGAAACCTTCGCTGGCAGGCAGATAGGCGGCCGCGCTGCGCGCTGCGCCGACCCGCTTGGCCTCGAAAAACCGCCGCACGCGCTGCCAGACCTCCTCCACCGTCAAGCCGCCCGCCGCTACCAGCCGATCGACGAGTGCCTCGCAGGATTGCGGCAGATCCTGGCCGCTGGTCCACATCGGGCGGACTGTTTCCAGGGTGTTTGCCTGCTGCGCCGCGTAGCAGCGAATTTCTGCGTCGGGCAGGACCAGTGCCGGCAACTCGCGCGTAAAGGATTCCCAATCCTTCTGCTTGCCCAGCACGCGCAGCCAGTCGCCGCGCAACTTCTCCGCAAGATAAGAGCCGGCATGGCGGTTCAGGTAATCCGCCACCCCGCTGGCGTCGCTGTCGTCCAGACGCATGCGCAGGGACCAGTATTCGGCCCAGGCCTGCAAAGGATGCCCTTCCAACAGCACCAGTTGGCGACCGAGGCGCACCGGCTCGCCGTTGCGATAGGCGTCGCGCGCCAGCAAGAAAGCCGCATCGCCACGTTCCACCACCGCCGCCGCAGGCGCGCACACACCCGGTGCCGCAATGGCAACTGCCAGCAGCGCGAACACCGCCCGCAAGATCCGTTGCAGGGAAGCGGCAGGTTTATGCTTATAGTTCATTCAGTGCATCTGTCCTTTTTCCACTCTTACGTTAGCACATGAAGTCCCTGCCGCCGTCCGCCGAACACAAGCCTGATCACCAGTTTTTTCGCGCTGAGCTGCGACGCGAAAAACTGGCGGCGCGCATGGCGCTCGCGGCCGCCACCCATGCAGCGCTTTCGGCCGGCCTGGAGCAGCATCTGGCTGCGCTGCTGCTGCCGCTGCCGCCGCAAACCCTGGCCTTCTGCGCGCCCGTGCGCGGCGAATTCGACGCGCGGCCGCTGGCATCCCTCCTGATCCAGCGCGGCTGGCAAGCCGCGATGCCGGTTGTCACGGCTGTCGACGCACCCATGAGTTTTCGCGCCTGGACACCCTCCTCGGCAATGAGCGCGGACCGCTACGGTATCCCGATCCCGGCGGACGGCGCAGTACTCGTTCCCGACATCGTGCTGCTGCCGCTGCTGGCCTTTGACGCACAGGGCTTTCGTCTGGGCTACGGCGGCGGCTATTTCGACCGCACGCTGGCGGCGATGGTTCCGCGCCCGCGGGCGATCGGCATCGGTTTCGAACTCGGGCGGGCGCCTGACATCCGGCCGCAGCCACACGATATCGGGCTCGATGCCGTGGTCACCGAAGCGGGCGTGCTCCGACCCGGGAGCTAGGCCTTGACCGCACCGGCCAGCCGCGCCAGCGCCTCGTCGAGCAGCGCCCGCCGCGTGCCGAAATTCAGGCGGACAAAGCCCGGCGTGCCGAAGTCGGCGCCGTCGGAGAGGCCCAGCCCGTGCTGCTCGAACCAGCGTGCCGGATGCTCGATGCCGCGGGCGGCGGCGAAGTTGCGGACATCGATCCAGGCCAGATAGGTCGCCTCCACCGGTCGCATGTCCAGACCCGGCAAGTCGGCCACGACGCGCTCGACGGTGCGCAGGTTGCCGCGCAGGTAGTCGAGCAGGGCTGCCTGCCATTCGTCGCACTGGCTCAATGCGGCTTCGGTCGCCGCCATGCCCAGAGCATTGACATGGGGCACGATGCCCTGCATGGCATGGCGAAAATTCCGCCGCAGGCGGCCATCCGGGATGATCGCAAAGGCGCAACCAAGTCCGGGAATGTTGAAGGTCTTGGAAGGGGCCATCAGCGTGATGGTGCGCGCGGCCAGTTCGGGGCTTAGCGTGGCGAAGAGTCGGTGCCGGTGATACGGCGACAGGATCAGGCCGTTGTGGATTTCGTCGGAGCACATCACCAGATCGTGCTTCTCCGCCAGCAGCGCGATCTGCCACAACTCGTCCTCGTTCCAGACGCGCCCGGTCGGGTTGTGGGGATGGCAAAGCAGGAAGAGTTTCGCCTGGCTGGTGCGCAACACCGCATCCACGGTAGGGAAATCCCACAGCCAGCCGGCCGAATCGCGTACCAGCGGCGCACTGGCCATGCGCCGCCCGGAATGCCCCGGCGCCGAGAGGAAAGGCGGATAGATCGGCGGCGCCGTAAAGACCGCATCGCCCGCATTGCCGATCGCGCGGCAGGCGACGTTGAGGCCCGACACCAGTCCCGGCAGCCAGACGATCCACTCGGGATCGATGCGCCAGTCGAAATGCCGTTCGAGGTAGCCGGCCACGGCCTCGATCTGGCTCGCCGTCGGCTGGTTGTAGCCGAACACGCCGTGATCGACACGCTGGCGCAGGGCCTCGATGACCGCCGGCGGCGCGGCGAAATCCATGTCGGCAACCCACAGCGGGATGACGTCAGGATCGTGCCCGGCGTACTTCGCCCATTTCGTCGAGTCGCTGCCGGCGCGCCCGACGGGCGCATCGAAATCGTGATTCATTTGCCGTGGGGCCCGTCGCGAGTGATCAGTTGGGCGGCAGAAACAGGAAATCGCCGCCTTCGGCATGGCCGGCCGAAACCACCGCGCCATATTGCGGCTGCTGCGGATACTCGCTGCTCACGCCGGTTCTGACGGTGCTCCAGATCTTGGCGCCGGGCGTCAGGCTGCCGCTTGCCTGCAGTGTCTTGATCAGATTCCAGGCGAAGATCGAATGCCCTTCCTTGCCTTCATCCGACACCGGTTCGTCGGCTCCCGACGAGAACACCAGCACCGACCGCTGCCTGAGGATCTCCTTCGGGTTCATCACCTTGCCCTGGGTCACTTTCTGCTCCTTGGTCAGGGTACCCGAATAGCAACTGTCTGATATCAGTATCAACTGGCGGGCGGGAATCGCGGCCAGCAGCTTCGAAATGTCGCTGTTCGAGATCCAGCCCTGCGCCGTCTTGACCGAGGCATCGACCGGAATCCAGTAGCCCATATTGACGTCCTCCAGAAGATAGCCGTGACCGGCATAGAAGAGCAGGACGCTGTCGTCCGGCCTGGCGACGGCCGCGATGTCGTTCAGGGCTTCGATGATCGCCGCCTTGCCTGCGTTCCTGATCACGCGAGGGTCATAGCCGAAGCGGGTCCGCATCAGTTCGGCGATGCTCGATACATCGGCGATCGGTGTTTCGAGGGGAGGAATCGGCACGGCGTACTGATTGTTGCCGATCAGAACGGCAAACCGGCGGCGCACGGTGCCTTCAGGTGCCTGCTCCGCAGGCGGTGTTTCGGCAACGACGGCCTGCCCCGGCTGAATCAGGCACTTCCCATCTTTCGGGCTCTGCCCCGGCTTGCACGCAGGGACATCGGCGGCAGCGGGATTCTTGCGCAACTCTTCGAGTGCCTCGCGATAGAGCAGGGTGCGGGCCTGATGGCGCTGCATCTCGATCGCCTGAACCTGGGCCCTTCCGGGAATGCCGCCGCTGAAGGGAGGCATGCGCACCATCTGCGCCTGGGCGCAGGGGACTATCCAGGTGCCAAGCAAAAACAGGCAGAACGTCGACAACAGCCACGCAATCCGCATCTTCATTGCGCTTCCTCCAGCAGGCGCCGCCAGTCGCGAGACCAGCAGCATTGATGATCAAAGTCCTCCACGATCCGCAGGCGGCCGCCACTGCGATTCGCAAAGCCCCTGACGACCTGCGGTGGCACGACCGCATCCTTGCCGCCGACAAAATGCACCGCACGCGGCAGCGATCCGCCCTGCACTCCCGGATCGAGCGATTCCGTCAAGGGTGTCACTTGATGCCATGAGGTCCATTCTGCCACCGATAGCGGAGCCGCAATGGTCACTAGCTGCACGACATCCGTGCGGGACGCGGCAAGCAGGGGCGCCAGGACCCCGCCCCCCGAATAGCCGAACAGGCGCAGTTGCGCGGCCCCGCTGCTTGTCTTGAGCGCATCCAGCGTCTGCCGGTAGGTATCCAGTACTTCGGCAGCAAAGCGGTGGCTGGTCCAGTACTTCAGCGGACATTCCCGCGTCTCTTCGGCGCTCGGATACTGGCAGGGGCGACCGAGATAGACCACGGCAGGAGCAGGATCCTGCGCTGCCAGCGCCAGGGCGACGGGTCGCTCGGGCGTCGGATCGCGCGGGGGATGAAAGGGACTCGGCCAGGCCGCGCCATCGCCCTCGATATAGACGTGCAGCACGGCAGCGGCATCTCCGCGCGCCAGGCGGAGGATGGGTAGACCGGCCACACCGGAGGGCACAGTCACGAATCCCCTGTTCTGCGCCCACTCCTCCACCGCCTGCCGCGAGCCGCCGAAGCCGCCGAAGCCGTCCGGCCCGGCGCAACCGGCAAGCGTCGCCGCAAACAAAAAGGCCGCGCTGGTCAGCGCGGCCCGGATCCGGAAAAATTCCGGTCGAAGCATCAAAAACGGAAGTTGATGTTCGCGGCGATCACATGATTGTCCGAATGGGAGCGATCGAGCTCTTCTTCGTAATAGATGCCGCCGGTGATTCTGTTGGCCAGGGAGAAGAAGTTGACGCCCAGCGTCGCAACGAAGGTATCGCGGCCCAGGGGGTCGCCGCCGACATCGCTGTCGCGATGCACGTTCGACGTATAGCCCAGGCCGGCGTAAGGCATGAAGCCGTTCATCCAGTAGCTGGCCTGAGCAGAAATACGGAGGCGGCCAAGCGTGTTCTCTGCGGACGTATTGGCAAACTTCACGCCATTGACCTTGGCGTTGCTGGTCTCCTCGTTGGCGTACAGATAACCGGCCTTGCCGTTGAATTGCCAGTTGCCGACCCAGCGCGAATAGCTCAGGTTGGCGGCAGCGAACCAGCGGTCGATGTCGGCCTTGACGCCGCCCGTGGCTGAATAATCGCCATCGCCGAAACCCACGCTGGCATCCACCGCCCAATTCTTGTCAAGCTGAAAGCCGATGTAAGGGGCGATCATGTAGCCATCGGTATCGGTCTTGTTCTTTCCCGTTGCGCTGAGGCTATTGCGCCCCGAGCCATCGCCATTGTCGAAAGAAGCTGAAATGCCAAGAACCATCGAGGGCGTAAGAGCATAGTCGACACCGATCACGGTAGTCAGAATGTCATTGTCGCCACGCTGTTTGCCCAGATTGGGCGCGGTATAGCTGAAGTCCGAATTGGTCTGATCGACATTACCCCAGACATTCCATGGCGCGGGCATGCCGCCGGCAGCCAGGCCCTTGGCCTGATAACCGTTGCTCGCGATTGCGGTCGGGCTGCCGGCCGCCGACAACAAGCGACCGGTCACCGCATTCGAATTGGCGGCTGCCTGTATGCCTGCCGTTGCCGCGATTTCAATATTTGAAGTGACGGGACCCCCCGGAAAACATTCGGAGTGGTTCTTGGCGATCTCTTCAGCGCTCGAACTGTCCCCAATCTGAATGTAAAAACCGTACGAAGAAAGTGCCGAATCGCAAGGGGTCGCATTCGCCAGACCAAATACGCCCGCCAATGCCACGCCTGCAACTAGCTTCCTGGAAATATTTTTCATCGATGCCTCCCTGGATCCAACCATGAAAAATTAGGGATATTTTCTATGTAGCGAGCATTGTCCGCAAGAAAAAAACCACATGAAGGCAGCAATAAAACTAGAGCTGTTGCTTTTGCGCAATTGCTTTTTTATACAAGGCCTTAAGGACAGACACCTCCATATTGCCCGGTCGGGAATCGCTGAGATCCTTGAGGGTCTGCTCGAGGCGAGCAAATTCGCGCATCTCGAAAAGGCCGGCGAGCAGGAATATTTCCGGATTGATGTCATCTAGGGCGGCATCCTTGCGCAGGCGACTGTAGTCGCTATCGAGCTTTGCCAACCCGCCTTCGACAATTTCGATGCTGCGCAGCCTTCCAGAGGCGGCACGTACCTGGTTATCCAGCGACGGGGTCTTGGCAATCTGCCTGGCCATGAGTTCCGGCAGCACACTCACCTGCGGTTCGGGAAGGCCGATGCCCTTGCCCTGGGTACGGCCGATTTCGATGCGCCCTTCGCCCTGCCAGCTTTCCTGGCGGCGACTCTCGAAGAAAATCAGGCGGACACCGGCCTGGGCTTCGAGCAGCACCAATTCACCCTGCTTAAGCCTCGCAAAGGGCTCCAGTGCCCTTGGCGCGTTGCCAACCAGCCGGCTGACACTGCCCGTGACGGCCGTAACCAGGGCAAGGTCTTCGGCTGCCGCCGCACCATGGCTCGCCACACCCAGCATCAGCAGAACAAGCAGGCGCCGAAACATTCGACATCATCCCAGGAAAAGCTTGTAGGCCGGGTTCTTCGACTCGTCCCAGCAGCGGTAGCCGAGGCTCTTGAGGAAGGCGCGGAAATCCGTCATCTCCTTCGGCGGCACTTCCATGCCGACCAGCACGCGGCCGGTATCGGCGCCGTGGTTGCGGTAATGGAACAGGCTGATGTTCCAGCCGGCGCTCATCTTGTTGAGGAAATTCATCAAGGCGCCCGGACGCTCGGGAAATTCGAAGCGGTAGATCAGCTCGTTCTTGACCTGCGGCGCGTGACCGCCAACCAGGTGGCGGATGTGCAGCTTGGCCATTTCGTCGTCGGTCAGGTCCAGCGTCGGGTAACCGCTTCTCACCAGCAACGCGACCAGCTTGCTCGCCTCGGCGCGATTGGCCACCTGCATGCCGACGAAGACATGCGCTTCGCCCGCATCGTGGTAGCGGTAATTGAACTCGGTGATGTTGCGC
>VEPA01000033.1 GCA_012026675.1 Betaproteobacteria bacterium | reverse complement strand
CGCCGGGATCAGCCCAAGCTGCGCCACGTCCGGCGCTGCTGGGGTCGGCAGTTCGCGCAGCAGATCCGCAATCTGGTGATGGATTTCGCTCAACTGCTCCGCCACCCCCGCCGCCTCCGGTGGCAGCGTCAGCAGCGTTGCCGCCGCGCAAGCCAGCCCAGCCCGAAAATACTCGCCGATGCGACTCGGTGATTTCGCGTCGTTCATGAATTCATGCTACCCGCCGGGATGTAAAAAGGGAGTAAAAATTATCCCCCGCGTCGCCCCTACAGCCGCGTCCCGCCTACGCACCGCGCAAGGGTCGCGACAGCAGAGTCCTGCGTACGACTCGCGTCCTGGCCATGATCACCGACGCGGGTGATATGCTCGCCGCGATCCGAACAGGAGTTCGCCATGTTGATCAACTGCGTCGCCTACCAGGATGGCCGCAAGCTGGCCGATCTCGACATCGAGGAGATCAGCGACTACCTGGAAAAGCCCGGCTGCTTCGTCTGGGTCGCCCTGCGCGACCCGACCGATGCCGAACTGGAAAAAATGCGCGAGGAATTTGCGCTGCACCCGCTGGCCGTGGAGGATGCCCGTCATGGCCACCAGCGACCCAAGATCGAGGAGTACGGGGAATCCCTGTTCGCCGTGGTCCACCTCCTCGAATTGCAGCAGGGCGAGATCACCGTGGGCGAGGTGGATATCTTCGTCGGCCACAACTTCGTGCTCTCGGTGCGCAACCGCAGCGGCCAGCATCTGCTTGGCGTGCGCGAGCGCTGCGAACGCGAGCCGGATCTGCTGCGCCAGGGTTCCGGTTTCGTGCTCTACGCCATCATGGATGCCGTGGTCGATCGCTACTTTCCCTTGATCGACGCCCTCGAATCGGAACTGGAAACCATCGAGGAACAAATTTTCGGCAAGGGCATGGCGCGCAGCAACATCGAGCGGCTGTACGACCTCAAGCGCCGCATGGTGGCGCTCAAGCACGCCGTGGCGCCGCTCATGGAGGCGGTGGGCAAGCTCACCAGCGGTCGCGTGCCGCCCGTATGCGCCAACAGCCGCGACTATTTCCGCGACGTCTACGACCATCTCATGCGCATTAACGCCCAGATCGAAGCCATCCGCGACACCATCGGCACGGCAATCCAGGTAAGTCTTTCCTCGGTGGCCATCGAGCAGAGCGACGTGGCCAAGCGGCTCGCCGCCTGGGCCGGAATCTTCGCCGTGGCCACGGCGTTTGCCGGCATCTGGGGCATGAACTTCAAGGCCATGCCGGAATTGCAATGGGAATACGGCTATCCGATGGCGCTGGGCATCATCGTCAGCGCCTGCGTTTATCTGTTCCTCCGCTTCCGGCGCATGGGCTGGCTGTGAGCCGCGGCAGACGTTTCGCCCAGGCTCCACGATCGTCCGCGGCAAGCGCGATGATGCGAGGATATTTCGTGCGGAACCCTGGCAAGACAGGACTCGGCGGGCGCTTCGCGTCGGTGCGGGAGCGCCGCCACCGGCGCGTATAATCGCGCCCCTTTGCGGTACGTGACCCTGCCTTGAATCCCCTGCTGTCGCTTCCCGCGCTGCCCAAACCGGGCCAACGCCTCGATCTGCCACCTCTCGCCGCCTCCGCCGACGCGCTGGCGCTGGCGCAGCTTGCCCGGCCAGCCGCCCTGCTGGCCGTGGTGACGGCGAGTCCGCTCGAAGCCCAGCGTCTGGCCGAGGAAATCGCCTGGTTCCGCCCCGATCTGCGCGTGCACCTGCTGCCGGACTGGGAGACCCTGCCCTACGACAGCTTTTCGCCTCACCAGGATTTGATTTCCGAGCGGCTGGCGACCCTGTATGCCGTCTCGCGCAATGAATGCGAAGTGCTGATCGCCGCCGCCTCGACCGCGGTCACGCGCCTTGCGCCCCCCGCCTTTCTCGCCGGCCATACCTTTTTCATGAAAAAGGGCGAGCGGCTCGACATCGACAAGCTGCGCACGCAGCTCACCGTGGCCGGCTACCAGCACGTGACCCAGGTCGTTGCCGCCGGCGAGTACAGCGTGCGCGGCGGGCTGGTCGATCTGTTTCCGATGGGCACTCAACTGCCGTACCGCATCGAACTGTTCGACGACGAGGTGGAAACCATCCGCAGCTTCGACGTCGATAGCCAGCGCAGCCTGTATCCCGTGCCGGAAATCCGCCTGCTGCCGGCGCGCGAATTCCCCGCCGGTGACGCCGGCCGCACCCTGTTCCGCCAGCGCTTTCGCGAAGCCTTCGAGGGCGATGCCTCGCGCATCAGCCTCTACAAGGATGTCACGAACGGGATACTTCCCGCCGGCATCGAGTACTACCTTCCGCTGTTCTTCGACACCACGGCGACGCTGTTCGACTACCTGCCGGAACACGCGACGCTGCTGCTGCACGGCGACGTCGCCGGCGCCATCGCCGAGTTCTGGACGGATACCCGGAGCCGCTACAAGATGCTCGGCGGCGACCGCTCGCGCCCGGTGTTGCCACCCGGCGAACTGTTCCTGCGCGACGAAGAATTTTTCGTCGCGGCCAAGGCGCTGCCGCAACTGTCCCTAAAAGTTGGCGATGGCGGTACGGCGACGCTGCCTGCGCTGGCCGTCAATCGCAAGGCCGACGACCCGCTCGCCGCGCTGCGCAGTTTTCTCGTCCTGCATGCGGCCCGCGTGCTGCTGCTGGCGGAATCGCCGGGGCGACGCCAGACCCTGGCCGACTACCTCGCCGAGTACGGCCT
>VEPA01000092.1 GCA_012026675.1 Betaproteobacteria bacterium | reverse complement strand
TAGTTGGGCGGCGGGTAGTTGGCGGGTGGCGGGTAGTTCGGTGAAGACGTCACCGGTGCTTGGCGCCTGTAGTTGACCTGCCCGGGTACTTGATTGCCGCGCAGGTACATGCATTGCATGTAAGCGATGTCGAAGCGCTGCTGCAGGCTGTAGGAAGAGGCCTGCGAGTTGCCACCCCCAACTGAGCTGCCAATCAGCAACCCAGTGCCTGCACCCCACCCGGCCGCCGCACTGGGGTTATGCGACCCTTGTCCTATCAGTGCACCGGCCGCGGCACCGATAACCGTGCCAATCGCGGCACTCGTTACCGCCTGGTTATTGGCTGCCTCCGCATCATTGGCCAGCAAGGCCTGCGCCTGCTGTTGGCAAGCGACAGCGTCCGTATGAAACTGGTCCGCACTTTTTTGAGAGCCCGGCAATACCATCACGCTGGGCGCAGTCGGTGCCACCGCGCAACCACCCAGCGCCAGCGCCAAGCCTGAGGCCAAGATTATGGGAATGCATGGTGTTTTCATGGAGATGCCGATCAGGATGTCGTGGGCGATGCTCACTGTTGGTTGACGGAATTCGGCGGGACAACTTTTATCCATGCCTGATTGCAGTTCTGGACATAAGGAAAATAGCCGGCGGGCTGCGTGCAGTAATACCAGTAATTTACGGTCGGGGCGGCTTGTACCGCCGCTTCCGGGACCGGATCCCGCTGGATGTAGGTTTGCTCGATCGGTGTGGAGTTGATCACTACGGGGGCATAGGCGAGAGGATAGGCCGTGGAGTAAGGATAAGCATATGGATACGGATAGGGAACAGCATAGCCCAAACCCCATCCATAGTTCCATGGGCCCCAATAGCCAAAGCCAGCACCGTAATAGATGCCAACACTTGGCCCCCAGTGGCCGCCATGCCGACCGGAACGCCATGCCGGGTGACCATGGTACCCACCGGAAGACGAGTGACCGCGGTAAGCGCCGCCGCCGCCTCGCGATGGCGGTGCGGCTGAAGCTTCCATGGCCATCGCCATCGCCAGGAGAGCCGTCAAAGACAAAGAGAGCAAGGTGTTCTTCATGTCACGAGGTCTCAAGACACTCAAACTTCGGGCTGCGTGCGGGGCAAAGGCCTATCCGCCACGGCGGGTTTTGCACCACGAAAATCCCCATAACTAAAGACTAGCCCGTCCAAGGCTACTGCGCCAGAAAGAAAACCTGATTGACGAAGCGCGTCTTTGGCGAAAAGCGTCCAGATTCCGGTCGCTGCAACGCTACTGCCATCACTGGATCGTGGTTTGACAGGGCAGGGGGTAGTCGCTAACATTCGCCCCTCTTCAAATGGGGGTCGGTAGCTCAGTCGGTAGAGCAGCGGACTTTTAATCCGTTGGTCGCGAGTTCGAATCTCGCCCGACCCACCAAAAATGCGCCGACTTCGTTCCGATCGTGCGAAGCAGATGCTGAAAACTGCTACTTCAGCGGGAAGTCGATCCCCCCGTTTGTATTTCGTACAAACCTGCCTGCTCGGCGCAACCCTGGAGTCACCTTTAGGTGACGCAGCATTTTTTTGTGCTTTGACCAGAAGGTCCAAATGTTCCATGTCCATCGGCGGAGGAGTCCGGCAAGCGGGAGTTGAAAAGTGCCTTGTTCTGCACATGATCAAATGCGTCGGGCAGTTAGCGCGGGGACGGTTGTGCCGGGACGCGCTGCCAACCGCCGGGACAATGCTTCGTGTAGGGGTAATAAGTCTGTGATCCAGCGCAGTAGTACCAGTCGTTCTGGGTCTGGGATGGCGCTGGTTCCGTCTGAGTGATGCTCCGCTCGACATAGACCGGCGGCGAAGAATTCACGATCACTGCCGGAGGATAGACATAAGCTGGTGCGGGAACGACATATCCAGGATAGGTGTAGTAGGGAGCCGGGAAATAACCGGGTCCGTATATCGGAAACCCGTAAGAAAAACCAAAGCGTACGACCGGGCCGTGATTATGGCCATGACCGTAACGGTGTTGCGCCATCGCAGAGCCATTCGCCAGTATTCCGAACAGGATCAGAACCAAAGTTCCTATTGCGCGGGCTAATGTTTTCATGATTTGCCACTCCTTTGCTTCATGGGAGTAAAGGCTAGCAAGGTGACGCCACCAGAGTGGTAAGGAATTGTTTCAACATGTAAAGCGAGTCGGATCGAATAGCTTCGCTGCAAGCAATTGCCCCGCCCATGGATTCTGGTAAAATTTACATCTTGTCGCTTCCGTATCATACTGCCAGGCATGTCTGATATGGGTAGCAAAGCGGGTAGACGATGAGCCGATTGCCCTTAGCCGATAGCCGCTACGGGTAGGGCAGCGAGCTTCATTCCCGCCTGTTTTTCGGGTTGTTAGCTCAGTTGGTAGAGCAGCGGACTCTTAATCCGTAGGTCGAGTGTTCGAGCCACTCACAACCCACCAATTCCATTCGGCTTCCAGCGATGGGAGCCGTTTTTTTTGATAGACCGTTGGGAAAACGATAATGACAATGACAATGAATCGCGCCGCGCTATGCCGCGTATTTGTAACGGCGGCCACACTGGCTGCGGCGACTACGGCAGCCGCACAAAATTACGAGATGCCGGCCAGCCTGAAAGCCAGCGAACTGGTGCCTGCGGCTTTGCTTGCGGGGCCATTCCACAGTGTCGACGAGAATGTCGCCATAGCGGGCGCACAGCCGAATTTCACCATCCGCTCCCAGTACGGCACATGGGAAGCGCGCGGACAAGAGATGCTCGTCATCCGTGTTTCCGAACTGCCTGCATTCGAGCAACTGGCAAAAGTCAGCAAGTCGGATGAATTCATGAAATCGGCCGGCACTGCCGTCGCCGCACCGGTAAAGGCCGTGGGCCAGTTCATCGAGAGCCCCCTCGAAACCACCGGTAACGTCTTCTCCGGGATCGGCCTCATCGCCAGTCGTGTCGGGCGCGTCGCCGAAAAGTCGGTAACGCGCGTGGGTGACACGGTGGCCAACAACGCCCCGGCGCAGAAGGAAATACTCAAGCCGGCTGCAGCGCCGCTGGGCACGGCCGCGCCGCGCACATTCATTGGCGATCCGTTGGGTTACAACCAGCAGCGCCGCGAATGGGCGCAGCGCCTGAAGGTCGATCCCTACACCTTCAACGGAGCGTTGTCCGACAAGCTTGGCGAAGTCGCTTCCGTCACCTTTGCCAGCAGTTTCCCGGTCAATGTGGTGCTCGGTGCGGTGATTGCGCCGCTGTATTACGCTCAGCAATTCAATGAGCAGGCGACACTCGAAGCTTATCAGACGCCAGCACTCGACATCGGGACGCGCAACGAAGCCCGGCTCAAGAAAATGGGCATCGAAGGTCTGCCGGTACGGACCTTCATGCGCAACAATTATTTCACGCCAACCTTGCAGACTGCGCTGGTGCTGGCCCTCGAATCGCTGGGCAATATTGCGGGACGCGATCAAGTGATCATCTTCGCGGCCCGCGCTACGTCGGAAACCGAGGCGCGCTATGTTAATAACTCGGTCATGATGCTCGCCCAACACAACCTTAAGGTCGCCCCGCTGGCGAAGGTACGCGGCGCCGACAACGTCATCGCCGGCGAAACGAGAGACGGCAAGTTGCTGATAGCGGCTCCTCTCGATTACCTGCCGTGGATCACGCCGGTCGATGATTTCGCCCGCCGCACGGATCTGACAGGAATGGAGCGTTGGCTGCTGGTTTCCGGTCAAGTGACGCCGCGCGCGCAGCAGGAACTTACCTCGCTTGGCTGGCGCGTCAGCGATAAGCTTGCAGCTGCCAGGTAAGCATAAGAAAAAGGCTCCTCACGGAGCCTTTTTCAGGCAACTAGATTTTTTGTCGCAGAAGCGGGGTGCCACAGGATCGAGCGAGCCGTCACGATTCGCGCAAGTCAGGCGTGCGGCTACCTTGCTTCACCTCCAAGCTGGCGATACCACCCATCGATCAGCACAAGTTCCCCGCCGTAATGCGGCTGGCCCCGCTATAGCTGTGTTACTTTGCAGCGTCGTGGAGATCCTTGTCGCTGACCTTCCCGGACCGCAGCCAGAGCAAAATTGCAAGTGGCTTGGGAATATTACGGCCGGATTCATACCTTGAGCCGCCCGACTGAGTGACTCCGTACCTCGCCCAGAAATCCTTTTGATTGAGACTTTCCTTCTTGCGATCCGTTGCGATGTCACTGAAATCGAGTTTTTTCTTGCGGGCCATGGCGTTCTCCTCTTGCGCGTGCTGTGGGGCAGCATCGATATGCTAACGTTTCTTTCAATTCCTGCATTTTCGTAATCCGCTTTGTCATTAAGGGCATTGTCATGACGAAGCCGGACCGATGCAGTTTATTGATTATGGATGGTCCACCACTGCTGGTCAAGTAACCAAGGTGATCAACACGCCGAACAGCAGGAGGGACAGGCCGCGTATTCCGCCCCAGCGACAGAGTCTGACACGCAGGACCTGATGCCACGGGGTTTGTACTCCCGGCCTCAGCCAGATGGGTAACAGGTGGGCTGCCGCGCCGCTTACCAGCGGCAGAAGGAAGGCGATGACATAGCCGGCGATTGCTGGGCGCGCCGGAAGCCAGCCGAAACCGTGGGCGATGCCCAAAATCAGCAGGCAGAGCAAGCCCAGTGCGGCGGATGTCAGGGAGGGCGCGGCGCCATGTATTTGCAACAACGCCCTGCCGAATCGGGCCTGCCATGCGTTTAACATGCGCAGAATCGCGACTCCGTAGAGCACGGTGCCCACCAGGGCAAGCGCCGATCCTGCCATGGCGCCTTGTCCGGGCGGGCGCGACGTCACTCCGACTGCGATCAGCAGTGCTCCGGCCACCGTCCACTTGAGGTCCAGCCGCAGGCGCAACACCGCATCGGGATCCGGCTGACCTATGCAGGTGGGCAGCAGCACTTGCAAGGTGCCCAGGGCGGTCAGTCCGACAAAGCCAAGCAGATTGGCATGCAAATGAAACAGGCGCAGGTTATTGCGTTGCTCGGGGAATAGGGGCATCAGGATAACCGCCAGCAGTGCCAGCAGCAAAAAGCCGAGCGCCGCCAAATACCAGTCCAGCCCCCGATGTCGCGCGCCGAGCATGTTGCGCATCCTGTGCAGGGTCCAGCCGCCGAGGCCAAGTGCGGCAAGCCCGGCTACCGCTGCTGCCAGTTCAAGTACCAACACCGAAAACTCGTTGGCGAACGAGAAAACCGCCAGAGCGCCGCCGCCCCAGGCCATGATCGGGGGCCACCAGGCGGCGGGGCCTGCGGCACCACTGCGCGTCAGCACCGGTACGAAATAGCCCATGGCGGCCAGGATAAGCGGCATTACCCCCAGCGCCAGGGCCAGATGGGCAGCCAGTTGCGGCGCTGCTTGACCCGTGATGAGCAATATGCCCGCCCCCGTAAGCGCAAGCACGGCTGCAACGGCGAGAAAGGGTAGTGGCGTGGAGGGAAACATGTGCCGATTGTAAAGCGGGTAGCGCCGGGCACTTGACGCCGATGAGGCTGTCATTGTCAGCACGGAGACTATGTTTCCAGCCGGAAATCAAATTTGAACGAGATCCCGATTCGCCAGGTATCAAGCGCTCTGCAGTTGGTTTTCCGGCGATTGCGGCACTTTTGGCAGCTTCGGCGCCGGTGAGTTTGACTCGCTTAAGGATTTAGTCCCTCTGTTTCGGGCACAATTCGAAGATGCTCAATGTTTCAGGACTCGCCTGTTCGCGCGGAGAACGCCGCTTGTTTGTCGACGTCGGCTTCTCGCTCGCCGCCGGCGAATGGCTACATGTGCAGGGGGACAACGGTTCCGGCAAGACCAGCATGATGCGCCTGCTGGTAGGACTCTCGCCGGCCGATGCAGGAGCGATTTTCTGGCGGGGCGAGCGGGCGCCCTCGGTCGAATTTCGTCGCGACCTGATTTATCTCGGACACCACGCGGCGGTCAAGGAAGACCTCACGCCGCTGGAGAATTTGCGTCTTGCCGCCGCGCTGGACGGCGTTGCGCTCGATGAACGAGGTGCCTTGGCCGCGCTGATTCGCCTTGGTTTGCGTGGCCGCGAGGAACTCCCGGTGCGCGTGCTGTCCGCCGGCCAGAAGCGGCGGGTGCTGCTGGCCCGTTTATTGACGCGACCGGCCGATCTGTGGGTGCTCGATGAGGCGTTCAATGCACTCGACGTGGCTGCCGTGAAACTGCTTGGCGACTTGATTGCCGAGCATTTGGCTGCGGGTGGCATGGCGATTCTGACCAGCCACCAGCCACTGCCCGTGCCGGGCGGCAAGGCCCTGGTGCTATGAATGCTTTTTTCGCCACCGTGCGCCGTGATCTGCTTTTGGCAATGCGGCGCAAGAGCGAGGTGCTGACCGCCGTGTTCTTTTTCGTCATCGTTACCAGCCTGTTCCCGCTGGGAATCGGGCCGGAGCCCGTGCTGTTGAAGAAGATCGCCCCCGGGATATTGTGGGTCGCGGCGCTACTGGCAACCCTGCTTGGCCTGCCGCGTTTGTTCGCGGCCGATCATGTGGATGGCACGCTGGAACAAATGGCCTTGTCGCCATCACCCTTGGGATTGCTGGTTGCCGGTAAAATACTGGCCCATTGGCTGTTGTGCGGTTTGCCTCTGGTATTGCTGGCGCCGGTACTTGGTTTGCAGTTCGATCTCGACGCGTCGGCTCTGGGCATCCTCACGCTGGCGCTGTTGCTGGGGACGCCCCTGCTGTCGCTGATCGGTGCGATCGGTGCGGCGCTGACACTGGGTGTGCGTGGTGGCGGCGTGTTGCTGGCGCTGCTGGTGTTGCCGCTGTACATTCCGGCGCTGATTTTCGGTGCCGGGGCGGTCGAAGCCCATATTGCCGGGCTCGACGTCGGAGGACACCTGTCCTTGCTGGCTGCAATGCTGGTGCTGGCTGCTTTTTTTGCGCCGTGGGCGACCACGGCGGCATTGAGGATTGCGTTGGAGTGAGACAGTCGCTTATTCAGTGGTTCAAGTTTGCCAGCCCGCAGAGCTTCTATCCGCTGGCTGGGCGGATGATCCCATGGTTCTGGGCCGCAGCGGCTGTTTTCGGCATTGCCGGGCTGTGGATTTCCTTCTTCGTCGCGCCGACCGATGCGCAGCAGGGAGAAGGTTACCGCATCATCTTCGTGCATGTCCCGGCGTCGTGGATGTCGATGTTCATCTATGTGGTCATGGCGTTCTGGGCCGGCCGCGGGCTGGCGCTCAACACGCGGGTGTCGGCCATGATGGCGCAGTCGCTGGCGCCCACCGGAGCCCTGATGGCGGCCTTGTCATTGTGGACCGGGGCGCTGTGGGGCAAGCCGATGTGGGGTGCGTGGTGGGTGTGGGACGCTCGATTGACGTCCGAACTGATTCTGTTCTTTCTCTACCTGGGCTTCATGGCTCTGCAGGCGGCGATCGACGATCCGCGTCGTGCCGACAAGGCCGGGGCGATCCTGGCACTGGTGGGCGTGGTGAATATTCCCATCATCTATTTTTCGGTGAAGTGGTGGAACACGCTGCATCAGGGGTCCACGATCAATCTCAACAAGGCGCCGTCCATGGCGCAGACCATGCTCTGGGGCATGCTCTTGATGGCTCTGGCGTTCTGGATGTACTCGATCGCCGTGGCGCTGATGCGGGTGCGCGCCATCATTCTCGAACGCGAGCGACACACGGAATGGGTGAAGCATGCAGTGGAATAGCGTGGGTGAATTTTTCGCCATGGGCGGCTACGCGCTTTACGTCTGGGGCAGCTTCGGTGCCTGCGCGATTCTCCTGATCGCGGAACCTTTTCTCGCAAAGCGGCGTCTTAAGCAGATTCGCCAGAGTCTGATCCGCGAACGCCTCGCCGACGAACTCGAATCCCAGCAAAGAACCCAATGAAACCCAGACAGAAACGCATCGCCCTGATTGTGGGTGGACTCGCCTCGATCGCTCTTGCCGCGGTGCTCACACTGAACGCCCTCGACAGCAACATCGCGCTGTATGTCACGCCGACCGAGGTGCTGGCCGGCAAGGCGCCGCAAGGCAAGGCCTTCCGCATCGGCGGACTGGTCAAGGAAGGCTCGATCAAGCGTCAGGACATGACCGTGCGCTTCGTCATCACCGACACCGCCAAGGAAATTCCCGTGGCCTACACCGGCATCCTGCCCGATCTGTTTCGCGACGGCAAAGGCGCGGTAGTGCAGGGCCGGCTGGGCGGTGACGGCACGTTTGCCGCGACCGAAGTTCTGGCCAAGCATGATGAAAATTACATGCCGCCGGAGGCCCAGCATGCGGTCGACCAGGCGCAGAAAGCGCAGAAAAGTCCAGGCGCACCGGCGTACAAATGACCCTGTGCAGTTTCGGCGCCGGCTTGTATGAATGTGGCGGACGTACAGCCGCAATGCATCGACCGATGTCGGAGCTGAATCCTATTTGCCGGGCGTCCGGCGCACCTCAGACCAGGTACCCAACACCATGACTCCTGAACTCGGACACTTTGCCCTGATTCTTGCCTTCGTGGTTTCGATCGTCCAGGGCGTGCTGCCTCTGGTCGGCGCCCATGGAGGTAGATTCGGCGGACAGCAGCAGTGGATAGCGCTGGCGCGGCCCGCAGCACAAACGCAGTTCGTCCTGATCGCGATTTCTTTTGCCTGTCTCGCGCAGAGCTTTATCGCCAATGATTTTTCGGTCAGCTACGTCGCCAACCATTCCAACAGCCAGTTGCCGACCCTGTATCGCTTTTCCGCCGTCTGGGGCGGTCACGAAGGGTCCCTGCTGCTTTGGGTACTGATGCTGGCCGGTTGGGGTGCTGCAGTGTCGCTGGCCTCGCGCCAGTTGCCGGAGATCATGGTGGCGCGCGTGCTGGCGGTGCTGGGACTGGTCGGTATCGGTCTGCTGGCGTTTGTGCTGTTCACTTCGAACCCCTTCGAGCGCATGTTGCCGGCTGCCGCCGAAGGGCGCGACCTCAATCCGCTGCTGCAGGATCCTGGCCTGGTCTTCCATCCGCCCATGCTTTACATGGGTTATGTCGGGTTCTCGGTAGCCTTCGCCTTTGCCGTTGCCGCGCTGATTTCTGGTCGCCTCGATGCCGCCTGGGCGCGTTGGGCGCGGCCGTGGACCACAGCCGCCTGGGTGTTTCTAACCCTTGGTATCGCGCTCGGCAGCTGGTGGGCCTACTATGAGCTGGGCTGGGGCGGCTGGTGGTTCTGGGATCCGGTGGAGAACGCCTCGTTCATGCCCTGGCTGGTGGGCACGGCATTGATTCATTCGCTGGCGGTCACGGAAAAGCGCGGTGCCTTCAAGAACTGGACCGTGCTGCTCGCCATTGCCGCGTTTTCGCTGTCATTGCTGGGCACCTTCCTGGTCCGCTCTGGTGTGCTGACCTCGGTGCACGCCTTCGCCTCGGATCCCAGTCGCGGTATTTTCATTCTGGCACTGCTGGCGCTGGTGGTGGGCAGCTCGCTGACCCTCTTCGCCTGGCGCGCGCCCAAGGTCAGCACGGGCGGCAATTTCGGGCTGGTGTCGCGCGAAACCTTGCTGCTGATGAATAACGTGCTGCTGGTGGTGGCCGCCGGCAGCGTGCTGTTGGGTACGCTATATCCGCTGCTTATCGATGCACTCGGCATGGGCAAGCTGTCGGTGGGGCCGCCCTATTTCAACACGGTGTTTGTGCCGGTGATGGTGCCGCTCTTGTTGCTGATAGCGGTGGGACCTTTGGCGCAGTGGAAACACGCCAATCTTAAGGAGATCTCACGCCGCCTGCGGGTCGGCATGGTGCTTGCGGTGATCGCCGGCATAGTGCTGCCGATGCTGATGGGCAAGTGGACGCCGCTGACCGCGATGAGTTGCCTGCTGGCGATATGGATCATGGCCAGCGGCGTATTCCAGGTCATCGACCGCTTGAAGACGGGCAAGCCCCCGACTGCGTTCTGGGGCATGCAGCTGGCGCATTTCGGCATTGCGGTGTTTGTCATCGGCGTCGCCATGGTTGGCGGCTACCAGGAAGAAAAGGACGTGCGCATGGAGCCGGGCGATACCGTGCAGGTGGGCGGCTACAGCTTCCGATTTATTGGCGTCAAGCTCGCTCCCGGCCCCAATTACCGCGCATCGGTCGGCACTGTCGAGCTGTCGAAGGATGGACGTGTCGTGAAGACCATGTATCCGGAGAAGCGACAGTATTTTTCGTCGCAGATGCCGATGACCGAAGCCGCCATCGATGCTGGCTTTACGCGTGATGTTTACGTTTCGCTTGGCGAACCGCTGGACAACACCGGAGCCTGGAGTGTTCGGGTCTACTACAAACCCTTTGTCGACTGGATCTGGGGTGGTTGCCTGTTGATGGGCTTGGGTGGTTTCGTGGCGATGCTCGATCGTCGCTACCGTCTGCGGGCCAGGGCCGGAGCGCAGCTTCCCGCCGGGGTCGCGGCTTGAAGGCCGGTCTGGTTCTACCCGCCGGCAAAGTCGCCCTCATGCAGTGGAGCAGATTGCTGGTCTGCTGCATGCTGCTTTTCAGCGGCGCAGTAATGGCGAAGGAAGCAGCGCCGATGGCGGCCGACCTCGAGGTGGAAAAGCGCATGGTGGCGATCAGCGAGGAGTTGCGCTGCCTGGTTTGCCAAAACGAATCGCTGTCCGGTTCGCATGCCGAATTGGCGCAGGACCTGCGACGCGAAATCCGCACCATGATCGGCCAAGGCAAGACGGACAAGGAAATTCTCGACTTCATGGTTGCCCGCTACGGTGATTTTGTGCGCTACCGGCCGCCGGTGAAGCCGACCACCTGGTTGCTCTGGGGCGGCCCCTTTCTGTTGATGGCCGGCGGCATCGCCGCATTGATTTTCTTCCTGCGCCGCCGCGCCAAGGACAACGCCGCTCCGGCACTTTCCGAAGAAGAACACCGCCGCGCCGCGGCCTTGCTGGAACAACCAAACGCTCATGGCAGCAAGAGCCACCCATAGATGATGAAACACGCGAAAGACACACTAAAGACCCGCCCCTCCCATCCTCCCCTCGCGGGGAGGCCTCTGATCGGCTCGCTACGCTCGATATCACCCGCGACCCATCCTGTTGGCTCACGTTAAATCATGACCTACTTTTATCTTGCAGCGGCGACGCTGATCGTCGTCGCTCTGGCGTTGCTGTTGCGTCCCTGGTGGCGTTCCGGGCGCCGTACCGTCAGCGCCGACTTTCTGCCCGCGCTCAATGCCGCTATTCATCGCGACCGCCTTGCGGAGCTTGAGCGCGACCATAGCAACGGCACGCTGTCTGACGCCGACCTGACCGAAGCGCGGGAAGAATTGCAGCGCCAGGTTCTCGATGACACGGCGGCCACCGACGTGCCTGCGGCCGAAGGCGCCAGCCGCAGGAGCGGCATCGCGCTGGCCATCCTGGTGCCCTTGCTGGCGGTGGCCATGTACGGTCTGCTGGGCAGTCCGGCGGCGGTGCTTCCCGTTGCGGTGCAGGCGCAGCGCGCCAGCGCCGACATGGAGCAACTCGCCGAGAAGCTGGCGAAAAAGCTGGAACAGAACCCCGACAATCCCGAGGGTTGGGCCATGCTGGCGCGCTCATACAAATCCCTGGGTCGCTGGGATGAGGCCGAACGCGCGTTTGGCCGTATCGGACCCGATCTGGACAAGAACGCGGAACTGCTTGCCGAATTCGCGGAAATGCTGGTGCAGAAGAGCAACGGATTCACTCCGCGTTCGCGCGAATTGATCCAGCAGGCGCTGCGCCTCGAACCTGAAAACATGCTGGCCCTGTTCCTTGGCGGGGGGGAAGCCTTTGAGGGCGGGCGCTATGCCGAAGCCGCGACGCTTTGGCAGCGCTTGCTACCAAACCTCGAGCCGGGTGGCGAAGATGCGCGGATGGTCGAGGCGAGCATTGCCCAGGCACGCGAACGCAGCGGCGGCAGCCGGCCGGCAATCGCCCGCGGCGATGTTCTCCCAGGCACTGTCGTGCCCCAGGATGAGGTGCACCGGGGTGTCGGCAAGGCGACTGCGGACAAGGGAGCGGAGCCTAAGCCTGCGGCGGTGAAAGCCGGGGCGGAAGCTATCAGTGGTCGGGTCGAACTCTCGGCCACAATCAAGGACAAGGCCAAGCCTGATGACGTCGTCTTCATCTTTGCCCGGGCCGTCGATGGGCCGCGCATGCCGCTTGCGGCCCGGCGCGCGCGCGTCGCCGATTTGCCGATGGATTTCATGCTTGACGATAGCCAGGCGGTGATGCCGTCGAACAAGCTTTCATCGGCGCAGCAGGTACGCATCGAAGTACGCATCTCCAAGTCCGGCAGCGCCAACCCCGGCAAGGGTGACCTGACCGGCAAGAGTGCAGCGGTCAAGCCGGGAGCCAAAGGTGTCAAGGTCGTGATCGACCAGATCGATCCCTGACAGCCGTGCGTGCAGGCGCCATGCCTGCAAATTAGCTCATTGAATCGCCATAGGGAAAAGCTCTATGGCGATTTTTTTTGGAACCCCATTTCGGTTGATTAACGTCAAGGCGAGCGCGTCCGGCAGGCCTAGGATGCTGCATGTGCACAAAGCCGTAACTTGTTTAAGGCTATTGCCGCGCGGTGCTCAAAACCGCAACGCGAACCAGTGCCGAATGTTCGGAGTCAAGCAATGAATATATCCAGTGCCATCATCCACGCCCTCCCCGGCGACGTGGCCGTCGTCCAGGCCGGTCTGGCTGCCCTGGAAGGGGTTGAGGTCCATGCCGTTTCGCCCGAGGGCAAGATGATCGTCACCATCGAAACCGAAGACGACGGCAGCAATGTTGCCACCTATGAACGCATCGGCCGGCTTGACGGGGTCATGTCGGCGGCCATGGTCTATCACCAAACCGAATCCGAGCCTTACAAGGAGATCTGAAATGAAATTGACGCGACGTGAATTCATCAAGACCAATGCCATCGCCGCAGCGGCTACTTCCGCGGGGATGAGCATTCCCGGCGTGGCGTTGGCGGTCCCGCCGCAAAGCCAGGATGGCGTGCGCTGGGACAAGGGCGTCTGCCGCTACTGCGGTACCGGTTGCGGTGTGCTGGTGGGCGTCAAGGACGGTCGCGTGGTGGCCACCCAGGGCGACCCCGACGCGCCGGTGAATAAGGGTCTCAACTGCGTCAAGGGCTACTTCCTGTCGAAGATCATGTACGGCAAGGATCGCCTGACCAGGCCACTGTTGCGCATGAAGGACGGCAAGTTCGACAAGAACGGCGAGTTCGCCCCGATCTCCTGGGACGCCGCCTTCGACATCATGGCCGAGAAGGTAAAGGCCACGATCAAGAACCCGGATCAGGGCCCCTTCGGCGTCGCCATGTTCGGTTCCGGCCAATGGACGGTATGGGAAGGCTATGCCGCCGCCAAGCTGATGAAGGCCGGTTTCCGCAGCAACAGCATCGACCCGAACGCGCGCCACTGCATGGCCTCCGCCGTCGCCGGCTTCATGCGAACCTTCGGCATCGACGAGCCGATGGGCTGCTACGACGATGCCGAGCACGCCGACGTGTTCGCGCTGTGGGGCTCGAACATGGCCGAGATGCACCCGATCTTGTGGTCGCGGATCACCAACCGCCGCCTCACGGCCAATCACGTCAAGATCCATGTCCTGTCGACCTTCTCGCACCGCTCCTGCGAACTGGCCGACAACGAACTGATATTCAAGCCGCAGTCGGATCTAGCGATCCTCAACTACATCTGCAACTACATCATTCAGAACAAGGCCGTCAATCAGGACTTCGTCAAGAAGAACGTCGGCTTCTTCCAGGGCGTCACCGACATCGGTTATGGTCTGCGGCCCAACCATCCGCTGGAGCAGGTCGCCAACAACAACGGCTACCCGGGCGCCGACGGCAAGCCCAAGGGGGATCCGAACAAGCACACGCCGATTTCGTTCGAGGAATTCGCCAAGTTTGTTTCCGAGTACACCCTCGACAAGGCGCACGAGATTTCCGGCGTGCCTAAGGAAAAACTCGAGGCGCTGGCCAAGGCCTACGCCGACCCGAAGGTGAAGGTCACCTCCTACTGGACCATGGGTTTCAACCAGCACACGCGCGGTACCTGGGTCAATAACATGATCTACAACGTGCACCTCCTGACGGGCAAGATCTCCGAGCCTGGCAACAGCCCCTTCTCGCTGACCGGCCAGCCCTCGGCCTGCGGTACCGCGCGCGAGGTCGGCACATTCGCCCATCGCCTGCCTGCCGATATGGTCGTAGTGAACCCCAAGCACAGGGAGATTGCCGAAAAGGAATGGAAGCTGCCGGCCGGCACGATTCCTGACCGGATCGGCTACCACGCCGTGCTGCAAAGCCGGATGCTGAAGGACGGCAAAATCGGCTTCTACTGGACCTCGACCACCAACAACATGCAGGCCGGGCCCAACGTCAATGGCGAGATCTATCCCGGCTGGCGCAATCCGAAGGCCTTCGTCGTCGTCTCCGACGTCTATCCGACGGTATCGGCCATGTCTGCCGACCTGATCCTTCCCTGCGCGATGTGGATGGAAAAGGAAGGCATGTTCGGCAATGCCGAGCGTCGCGGCCAGATGTGGCGCCAGCAGGTCAAGGCGCCGGGCGAATGCCGTTCCGACCTCTGGCAGTACATGGAATTCTCCAAGCGCTTCAAGGTCGAGGAAGTCTGGCCGGCCGAACTGCTGGCCAAGGCGCCGGAGCTGAAAGGCAGGACGCTCTATGACGTGCTGTATGCCAACGGCCAGGTGAACAAGTTCCCGAAGGACGAGTGCGCCAAGGTCAATGCACATGCCTGGGCCGGCTATACCAACGACGAGTCCGAGGCATTCGGCTTCTATGTGCAGAAGGGCCTGTTCGAGGAGTACGCCGCATTCGGTCGCGGCCATGCCCACGACTTGGCGCCCTTCGAAACGTATCACAAGGTGCGTGGCATGCGCTGGCCAGTGGTCGATGGCAAGGAAACCCTGTGGCGTTTCCGCGAGGGCTACGACCCGTATGTGAAGAAGGGCGAGGGCGTGAAGTTCTACGGCTATCCCGACGGCAAGGCCAAGATTTTTGCGCTGCCTTACCAGCCTGCGGCCGAAATGCCGGACAAGGATTTCGATCTTTGGTTGTGCACCGGCCGCGTGCTGGAGCACTGGCATAGCGGCGCGATGACGCGCCGCGTGCCGGAACTCTACAAGTCCTTCCCCGATGCGGTGGTCTGGATGCATCCCAAGGATGCCGAGAAGCGCGGCCTCAAGCGCAACGACGTGGTCAAGGTCTCGACGCGTCGCGGCGAGATCGAATTGCGCGTCGACACCAAGGGCCGCAACAAGCCGCCGGAGGGACTGATCTTCATCCCCTTCTTCGACGAGCACCGCCTGGTCAACAAGCTCACCCTGGACGCCACCTGTCCGATTTCGAAAGAAACGGATTTCAAGAAGTGCGCGGCCAAGGTGGTCAAGGCCTGAGCGGGCGCACTGGAGAGCACGGGGAGTCGTGAGGGAAGTGCGCTCCCCGGTCAGGGATCATGAACACGGAGAACAAGCCCAGTGCGGCGGCCCGCCGGCAGTTTCTCGCCGATACCGCCCGCATGGCCTGCGGCGTCGGCCTGCTGGGGCTGGGGGTCGGGCTCTATGCAAAGCATGCCAAGGCGCTGCCGCCGGCAGCGTTACGGCCCCCGGGCGCATTGCCGGAAACCGAGTTCTCCGCGGCCTGCATCCGTTGCGGCCTGTGCGTACGCGATTGTCCCTTCAATATCCTGCATCTATCGAAGCCCGAAGAGCCCTTGTCCACCGGCACGCCCTACTTCGTCGCGCGCCAGCTGCCCTGCGAGATGTGCGAGGACATTCCCTGCGTAAAGGCCTGTCCGACCGGCGCGCTGGACCATTCCCTGAAAGACATCAACAAGTCGAAAATGGGTCTCGCGGTGCTGGTCGACCACGAGACGTGCCTGAATTTCCTGGGATTGCGTTGCGACATTTGTTACCGGATTTGTCCGGTGATCGACAAGGCCATCACGCTCGTTCCGCTATCCAATCCCCGTACCGGCAGACACACGCTGTTCATTCCTACGGTGCATTCCGAGCAGTGCACCGGATGCGGCAAGTGCGAAAAGGCCTGCCCTACCGAGGTGGCCTCGATCAAGGTGTTCCCGCTCTACATGGCCAAGGGCCAGTTGAGTTCGCACTACCGCCTGGGCTGGGTGGAAAAGGAAAAGGCCGGCGGCAGCCTGGTGGCGCCGGACGTCGAACACCGCTACAACATGCCCGAGGGCATGAAATATGAAAGCGGCAAGGGTCTCTCGTCCGGCGCTCCGGCAGATGCAGCTCCGGGTTCTGCACCCGGCAGCGCTTCCGGTCTGCCCAAGGCAATGCAGGGGAGCAAGCTATGAATGCGACCCCGGTGCGTCCCGGCGCCGAAGCCGTTGCCGGAAAAGGCTGGCTGGCCGCGCACAAATGGCTGATCCTTCGCCGCAGCAGCCAGATCGGCATCCTGCTGCTGTTTCTCGTCGGCCCCTGGTTCGGAATCTGGATCGTCAAGGGCAATCTCAACTTCAGCTATACGCTGAACTTCCTGCCGCTGGCCGATCCCTATGTCATCGTGCAGTCGCTCGCGGCAAGGCAGGTTCCGGAGAAGCTGGCGCTGACCGGCGCTGCCTTCGTCGTGTTGTTCTACCTGCTGGTCGGCGGTCGCAGCTATTGTTCCTGGGTCTGCCCGGTGAACCTGATGACCGATCTCGCCTACTGGCTGCGGGTGCGCCTCGGACTCAAGGGCAGCGCCCACATCAGCCGGCCGACACGCTACTGGATGCTGGGCATGACGCTGGTGGTCGCGGCGATCACCGGCAGCATCGCCTGGGAAATGGTCAATCCGGTATCGATGCTGCACCGCGGCCTGATCTTCGGCCTCGGCCTGGCCTGGGCGGTGCTGCTCGCCGTGTTCCTCTTCGACCTGTTCGTCATGCGTCACGGCTGGTGTGGCCACCTCTGCCCGGTGGGTGCGTTTTACAGCCTGATCGGCAAGTTCTCGCTGGCACGCATCACGCTGCCGGCCCGCGCCGCGTGCAACGACTGCATGGATTGCTTCGCCGTCTGTCCGGAACCGCAGGTGATCCGGCCGGCGCTGAAAGCCATAGACGGCACGGCGCCGCTGATCCTCGAAGCCAACTGCACCAACTGCGGCCGCTGCATCGATGTCTGCTCGAAGGACGTGTTCGCCTTCGGCAGCCGTTTCAACACTACCGTCGCACCCGTAACCGGCGTTCCGCATCCGGCGCCCAAGTAGGCAAACAAGTGATCAACCGTCAATCTCGTCTGGGGAGTCCATCATGAAGAAAACCGTCACCATACTTCTGGCATCGCTGCTGGCCGCCATCGTGGGTTGCGCAAGCTACGAGCCTCTGGCTTCGATGCGCGGTGCCGATGTCACCGCTGCCGATCCGGCGCCTGAGGCCAAGGCCTATGTCGGCAAGCGGCCGGGAACGCAGCCCGTCGTGGCGCGCACCTTCAGCACACAGCCGCCAGTGATTCCGCATGCCGTGGATAATTTCGACGAGGTCACTCTCACCGAGAACCAGTGCCTGGACTGCCACGGTCCGGCCAACTACGAAAAGAAGAATGCGCCCAAGCTGGGCGACAGCCACTTCGTCGTGGCGACAAAGGCCGTCGATGCGTCGCGCCACAATTGCACGCAATGCCATGTGCCGCAGGTCGACGCACCGGCGCTGGTCGAAAACAAGTTCGTCGGCAACATCAAGTAATACTTATTGCATTGGCAGGGCAGGGCGCCACGCAGGCGCCGCAGCCCGTGCAAGCGGCAGAATCGATTTCCGGCAGAGGAGGTCCGCCCAGGCGCGGGCTGAAACGGATCGCAGCCACAGCGCAATGATCGCCGCAGATCCGGCACTCCGCGCCGCGCTGTGGCAGGCAGGTGTTTGCCACTTGCGCCTTGATTGCCCAGGGCCAGATCTGGATGTCGCTGTTCAACAGGGCCTGGTCCTTGCAGGCGGCGGCACACGCGCCGCAGAACGTGCATTCGCCGCGCTTGAAATCCACTTCCGGGAACCCGCGAACGATCACGATGATCCGCGTCGGACAAACCGGAACACAGTCGCCGCAGCGTGTGCAGGCATTGACGAACAGCGGCTCGGCCAGTGCCCATGGCGGGCGTTGCGGCTCGCGAGCGGCCTTGAAATTACCGCGCAGGAATTGTCGGCGATTGACCATGCTGGGTAGGAGTTTTGTCCAGGGGGTGATTCTGCCTTCGCCGCGCCGGTTGCGCCAGATGGCAGGCCGCTAATACACTGGCGATCGTCCTGGTCCTGCCAGGCGCACAAGGCCGCTCGTTACCGGAGAATCCCGCATGAATCGCGTTCTAGTCCTGCTCCATCTGCTGGCTGTAATTGTCTGGATCGGCGGGATGTTCTTCGCCCACGCCTGCCTGCGCCCCGTCGCCGCCGCGCAGTTACCGCCACCGCAGCGCCTGCCGCTGCTGGCCGCCGTCCTCGGACGCTTCTTCGTGGTCGTCGGCTGGGCACTGGTGTTTCTGTGGGGCAGCGGCATCATCCGTTTCGCGCAGGCCGGCGCGGCTATTCCGGCAAGCTGGCTGGCGATGGTCGGCATTGCCGCCGTCATGACCGTGATCCTGGCGGTGATCGTGTTCCGTTTCCACCGCCCCATGGTCGCGGCCGTGGCCGCCAGCGACTGGCCGCAGGCCGGCGCGGCGATGAACACGATACGCCAGCTGGTGCTGCCCAACCTGCTGCTGGGCGTGTTCACCGTCGCGGTCGCGGTACTGGGCGCCTGACAGCCTTCCTGGAGTTCCGCAATGCCATTGGTACTGGGTGAAAATTTCCGCAACAACGAACTGGCGCGCGAAGCGGCAAGCATCATCGATGTCTGTGTGTCGTGCGGCCAGTGCATAGTTAACTGTCCGACTTTCCGGTTGCTGCAGGACGACTGGGACAGTCCGCGCGGACGCATCAACCTGATGAAGGAAATGCTCGCGGAACAGCCGCCCAGCGCCGACCTGCAGTTGCACCTCGACCGCTGCCTGACCTGCCGCTCCTGCGAGGCCATGTGTCCCGAGGGCGTGCGCTTCGGCCGCCTGCTCGACGTTACCCGCGAACTGATCGAACCGGCTGCACGGCGCCCGCTGCGGGAGCGCCTGCTGCGCCGCGCGCTGCGCGCCGTGGTGCCCTACCGGCGCCGCTTTACGACGCTGCTGCGCCTGGGCCAGGCACTGCGCGCTGTCCTGCCCGCGACGTTGCGTGCGAAAGTGCCGCAGCAGCGTGCGGCCGGCGCCTGGCCGCAGCGCAGCCACGTGCGGACCATGCTGGTCTGGCAGGGCTGCGTGCAGCCGGCGCTGGCACCGGACATCAATGCCGCCGCGGCACGCGTGCTGGATCGCTGCGGCATCCGGCTGGTGCCGGCCGCGGCCGGCTGCTGCGGCGCCCTGAGCCACCACATGGCGGAGCCTGGAGAGGCGCTCGCCTTCATGCGTCGCAACATCGACGCCTGCTGGCCGCAGATCGAGGCCGGCGCCGAAGCCATTGTCATGACCGCGAGCGGTTGCGGCGCGCACGTGCGCGACTATGGCGCGCTGTTGCGCGACGATCCACAGTACCGCGACAAGGCGCAGCGTTTTTCGGAACTGAGCAAGGATATCGCCGAGGTGGTCGCCGCCGAGTTGAAAGCAGGACGTTTGCCGCCGCTGCCGCCGCAAGCGGCCTCGCCGGACCGGCGCATCGCCTACCAGTCGCCCTGCAGCCTGCAGCACGCGCAGAAGCTCAAGGGTGTGGTCGAAGGACTGCTCAAGCATGCCGGCTACAAGCTGACGCCCGTTGCCTATCCTTTCCTGTGTTGCGGCTCGGCCGGCAGCTATTCGATCCTGCAGCCTGAAATGGCGGCGGGACTGCGTGCCGCCAAGATGGAAACCCTGCTGGGAACACGACCGAAGCTCATCGCCACGGCCAACATTGGCTGCCTGACCCATCTGGCGGAAGTATCGCCGCTGCCGGTAAAACACTGGATCGAACTCTTCGACGAAACGCTGGCCGCTGTCGAAACCGCGCAAGCGGCACGCAGCGCCTGACCAATCCCGGCGTGTAAAAGTCGGCGCCGGCGATACGGCGCCCCAAGCCTATTCGGCGATGACCTTGTCGGCCCACTCGATGCCGGCGACCAGCGTGACCGGGCTGCCGATGGTGGAACTGAATCCTGCGAGATCGTCGTCGCTGATGCCACGCGCGATGCGGCAGGCATCGCAGACCTCGATCGCCACGCCAAGATCGACGCAGCTTTGCCACTGTTCGGCCAAAGGCGGCCAGCCGACAGGGAACAACTGGTCGCGGATCGACTTGCGCGCCAGCACCGAGCCTTCGCCGAGCAGGAAGATGCGGACTTCGTGCCCGGCCCTGGCCAGTGCCGCGCTGTGGCCGAACACCATCGCGGCGCGGGTCGGGTCATCGCTGCCCCAGGAGGACTTCATGAAGATCTTTGCCATTGATGGCGAGGCCTTTCTTGCATGCCACACCCGGCCCGACGCGCCGGGCGGGAGTGAGGATCAATAGGTCTTGTAGGGCAGGAACTTGCCCGACATGACGATGTTCACGCGGTCGCCGTTGGGATTCGGTTCGCGTTTCATGTCCATCTTGAAGTCGATGGCGCTCATGATGCCGTCGCCGAATTCCTCATGGATCAGCTCCTTGAAGGTCGTCCCATAGACGCTGATGAGTTCGTAGAAGCGGTAGATCAGGGGGTCAGTGGGCACCGAGGTCGGCAGCGAGCCCTTGTAGGGCACCACCTGCAGCAGGGCCACGGCATCCGGCGGCAGGCCGAAGACCTTGCCCAGTATCGTTGCCTGCTTCTTGTCGAAGGTCATCTGGCCTAGGCAGCCGGCAGTCACCCATTCTTTCGAGAGACCGATCTTCTTCGCCACGTCCTCCCACTTGAGTCCTTTCTGGATCTTGGCGGCGATGATCATTTCGGTGACGTCATTGCGATTCATGCATTTCTCCTTTCGGTGTTATTGATTGACAACGTGCTTGAGTGCTTGGGCTGCCGGCTTTTCCGCAGTCAGCGTCAGTACCGGCGCGAGTTCGCCGTCGAGGCCGGGGCGCACGACTGGCGGATTCTTCGCATCGTGGAACATTTCGGCCTCGGCACCGGCATAGGTCTTGGAGCGGTTGACGAGGAAGTCGACGAGGTGGTTGCGGATCATGTAGTACTGCGGGTCGTGGTGGATGCCGGACCGGGTGCGGCTGCGCGGCATGGTGACCTCGACGATCTCGGCGATCTTGGCGTGCGGGCCGTTGCTCATCAGCAGTATCTTGTCGGCGAGCAGGATCGCCTCATCGACGTCGTGCGTGATCATGAACACGGTCTGGTGCGTGGCCTGCACGATCTTCAGCAACTCGTCCTGGATGGTGCCGCGCGTCAGTGCGTCGAGTGCGCCGAAGGGTTCGTCGAGCAGCAGCATCTTGGGCTGGATGGCGAAGGCGCGGGCGATGCCGACGCGCTGCTTCATGCCGCCGGAAAGTTCCGCCGGCTTCTTGTGGATGGCATGGCCGAGGCCGACCATTTCCAGATAGCGCGTGCAGTGCTCATTGATCTTTTCCTGCGACCAGTCGGGCCACTTCGACTTGACGGCGAAAGCGACGTTGCCCAGCACGCTCATCCAGGGCATCAGGGCGTGGCTCTGGAACACCACGCCGCGGTCGAGGCTGGGGCCCCTGACTTCGCGGCCATCCATGAAGGCTTCACCGGCGGACGCTTCGTCGAGGCCCGCCAGCACGTTGAGGATGGTCGTCTTGCCGCAGCCGGAATGGCCGATGATGCAGACGAACTCGCCTTTGTCGATGTGGAAGTGGATGTCCTCGAACACCGGCAGGTTGGCGACGCCGTTGGTCGGCGGAAAGACCTTCTTGAGGTTCTCGACGCTAAGAAAATGTGTGCTCATCCCGGACTCTTATTCGCGATAGGTAACCAGCTTCTGCAGCCAGCCGAAGAACAGGTCGAGGATCATGCCGACGATGCCGATCATCACCACGGCGAAGATCACGTTGGGCAGGGCCAGGTTGTTCCATTCGTTCCAGACGAAGTAACCGATGCCCGTGCCGCCCACCAGCATCTCGGCGGCGACGATCACCAGCCAGGCGATGCCCATCGAGATGCGCATGCCGGTGAGTATCGTCGGCGCCGCCGCCGGCAGGATCACCAGGAAGGCCTTGCGCAACGGGTTCACTTCCAGCGTGCGGGCGACGTTGATCCAGTCGCGCCGTACCGAGGCCACGCCAAAGGCGGTGTTGATCAGCATCGGCCAGATCGAGCAGATGAAGATGACGAAGATGCCCGAGATGTCCGAGTCCTTCAGGCTGTAGAGCGCGAGCGGCATCCAGGCCAGTGGCGAGATCGGTTTTAGCACCTGGATGAAGGGATTGAAGGCCTGGAACAGAAGCGGCGACATGCCGATCATGAAGCCGACCGGCAGGGCCACCGCTACCGCCAGCAGGAAGCCGACGGCAACCCTGCCCAGCGAATGGGCTATCTGGATGCCGATGCCCTTGTCGTTGGGACCCTTGTCGTAGAAGGGGTCCGCCAGGTACTCGACGAAGGCGTGGCCGACCTTGGCCGGGGCGGGGAAGCCGGACTGCTCCTTGCCCTTGCCCATCATCGCCGCGTATTCGCTGTCGGTGGCGGCCTGCACGGCTGACTCCTTCGGTTGCGTGGCGAGATGCCACGCGCCAAGGAAGATCGCCAGCATCATCAGCGAGATGAAGGCTGCCTTGAGTTTTAGCTTGCCCGACATGGATGCCTCCTATGCCTTCCTGATGGCGAAGCTGTCGACATAGGCGTCGGCCTTGGCGGGGTCGAACTCCTTGCCCATGACCTTGAACTTCTTCATGGTTTCTTTCGGCGGCGTCATGCCGACTTCGGTCATGTACTTCTTCGCATCCGTCAGCAGGTAGACCTTTTCCGCGATGTCCTTGTACTTGACCTCGCCCTTGACGTAGCCCCACCGCTTCATCTGCGAGAGGATCCAGTAGGCCATGGAGTACCAGGGGAAAGGGTCGTAGTCCACGCGCTCGGGCACGTTGCGAACGTTGCCCAGGCCATCGGCGAACTTGCCGGTCAGCACCTGTTCGAGTACTGCCTTGGGCTGGTTGAGGTAGTTGGCGGGCGCCAGCACCTCGGCCATGACCGGGCGGTTCTTCGGGTCGCGTGCCATCGCCGCGGCCTTGAGGATGGCCCGGTAGAGCGCGGCGAAGGTGTTGGGGTTCTGCTTGACGAACTCGGCCGGCACGGCAAAGGAGCAGCAGGGATGGCCGTCCCAGATCTCGCGCGAGAGGATGTGGATGAAGCCGATTTCATCGAATACCGCGCGCTGGTTGACCGGGTCCGGACCGAGAAAGCCGTCGATGTTGCCGGCACGCAGGTTGGCCACCATTTCGGGCGGCGGCACCACGCGCAACTGCACGTCGGTGTCGGGAGTGATGCCGTGCTCGGCGAGGTAGTAGCGCAGCAGCAGGTTGTGGATCGAGAACTCGAAGGGGATGGCGAACTTGAAGCCCTTCCAGTTCTTCGGGTCACGGTTGGTCTTGTGCTTGTTGGCCATCACGATGGCCTGGCCGTTAATGTTCTGGATGGTCATCACGCTGGTCGGCGAGGCGTTCGAACCGACCCCCATCGAGATCGCGATCGGCATCGGCGCCAGCATGTGCGAGGCGTCGTATTCCTTGTTCAGCACCTTGTCGCGGATCAGCGCCCAGCCGGCCGTCTTCATCATGCTGACGTTGAGGCCTTCCTTCTTGTAGAAGCCCAGCGGGTCGGCCATGATCAGGGGGCTGGCGCAGGTGATCGGGATGAAGCCGACCTTGAGGTCCTTCTTCTCCGGCGTACCCTTTTCCTGCGCCATGGCTTCCAGCGCGCCGAAGGGAATCAGCGAGGAGATCGCCGCCCAAGCGGTCGAGGCGCCGACCGCGGAGAGGAATTTGCGCCGTTCCGCATCTTGGGGAAACAGCGCGCGCATGACAGCGGTCTGGACTACGCGGCTGTTCAGGGCATCGACATCGCCGGCGCCGGCGGCAATGTTGTGTTGCGTCTGCGAGGCGTGGTTGCCGCAGCTGCAAGTGGTGATGGAGCCGTTCGCGTCGAAAGGATCGTGCAGTGCCATGGTGCTCTCCCGGTAAATGGTCTGTCCGGCTTACTGCAGGGTCCGTGCCAGTCACGACAACGAGCTGATTCATTGTGAGTATTTGATTTTCTTCGGAGTGCGCCGGGCTAGCGAGCCCACGGCGGGGCCTGGGGAACGCACCATCAAGGGGCGGGTATCCGGCTGCTATTCGCCAGTTTGGGGCATGGCTGCGAGCGGCGCCCAAAGGCTCAGCCGCGGCGATTCACGG
>VEPA01000233.1 GCA_012026675.1 Betaproteobacteria bacterium | reverse complement strand
GTCTATATTTCCAACGGCGAAGGCACCCTGTCCGTGCTCGATACCGCCAGCAACAAGGTGGTCGCCACCATCAAGGTCGGCAAGCGCCCGTGGAACATGGCGGTCACTCCCGACAACAAGAAGCTTTATGTGGCCAACGGCAAATCCAACTCGGTTTCGGTGATCGACACGCTGACGGACAAGGTCATCAAGGAAATCCCGGTGGGCGATACCCCGTGGGGCGTGTTTATCCAATGACGAGCTTGAGCCCTATGAACGACTCCGTGTCGCGTTATACCAGCATCGCAATCATCCTGCACTGGCTGATCGGCTTGATGATCCTGTGCATGTTCGCGCTGGGCTGGTACATGAGCGAACTGCCGAAAGACCTGCCGAAAACTGCTTCGCTGGATTTGTTCGGCCTCGGCATCTACACCTTCCAGCCGGCCGAGCCGATGTCGCCGAGAACCTTCTATTTCAACCTGCATAAATCGGTCGGCCTCACCATACTCGCGCTGGTGTTCTTCCGCCTGTTCTGGCGGCTGACCCACACGGTGCCGGCGATGCCGGCCTCCATGCAGGAATGGCAGGCGAAGGCTGCGCGGCTCGCGCACAAGGGACTCTACCTGATGATGCTGGCGCTGCCGCTGAGCGGCATCGTCATGTCCGTCTACAGCAAGTACGGCATCGCCTGGTTCGGCATCAAGCTGGTCGCCGGGCTGGACAACAACCCGTTGCGGGAACAGTTCAAGGAAGTGCACGAGATCGCGGGCTGGGTTTTCCTGGCGCTGATCATCCTGCACGCCAGCGCCGCGCTCAAGCACAGGTTCTGGGACAAGGACGAAATCTGGGGCAGGATGAGCCTGCACGGCTGAACCGACAGCCAACAAAAAAGGGCGCCGCAAGCGCCCTTTTTCATTGCTGCATAATAGTGGATCAGCCCTTCACCTCCACCTGGTGGGTATAGGTATGTCCCTCGTTGTCGCTCACCGTCACGTTGAGCGTTCCTGGCCCGTCCGGCAAATAGAAAAACCGCAGGTATGGGTCTTCCGCCATGGCGATGGTGGTATCGGCCTGCATCACCGGCTTGCCGTTATAGCTGAATTCCACTTTCTGCACGAAGAACGCCGGTATGTAGCCGCCTGATACAAGGTCGCGCTGCAGCCCGGTCAACTGGGGATGCTTGATCATGAAGGTGGCGGGATTGGCTTCGCCATACTTGGCCGGCGACTCGACATTCATCTTGATCTTGCCGGCGGACAGGCGCAGCACGTTGGGGTCACCACCCGCCGGCGGCCCTGCGCATCCCCCGGAAGCGCGGATCACCAGGGAATCCATGTAGAACTTGCCGTCCGGCGCTTCACCGATGACACGCACATAGGAGTCCGTCTCCATGCGGATGCGCGTGGAAACCTGCGCCTTGCCGCTGAGCGGCGTGAAATTGTAGATGGCCACCAGCGGGATCGGATTGGCGTCGACGAACAGATAAACCTTGCGGATGGCATTTCCGTCCGACAAATTGTTGTTCACGCTGAACGTGACCGGCACCTGCGCCCCGCTCTCCGCCCTGCGCGGGGCTTCCAGCTTGACGACCGGATTCTCTACAATGGTTTTCCCGGCGAAATAGCTTTCCTTCAGCGTGGGCCAGAGCTTGTCCGAGGCAGCGCCGATGTAGATTTCATCCTTCGCGTCCTGCGGATCGACAGCCAGCGCAGCGGTAATGTTCAGGCTGGCGATGCTGATCAGAATGACACTTGCAAGTAATCTGGAGGTCTGCATGATGTACTCCGTAATAATCCGGGGTGATATTAGCAATTCGGCATAATCTGTACAACGGTCACGCGCTCTGGCCAGCCTGGAAACTGCCTGCCAGCTGCCACTCCTCCTCGTTGAGCGGTTGTGCGGCATGCTGGGGTTTGAGGGCACGGTCCACCAGGTAGTGCGCGTGCGCCAGATGCAGGTCTTCCGGTACCCGCTGACCGTTGGTCACGTAGTGCACATCGAGCCCGTGCCGCACCAGGCAGTCGATGGCCGGCGCCAGCGACAGCGCTTCGTCGATCTTGGTCAGTATCGCACCGACCATGCCGGCGCCGCGGTAGGCGCGCACGATGTCGTCGAGCGTGGCGGTCTGCGCGGTGGCGGGCAGTAGCAGGTGCCGCTGCACGCGGCTGTCGCGCCCGCACAGGAATTCGATCTGCTCGGCGATGCGCCGGTCGCGCTGGCTCATGCCGACGGTGTCGATCAGTACCAGGTGGCTGCGCTGCAGGTCGGCCAGGGTGAGTTCGAGTTCGGCGTCGTCTTTCACGGCGTGCACCGGGACGTTGAGGATGCGGCCGTAGATCTTGAGCTGTTCGTGGGCGCCGATGCGGTAGCTGTCGGTGGTGATGAGTGCGATATGTTCATTGCCGTACTTGAGCACGGCGCGCGCGGCGAGCTTGGCCAGGGTGGTGGTCTTGCCGACGCCGGTGGGGCCGACCAGGGCGACGATGCCGCCGCGCTCGACTAGGTCGGCGCCGTCTTCCACTGCCCGCAGGTTGTGGGCGAGCGCGGCCTTGAGCCATTTGATGCCGCGGTCGTAGTCGAGCCCTTGCGGCAAGGCTTCCAGCAGCCGGCGCGCGAGCCTGGGGCTGAAGCCGCAGCCCAGCAGGGTGCGCATCAGTTCGGCCTTGAGCGGGTCGCGCCGGGCCAGTTCGCCCCAGGCGAAGCCGGACAGTTGCCCTTCGAGCAGGTTGCGCATGTATTTGAGTTCTTGCGCGAGGTGGGCCACGGT